>JAJRVX010000373.1:0-2972 GCA_024277095.1 Chloroflexota bacterium
CTTTTCCCGCGCCATCCGCAGGCACCCGGCCGATAGGTCGAAGAGCGTGACCTCATAGCCACGACGGGCCAGCTCGATGGCGTAGCGGCCGGGGCCGCCGCCGCAATCCAACACCTTCGCTGGCGGAGGGGGAAGATGCTCCTCCAGCGCCCGCAAGGTGACGGCGAACTCGGTGCGATGCCGCTCCAACCGCCCCCACTCCGCCTCAGGCTGCTGATCGTAGCACCGTCTGATCACCTCACCGGCCTGGCCCTGCCAGGCCGCCGGTGCCTCGGATCTCTCGCTTTCACCGCTTCGGTCCATTGATCGCTCCGTACAGAGTCTTCGCTTGCCACGCTTCACCTCTATGATGCTCCCCTTGACACACACCATGATAAATGACGGTCCTCAAAGACCTGCCTTACTGCTCTTAAGCCCGGTGCGCAGCTTGTTGCCCACCTCGCGCACGATGTGAGGGGCCAGGATGTCCCGGTTCTCCTCCAGATAAGCAGCCACCCGGTCCGGATGCTTCTTGGTCATCTCCCGCAACGCCCAGGAGACGGCTTTGGTGATCATCGGGTGACGCTCTGCCTTCACCCGATCCACCAGCTCCAACGTGAAATTCGGAAAGCTGACATCCTTCCGGCCCCGATTCAGCCACACGGTAGCCACCAGCGCCAGCCGTCGGCTCCACACGTCCTCGTCGGCGATCAGATCCCGCAGGTGATGCAGCCGGGCCTCCGGATCATCCAACACCCAGGCCCCCAGGATCCGTACCCCAAGCCCATCGGTCAGCTCCCAGTTGTCCAGGCCCCGACGCCAGCGATCGAAGTGCACCCAGGTCAGGGCCGGGATCCATCGCTTATAGCGCTGGAGCAACATCAGGGCCAGCACCCGCTCCTCCCGGGACTCGCCATCCCATAACGCCTCCACCAGCGCCATCAGGTCCTCACGGCCAATCCCCTTGTGCGTACGATGCCAGGCGCGGGCGATCTCTCGCAGGCGGGGCACTCGCACGCCGTAGACCCGGAGCCCGGTCGGGACCGCCATGCTGACCCCTGACCGATATTCAGGGTCGACACGCTGTTGGATCTCGCCCAGCAGATACCGCCGTTCGGCACAAAAACCCTTTTCCCCGACGCCTTCCCAGTCCGACATGCGGCGACCTCCGCGTCTCACGTCCGTACAATACATCCGTTCCACACGACCGTCCGAACGGGATGGCCGTCCGAGGCGTCAGGATATCCCACCCGCCGCCCCTCGCAAGTCCCGAGCATGCCCCCGGTCATGGGCCAGGAAGGCATGAACCCAATCATAGGGAGTGCTCTCCGGCTCCCAGGGGCTGGGGAAGAACCGGGCCAGGTCGGCCTGGTCCATCTCCTCCAGGATCTCCAACAGCGCCGCACGGGTGATATGACAATCGACCCACACCACCTCCCACAGCTCATCGCGACGAGCCTCCACGTGATCCTGGTTCCAGACCTCCAGATCTTCCACGTGCTCGATCTGAGGAACCCGGCCGGCAACTACCTGGCGCAAACCCTCCACGCACAGCCGATCCCAGTCGGCCACGTGCCCCAATACATCTTTGAGCGTCCAATTCCCGCAAACCGGCAGCGACGCTCTCTCCTCGGGCGGCACCAAATCGGCGGCCGCCAACAGCTCCTCACGGGCAGCCTCCAGGGCGACGAGCAGCACCTCCTTGGGGCCTATGCCCCCGTCCCCTCCTTCAGCCTCCCGCCAGGCTGCGATCTGGGCCGCGTGTTCGGCGTCATGCTGCCACTGGACCCGCAATGGGGTCACGAAGAACGACCAATCCCATCCCGCATAGGAACGGCGCCGGAAGAACTCCTCGACGGACAGGCCCTTCAGCCAGGCCACCCAATCCGCCCGAGCCGCTCGCAATTCGGCCAGCACGTCAGCCAGAGATCGATCACGCCACACAGCGATGAAGGCGGCGTTCGCCGCGTCGAAGTCCTGTATCGCTGAGAAATCGGGCTCCTCCCCGGCCACCATGCGCCGCATGGCCTGATCCTCCCAGCGATCCCAGGCGGCGATGTGGGCCAGCACATCCTTGACGGTCCAGTCGCCTATGAGAGGCACCTCAGAGAGTATCCGCTCGTCCAGTCCCAGGAGCAGCTCCAGCAGGCTGGCGCGCTCCATCGCCAGACGGGCGAGCAGGTGACGTATCCGGGCGACCAGGATCTCTCGCACCTGCGCCGTGTGCTCCCGCTCGTGTTCCAGGAAACGCCGCAGAACCTTGCGCGCCGTCCACGGCTCTTCGGGATGTCGCGTCCAGTGAGCGGGATAGAACACCTGCGATCGCTCCTCATCGGTGAGCTGGCGCAGCCGGGCTATGGCGGTACGTCGCTCCATCCCCAGGAACTGGAAGATGGGCAGGTTCTCGTCATGCTCCCACTCCGGAGGCAGCGTCTCCGGGGATACCAGACGGGAGACGTACCACTCCTCGGCGTCGCCGATATGACGCAACAGGCGACGGATGCTGAGGGACCGCGAGGTGGGCTGCCAGTCCAGGAGATCGTCAGGCAGATCACGGACCAGAGCCAACAGATCGGCGCGAGCATGGCCCATAAGACGAAAGAGGTGCTCCATCCCATCTGGGGTGATGGGCGTTTGATCGGGCGGGAAAAGGGCAGCGGCGTCTCCTGGATCAAAGGGGCCAAAGCCGAGGCTCTCGCCAGCGACCTCGGTCTCGATGGGGACATCCGTAGGCGGGACAAGCTCGCCGTGACGGCGCAGCCAGGCGTGATGATCGCCGATCGCGGCGATGATTCGGCTCAGCGCCTCATCCCGGGTCGGCGCTCTGGCGAAGCAGGAGGGCAACTCGGGCAGATGAGCCATGCACCTCCCATCGCGGGGAACCTCCCAGTAGACCTGATACCGTGCCATTATCCCCCTCCCGGGAAAGCCCAGCCAGCTCAGGCGAGGCCAGGTTGTGTATCCCCACTCAATGGAAGCGCTGGGAGGATCCC
>JAJRVX010000374.1:0-2750 GCA_024277095.1 Chloroflexota bacterium
ACCATCAACGTCATCTACTACGACCAGGGCACGGACACGTGGGAGCTCCAGTACGACGCGGTGGGCACGGACAACTTCAAGAGCGCCGGCATCGTGCGCAAGACGAATACCCGGACCTGGAAGAAGGTGAGCTTCGAGCTGGATGATGCGGAGTTCGCCGATGGTCAGCCCGTCGGCGGGAAGTACGCGGGCAGCGACTTCCGCATCTGGAGCCGGGACGATGGCGATGAGATCATCCACTTCGTCCAGGTGATCCGGAAGCCGGGGTTGCCCGTCACGGTGAGCCTCCAGGAGGGAGTGGACGGCTACCAGGGCACGGCCGATACGTTCCTGAGCGCGTGGCAGCCCACGAGCAACTTCGGCAAGGAGGCTCGCATCGCGGTGCGCTCTCAGGGCGTGATGAACGGGCTGCTGCAGTTCGACCTGTCCAGCATCCCCGCCCGCGCGCCCGTCACCGGCGCGACGCTTCACCTCTATCGCTTCAATCGTACCAACGGCAACCCCATGGATCTGGAGGTGTACGGGGTGAGGCGCTCGTGGCAGGAGTCCCAGGCGACCTGGCAGATCGCACAGTCGGGATCGGCCTGGGGCGCGCCCGGCGCGGAGCAGCCGCAGGTGGACCGAGATGCCACGCCTGTGGCCAGCGTTCCGCTGCCGGACGCCAACGGATGGGTGACGGTGGATGTGACGTCGCTGGTGCGTGACTGGGCGGTCAACCCGCTTGCCAATTACGGTCTGCTGCTGAAGGGGCAGAGCGAGGCCAAGGTGGAGTACAGCTTCTACTCCTCCGACGCCATAGACCCGAGTCTGCGCCCTCGCCTGGTGGTCACGTACACGGTGGGTGGCTCGACGGAGCCCACCCCGACACCTACGCTCGTGCCGACCTCGACGCCGGTCCCGCCGGGGCAGCCGACGCCTACCCCGATGCCCACCAGCCAGCTGTCCTCTATCGTCCTGCAGGAGGGGGTGGGCAGCTACAACGGCACGTCGGATACGTGGCTGAGCTCCTGGTCTCCGGGAAGCAACTACGGCCGCGATGTGGAGCTTCGGGTGCGCTCCCGGGACCAGATGCACGCGCTGTTGCGCTTTGACCTGGAGGGGCGTCTGCCCGCGGGTGCCGTGGTCACGAAGGCGTGGCTGGACGTGTACCCCATCGCCCGCTCGAACTCCAATACGCAGACGTTAGAGGCGTACGAGGTCTTGCGCAGCTGGAACGATGTGCAGGCCACGTGGCAGCAGGCGGTCATCGGCGGGCTGTGGTCGCAGCCGGGCGCGAATGGCGTGAACGTCGATCGGGCGGCCGATCCGGTGGACAGCGTCAACGTCAACCGCCTGAACAGCTGGGTGAGCCTGGACGTGACCAGCCTGGTGGCCAAGTGGCTGGCCAACCCGTCCAGCAACCATGGCATCCTGCTGAAGGGGCCCAGCTACGCGAACGTGCGGTACACGTACGCCAGCTCGGAGGCGGAGAATGTGTCCATCCGGCCGCGGCTGCGCGTGACCTACTACGTGGAAGGAGGGCCTGGCCCCACGCCTACGTCGGCGCCGCCTACGGCTACGCCGACGCCGACCCCGACCGTCTCGGCGCCTACGGCCACGCCATCGCCTGGCGGTAGTGGCGGTTGGGAGCTCTCGTTCACGGTGCCCAAGGCGCCGCCCTCTCTCAAAGTGTGGTGGATCGACTTCCCCAGCCGGAACGTCGGCTATGCCGTGGGTGGGCCGGAGTGGACGGAGAGCAGCGGCACGGCCTTCATCTACAAGACCACGGATGGCGGGGGTACCTGGACGGAGGTCGAGCATCCGGCCACGGCGAATCGGGCCTTCCTGTCGTCCGTGGACTGCAAGGATGAGAACACGTGCTGGGTGGTCGGCCGGTTTGCGACCATCATGCGGACCACCAATGGCGGGGCGAGCTGGCAGAAGTCGCCGCGGCCGACGGATCGGTACGGCAACCCGTACGGCGGGTTCCTGTACTCCGTCCGCTGGACCGGCACAGGGAATACCGTCCTGGTGGGCACGACGCTGAACTTCATCCTGCGCTCCACCGACGGGTACAACTTCGGCCCCGTCCCCGTCACGAACAACTTCGTGGTGCGGGACATCGAGTGCCCGACCACCAGCGTCTGCTTTGCCGCTGCCAAGGGACGGCTGTACTACTCCTGGGACGGCGGCGCTCACTGGGGGATGAAGGCCTGGTACACGGACCAGCAGCTGCTCGCCCTGGATCCCAAGGCTGACGTCCGGTATGCGTACGGGATCAGCTTTGTGGACAAGGACACCGGGTGGATCGTGGCCACTTTGGAGGATCCCGGGCCCAACGATTCGCCCGGCATCATCCTCAAGATCAGCAACGCGACGAGCAGCTCGCCGAAGTTCGAGCTCCAGGCGAAGGTCCCCGTGGCCCTGGAGCGCGTGCAGATGGTGAACGACCGGCTGGGATACGCCATCGGCTGGGAGGGGCACATCTATCGCACGACGGATGGCCAGACCTGGCAGCGGATGGATGGCCCGCCGACGACGGCGAACCTGATGTCGCTGTACGTGTTCGGCGAGGATGACCTGTGGGTCGGCGATGACCAGGGGCACATCTGGCATTACGGTGGTGGGAGTGGCCAGTCTCTGCCTACTTCCACGCCGGTTCCGACGGCGACGTGGACGTCGACGCCTGTGCCTCCGCCTGGGGGTGCGACGGTGACGCCGACGCCGACGGTGCCGGTGGGTGGCACGCCGGTGGAGGTGGAGTTGGTAGC
>JAJRVX010000375.1:0-6369 GCA_024277095.1 Chloroflexota bacterium
AGGCGAGCGGAGTAGCCGGAGCCACCGTAAGGGTTCTCATCATTGATGACGGCGTTCCCCTCCGTCGTCCATCCCCTATCGCCCCGGTCAAAGTTGCCGTTCTGGCCGCCCGCGTAGTAGTTCAGCGTATCACCGGCCTCGATGACGGTATCGCCGAGCCGGATCGCGTAATCGGGCATGGCCCGGATATCACCGCAGCACTTACCATCGTAGGTGCTGATGAAGATCCCCGCGCCCAGGCCGGCGTTATGCATCTTGTCCAGGAACCTGTCCAACAGGCCCCAGTTGTACACGCCATCGCCGATCTCCAGCTCGGACCACTGGAAGAATCGCACGCTGCCATCCACCGGGTACAGCGCCGGATCTAACACCGTGCTGCCGTAGTTGAGGTAGTAGATGCCGGGCTTGATGTCCGCCGGGATCTTCTGCACCCCCTCCGGCCCCACCTGAGGCGTGGGCTCCGCAGCCGTCGACGGCACGCGCGTATCCCATGCCAGGCTCGCCGTCGACGCCAGCAAGGATATCACCATCACGAAGGTGAACGCCCATCCCAATCGCATTTTGCGCATCCGCTATACTCCTTTCCCATCTTCCAGACAAAGTTCATGTGCCGTATGCACGGCATCGCCCAGGCGCCAAGGCCACGGGCGCGTCATTACGAGGAAACGGATACCGGACTTTCGGCATCGAGACGCTGACCCGGGCCGGGCCCGGTCTCCGGCCCCGTCCGCCCGGTCAGCAGGAACTTCACGTAGCGCTTGGCATCCTTCTTCAGCGCCACCTCCACCCCACAGGCGCTGTTACACTTCGGGCACGCACGCTGCTTCATGCGGTCCCGATACGCCAGGTTCTCCGGCGCATAATAGATCTCACTGACCGAACGGCCCTCATCCACCACGTTGCCGATCTTGCGAGAGGAAAGGCAGTAGTACACATCGCCGAAGGAATCCAGGACCAGGCCGTCCATGGAGAACGGACAGGGGGTCTGGCGCGGCCGGCCGTCCCGATACATGTGCACCATGTCATCCCAGTAGAACGCCGTGACGTTCCGCAACGACCGCTGCGCCGCCAGCTCCCGCATGAAAGCGATCAGCTCCTGCCGATCCTCCTCCCGGAAGTCGACCTCGTTCTGGCGATCCAGATTGGACACGTACGAATCATGGAAGCCAACGATCTGGAAGCCGTACGGGATATCCCTCTCCTCACACCAGGCCCGAAACTGGCGAACGTGGCGCAGATTCTGGTGCATCACCGTGTACCCCACGCCCAGCCAGAACTCGTACCGCTCTTGCAACGCGCGCAGCCCCTCCAGAGTCCGCTCAACCCTGGAGAACCCGCCGGGCACGCCCCGGATCTGATCATGCAGGTCGCCGATCCCCTCCAGGGAGACGGAGATGCTGAATCGGATCTTGCGAGCCTGGCACATCTCCAATATCCGCTCGGTGTCCTCCACGATGCGCTCGGGGAGAAAACCGTTGGTCACGGTGGAAAGCGCCTTCAGCCGGGGCATCCGGTCCAGGAACATGCCCACCAGCGGGACCAGATCCTTGCGCAGGCTGGTCTCCCCTCCCGCCACCGTCAGGCGCTCGATCCCGCGAAAGATGTCATCCTCCATGACGCGCGAGAATTCCTCCAGGCTCAACTCACGCTCCGGCTTCATCTGCCAGATGTTGCACATCGCACAGCGGGCATTACACCGGTAGTTGACGATCACCTGAAGGATCTTGGGAGGCAACGGCCTGACATGGGACCGCACGTTATAATCATAGACACCGCTCAACCAGGTCCCCCAATCCACTCTCGCCAATTTCGCCACAGCGCCCATCCACGACATCTTCTCCCCCTCACGCACACTAGCACACGTATATGAACTTCAAATGAACGAACTCGCTTGCGAAGATGACACTTTTTTCACACAAGGCGGGGGATCACTGCGGTGCACCCAATGAGGCAGGAATCCATGAGACGATCCAAAGGATACCCACCGGAATCGATGAAATCTCGCCGAGATCTCCGGGCGGTAGATCTACGGGGAGATCACAGCGATGGAGGCCGGGCCCTCCACCAACCGGCCGGCGCCCATTGTAGCACAGAGCCGGTCGGCCTCCAAACACGGGGGACCGTCGGTAGTGTATCCAAATGCGCAAGGCCAGGCGAGGCAGGTCAGGAACGGAAGCCAGGAAGCTTCTTGCGAGGGGCTGTGCCCCTCAAAGTCCCCACCGTATTCCCGCATGAAAAGGGCACAAGATCATCCCCCTCGCGCCCTCGTGATGGCACGCGCCAATGCGGCCAGCCCATCCTCCAGCGTGACCTCGGGCTCCCAACGCAGCCACCGACGCGCCCGGCCGATGTCCGCCTCCAGCTGAATGGGCTCCTCCGTTGGGGGCTCCACCTGAGGCTCCACCGACTTCCCCCACGCCCAACCGGCCATCCGGGCCAGCTGAACCATGGAGGTCCCGCGCCCCGTCCCGATGTTGATCGGCTCGCCGTCGGCCTGGGGGACCGCCAACGCCCGCTCCAGCGCCCGCGCCACATCGGTCACATGCACGAAATCCCGCATGTGCTCCGGGTGCCCCCGCACGACGGGCGGCCGCCCCTCCCACACCGATCGCAGGAAGAGCGCCTCAACGGTCGGCCGGGGAGAGCCATCTACCGCGGGACCGTACACGTTGAACAGGCGCAGCACGACCGCCTCGATCCCGTCCACCTCGACCGCCGTGCGGCACCATACCTCCCCGCTCAGCTTGCCAGCGCCATACGGCGTGACGGGGCGACAGGGGACATCCTCCGCCACGGGCAGCGACTCCGGCCGGCCATAGACCTGAGCCGAGGATGTGTACACCACACGTCGCACACCGGCCCGACGAGCGGCGGTCAACACATGAACCGTCCCCAGCGCGTTGACCCGGAATCCCCCCACCGGGTCCTCCCAGCAGCCCGCCACGGGCATGCAGGCCAGATGCACCACAGCCTCACATCCGGCGAAGGCCCGCGTCAACGCGTCCAGGTCCAGGATATCCGCCACCCGCACCGCGGCCGCGTCCGGCAGAGGGACATCCCGGCGCACCACCGCCACGGCGGGCGATCCCTCACGCGCCCGCCAGCGCAGGAAATGCCGCCCGATGTAGCCGGACGCGCCCGTCACAGCTACCCGTTCGATGGCGCTCATCCCGCCGATCCCAGCCGGCTCACGTACCAACGCACCGTGCGGGCGATCCCCTCCTCCAGCGACACGCGGGGCTGCCAGCCCAACAACGAATGAGCCAGGCTCGCATCCGCCAGATGACGGCGCACGTCGGCCGGGCGCGGGGGAGCGTACTGGACCTCCCCCTCGTATCCCAGCGCCTGGCAGATCAGGCGGACCAGTCGGTTGACGCTGACCTCCTGTCCGCTCGCCAGGTTGATCACACGGCCACGAGCCGCCTCGCTCCGGGACGCGGCCACCATGCCCTCGGCGATGTCGGTGACGAAGGTGTAATCCCGGGTCTGCTCTCCGTCTCCGTAGATGATGGGCGCCTGCCCCGCCAGGATGCGCCGGATCACGATGGGGATGACGCCTGCGTACTGACGCTCGTTCTGCCGCGGCCCATAGGTGTTGAAGGGACGCACGATGACCGTATCCAGCCCAAAGGTGCGGGCATAGGAGCGCACCAGGAGGTCGGCCGCCGCCTTCGCCGCCGCGTACGGCGTCTCCACCGCCAGCGGATGCGCCTCGTCCATGGGCACGTATTGCGCGCTGCCGTACGCCTCCGAGCTAGAGCAGTGGATCAACGTCCGGTACATCCCCTGACGCCCCAGCTCGCACACGTTCAGGGCCATCTCCAGGATGCTACGGCTGGCCCACTTGGGACGCCGCAGCGAGGCCGGCAGAGGGATGGTCGCCAGGTCGAAGACGACCTCGACCTCCTCCTCCTCCAAAATGCGCCGCATGGTCTGCGGCCGGCTCACATCCTCCGGATAGAAGCGCAGGGACGGATAGGCCCGTCGCGCCTCCTCCAGGTTCTCCCGTTTGCCCAGGAAGAGGTTGTCGACCACGATCAGGCGGCCTGGCCGCTCGGCGATGAGCCGGTCCACCAGATGACTGCCGATGAATCCGGCCCCGCCCGTCACCAGCACCGACTTCCCCGTAAGCGTCAACACGTCCGTCTCCGCGCTCACAAGTCCAGGCGGATGAGCCGCCGTTCCCGCCCCGACTCCACCAGCTTCTCCGCCAGGTACACGGCGCGCAGCCCTTCCTCGCCGCCTACCAGAGGCGGCTCGCCCCGCCTCACGGAGCGAACGAAGGCCTCCAGCTCCTCCTTCAACGGCTCCCGCCGCAGGATCTCGTAGCGGGTCACCTTCCCCTCGCTCACCCCCATCAGGGCCACCAATCCCTCCCAGCCGTTGGCCGAGCTGTTCTCGTAAAAGAACAGTTCCTGGGTCAGATAGTTGACCAGGAACATGCCCCGTTCGCCCAGGACGGTGAGCTGTCGGATCTTGGTGGGCGTCAACCAGTTGACATCCAGCAGGCCGATGGTGCCGTTGCGAAACTTGAGGAGGCCGGAGAGCAGGTCCTCGTGCTGGGCGTGGATCTCCCGCTCCGTCTCCGCATACAGGAACTGGATGGGAGCCCCGTTCAGGTACTCCATGATGTTGAGCTCGTGGGTGGCCAGATCGAAGACGACGCCCACGTCCTCCACGCGGGATGGGAACGGCCCCACGCGGCGGGCGATCATCTGGAAGACGCGGCCGACCTGTCCCGCCTCCAACCGGCGCTTCAGCTCGATGATGACCGGGTTGAAGCGCTCGATATGCCCCACCGCCAGCGTGATCCCTCGCGCCCGGGCGGCGTCGATCAGCTCCCGCCCCTCACGCACCGAAGCCGCCAGCGGCTTCTCCACGAACACGTGCAGGCCATGGGCGATCACGTCGCCGGCCACCTTGCAATGGGCCCGGGTGGGCACCGCAATGGTCACGATGTCCAGCCGCTCCCGATCCAGCATCTCCCGATAATCCGTGTAGGCGTTGGCCTTGTACGTGCGCGCCACGCGCTCCACGATCTCGGGCTCCACGTCCGCCACAGCCACCAGGTCGACATCTTCCATCTGCGCCAGGATGCGCGCGTGGTTGCGCCCCATCGCGCCAACGCCGATCACTGCCGCTTGTATCATCGCCATCTCCAAGCCACCACCACACGATCCTTCCTCATCGCGTGATGGCTTGCTGTTTGATCCCCACGCCGATGCGCCACAGGGCACCCGCGGCCAGAACCAGTAAAACCGGCTCCACCGGGGCACGCATACGAAAACCGCCCCAGAATACCAGCGCATTGGCGGTAAAGCAAATCACGACCACATATAGGGGGCTCAGGAGCTTCCATCGCGACCGATATAGCCCCGCTCCCACCACGGCCAGCGCCGCCACCGCCACATAGGCGTAGAACCCCAGATTCTCCGGGAAGCCCCGCGTGAAACGGTACAGGTGCCAGAAGTTGACGAACCGCCAGAACGCCATCTCCGGCAGATCTTTCACGTGCGAGCGGATGAAGGCCAACCCCATGGCGCGCCACAACTGATCGCGCGCCACCTCGCTCATCGCCTCGCCGCACCGGGCGCCCGGCACCCGGCATGGGGAGACCCAATCCCCCCGATACGCCGGATCCTCCAGCACGATCTCGTTGTACGAGCCCAGCAGCACGGCCCCTCCCATCGTGCTCGCCGGGATGAAGGCGTCCATGGCGATCCAGTTGCGCACGACCCACGGCGTCAACAGCAGGAGCACGATCAGGGTGACGGCGCCCACGACGGGCCAGCCCCGCCGTCGCCAATACCACAGCGCCCAGACGACGACGCCCGCCCACAGGATGAGCCCGTTCGGCCGGGTGAGCGCCACCAGTCCCAACGCGACCCCCAGGACGACCACCTCTCGTGTGCGAAGACGTCGCGCCAGCCGCAACATCGCCCATAGGGCCAGCGTCACCCACACCAGGAAGATCGTCTCTGACAAGAGCTGGCCATCATTGTAGATGAGCAGCGGATAGCCGGCCGCCATCCCCCCGGCCAGCCGGCCGGGCCACTCCCCAAACGCCTCAGCCCCTACCCGATACACGATCACACACGTCAACGCGCCCCAAAGCCCCTGCACCACCAGCGCCGCGCCGTAGTGGACGCCGAAGATCGCGTAGACCCCCGCCAACAGCAGCGGAAATAGCGGGGGCCGAATCGCGGTCAACTCCCCAGACGGCAGGCGATACCCTCGGCCGGCGGCCAGGTTCGCCGCGATCGCGCTGTACTCGGCCGCATCACGCTGGGGCACGTAATCCCATCCCACGAACAGGGTCACATACGCCAGGCGCAGGGCAAGCGCCAGCAGGAAGATGGCGATCCCCCA
>JAJRVX010000376.1:0-11430 GCA_024277095.1 Chloroflexota bacterium
CAACAACGGCGCTCACGCAGACCCATGCTCACGCACGGCCTGCTGAGCGCCGTTGTGCTCGCCGTCGCCAAATAGCTCCGCCGCCACGTCAAAGCCGAACGCCTGGGCGAATCGCCAGCGGAAGGCGTCGGTAATCACACGCTGACCAGAAACGATCATGGAGATATATGATGTCTCGAAGCCGAGAGCTTTTGCCAGGTCTTTTTGCTTCATGCCTTTGTCATGCATCCAGGCAACTAATCTATCCTTAGTTTCCATGGCGTCCTCACACTTGTGATTTCTAGTCTCATTATACCTCACAAATGTGAGTTTGTCAAGCTCTTTTGGGGATGAATTTCTGAAATTGGTGTCCACAGTAAAGTTCACAAGTGTTATAATGTGGCTGTGAGTGAGGTAAATGTGGTGGCAGAAAGGCTAAGAAAAATGAGGTTGCGGCGGGGCATGAGGCAAGATGAACTCGCCGAAACCGCTGGTGTAGCCGCGTCTTACATCTCTATGATCGAGACGGGGAAAAGAACCAAAGTAGGCGGCCCAACATTGTCTCGAATCGCTCGGGTTCTCAACACCACCACCGACTACCTGCTCGGCCTGACGGACGATCCCAGGCCGCGGCAGGGCGAGACCAGAGAAAAGGAGCCAGCCATAGCCCCCGAGCTCTGGCCGCTGATCGAGATGCTAAATAAGCAAGAGTCAGAGGATCGCAGTCAGTGGGTGGAAATCTTTACGGACATCCTGAAGATCAACGAGGAGCTAGAAGAACAGGAATTCGAGGAACTGCCGCCGGACGTTCAGGAATTCATCCGTCTCTTCGACCTCCTCCCCGACGACTTGAAAGACCAATTCCGTCGCGAGCTCGAGGAGGCCGTAGCACGGCAAGAAAGACGCGCCGCAAGCGCATGAGAAACCGGACTCGCTCAGATCTGTCCAGCCTCATGAACATGGTTGTCTCGTTTCTGTACTTGCGGCGCTTCCTGTACATGGCCCTTGTGGCGACAGAACGTTTGTTCTATTGTATTGCAAAATTGTAGGTAAGTCAACCGGGGCAACATTTGCGCCAAGAGGCTGGTTTTAGACCATCGAAGGGATAAAATGAGCAAGCGACCCGGCTAAAAGCGCAAGACTGACAAAATTACATCACCACAAGGGGTTGTGGTATGAGGTTGTGTAGGTGCTATATATTGCGTATCGTGTGGCGACGTAGCTCAGATGGCAGAGCAAGCGGCTCATAATCGCTGGGTCACTGGTTCGAGTCCAGTCGTCGCCACCTGCCACTAGATGCCGTGGCATCGCTTTGTTATCCTGTTACCCCTCGTGGTTGAGATATGCCGCGAGGGGTATTTTTGTAAGCGACGCAAGAAAGGCGCCTTCTGTGGGCTTTTCCCAGGCGGAGGATTTATCTGCCGCTGTCCATCTGTGGGCGGGGGCGACTCATGAATCGCCCCTGCCCCGGCAACGCCCATGAGGGAGACTACTGGCGAGATCACGCTCAATAACCCACATCGAAAGTCACGCGTATAAACATGGCACAGCCCAACGAGATCGACTATAAGTCCTTTCTGCGAACCCTCGGACGTCCTATTGTTGCCCTGCTGACGCTCCAACTGATGGGAGGCATGATCCTCGCCCCTCATCTCACCTTTTTCCCGCTCTATCTGAAGGACCTGGGTCACTCCACCATCGTGATCGCCAATATCATCGCCGCCAGACAGATGGCGGGGTTGGTCGCGGCCCTGCTCGGCGGCGCCCTGAGCGATTCGTTGGGACGGAAACGGACGCTGCTGTTGGGGAACGTGGGATATCTGGTATCCAGCCTCGCGTTTCTCGTCCTTTCACCGGGCTGGATCGGGCTTCTGTGGATCATCGGCGGGTTCGGGCAGGGCTTACACACCCTGGGCGGGCAGAGCTATCTGATGGACACCGCCGCTCCCCAATATCTCGGCCTGACCTCGGCTCTGTACAACTGGGGTTATACGCTCGGCGGCGTGCTCAGTAGTCCTATCGCAGGCTTGATCCTCGATCGTTGGGATTATGGCGTCTTCGCCAGGGTGTTGGTTGTGTTCGCCATCGGCACGGTGGCTCTCAATCAATTCGTCCTGCCGCGCTCCCCCATTGAGCATCGGACGCATGCTCCCGGCCTGAGGCGCTTCTTCGGCTATGGCGATATCGCCTTGCGGCCCTCCGTGCTGATTCTGGCCACGCTGCGTTTCCTGCCCACATTCTACTATGCGATCATGTTGGTTCTAATCCCCTTGCTGTTGGACGCCG
Organism: Chloroflexota bacterium; assembly: GCA_024277095.1. Taxonomy (GTDB): domain Bacteria; phylum Chloroflexota; class Anaerolineae; order DUEN01; family DUEN01; genus DUEN01. Next base: position 2,266 of record JAJRVX010000376.1, read on the forward strand.
CCGGGGCCAGCAAGACGATCATCGCCTGGTATGCCACGGTCAGTTGGATAGCGGCCTCCCTCGCTCAGGCCATCGTGGGGTATGCCGCGGACCGGTGGAATCCTATCCCGACGACGGCGATGACCTTTGCCGCACTGCTCACCAGCATGCTCGGCATCGGGCTTCAGCCCTCCAGTCTGTGGATCGTGTTCGCTTTCGGGACCGTGGGCATCGCTGCCGCGTGGTCGCTGTCCACCCTATTGCCCAGCCTTGTCGCTCTGGCCACCGTCCCTGAGGAGCGCGGGCGTGTCTTGGGGTTCATCCATCTGTGGTGGAACCTCGCCATGATCATCGGGTCGATGGCCAGCGGGGCGCTGTTCGAGATCGCCTCAGGGTTGCCCTTCCTGGCCGCCGGCATCGCCAACGTCGGCTCCCTGGCTCTGTTGTTCGTCTATCATCGCCTCGTTGCACCGTCGCGTGCCTCGCCTTCCTCCCCCCGCTAGCGCGCTATTTTTCGATCTCATTCGCTATGGGGCCTGCTGGTCCACGCGGCGGATCTCCCAGAGTCGGTCTTGTCGCAAGGTCCCTTCCTGCCGGATTTTCGTCCCCTGTGTGCCCGGTTCCATTTTCCAGATACTGCCCGGGGGGCCGGCGAACGTGAGTCGGAATGGCCATGCCGGGGTGCCGGGTTGTTTCTGAACCGTTAGTCGGTAGGCATCCCGCGTGACGATCCTCTCGGGCAGCCGATATGTGAGCCGTACGACGTGCTCCGTCCCCGGCTTCATCACGAAATATCCGGCGATCTCCCACGTGCCTTTCTCGCCGGGCCCCTCCTGCACGCTCGTCGGATCCAATCCTTCCGCCTCCAGCAGCCGGGAGCCGTCCGGCACGTATACGCGCAGGTAGTCCCAATAACAGCGGCGTGTCATGTCTGCGTATGTGCGGCCGTACTCCGGCCGATGGACGCAGGAGGGCAGCTCGATCTGAATGGGGTGCGTGTAGGTGAGCGTCAGCCGGGCGGTCCAGCCGTTCTCTTGCCAGGTGACGGCGTAGTCCATCTGACGAGCGACGACCGCGTTGACCTTGTTGTATCCCACGTTCGTGTCGAACACGGCCAGATAGTCCTGCTCTCCCGGGTGCAGGCCGCCGTCCCATCCTAACGTCGTGATCACCGCCTGGGCCTCCGGGTGGTTCACATAGATCAGGATGTGCTTCTCGCGGGCCGCCTTCCAGAACGCGTACCCCAGCCGTTGGAGATCCACGTCTCCCCCGCTCAGCCGTTGGACGGCGGCCTGCACGAGGGCGGGCATAAAGTCCTTGCGCCGCCGCCACCACTCCCTGGAATCCCGCTCAATAGTCAGCCCCTCGGCCGGCTGTTCCCAGGCCGCCTTGATCTGGGGCAGGACGTTCTTCCTCGTGAGGGGCTTCTCGACGCCGGGGACGTGGAGCGGCTCCAGCGCGCCGACGAGCTCCTGCACGGCGATCAGGTCGAAGGCGATGACGCCGTGAGTAGCCACGCCCTGATCCAGCTCGTACAGCGTCTGCATGATGCGAGCGCTGGTGGGGAAATCCGGGGACCAGTTGGCGTCCCGCAGGAAGAGAAGTTCGGCGCCCATGTAGCGACGTAGCGGCTCCGGGGCGGGCGGGTGGGGCTGGTCCAGATCGTCGACGGCGTAGCTGTCCCGGAACGTGAGATCCACGATCCGTCCGTCGATCAGGCGAACCAATCCGGCCCCGCTGATGAACCCGCCGGTGGCCCGTAGCTCGTCGCTGTTCTGGGCGATGATCAGATAGGCCCGCTTACCCTGGGCGCCCAGGAGGTCCGGCAGGTGGGGCAGGAGATCCACCAGGGGCCGTCCCGCGGCGAGAAGATCCCGGGCCCGTCGCAGGCGATCCCCCCAGACGGGGGGGAGGCGCCCCGGATCGACCCGTTGGAGCGCCGCGCTGGCCTGATCCAGATGTGCTCCCACCGAGCGCCAGGCCGGCGCCCCGGCCTCCAGATAGGGCAACACCCGCGCCAGGACGTCGACCTGCGCGGCGTCGCCCGGGGAATCGCCCGGTTGCCTCAGCGCCTCCAGCATGGGCAGCGCCTGTTCCGCGCCGATGCGGCCGGCGCTGATCGACGCGATCCCCGCATCCAGCAGATCGGGTGCGATGCTGATCTCATAGCCATAGCGGGGCAGCCGCTCCAGGCGCCGCATGAGCGGGAAAAACGGCTCGATCTCGTCCCGCAGACCGGTGAGCTCGGCCTCCATGGTGCCCAGAAGCGGAGGCAGATCTTTCCACTGCGTCGGATCCTGGGGCTGTGCGAGCGCCTGGCGAGCCGTCGACTTCAGCTGTTGAGCAGTGGCCCATATGGCCCGGGCGTGGGTGTAGACGCGATACGCCTTGAATCCGGCCCAGCCGAGGGAGACCAGGATGATACCCGTGAGCGCCAGGATCAGGAATCGGCGATAAGGTTTGCCTCGTCGTGATGGCAGAGAGCGTGTCATCGGTACAGCCCTACGGGGTGTGCGGTTTCAGCAGATACAGCGGACCCTTGCGGATGGCGCTGTAGCGGGTGAGCGGGTCCACCATCAGCTCCGCCAGGTAGACCGGCCGGACGCGCATGTTTTCGTCCACCAGCGCGCTGAAATCGGGCGGGGTGGATCGTCCCCCGACCAGCACCACGTCAGGGTGCCATCTTGCCACCGTTTCCCGGTACCAATCAAAGGCGTACAGGTTGGCGTTGAGGATGGCCACGTCGGGACGCAGGCCCAGGCCGTAGCGGAAATACCACAGGGAGAACGTCGGCTGATCGGTGGCCGTGATGATGAGGGCGTCATCCCGGGCCGTGGCCAGCGCCTCTCGCCCGAAGTCCACGGCCTCCCGGTCTTCTCCCAGGTCTTCGGCCTTCCAGTGCATCCACACCTGCCCGGCCGGCAGCAGGGCCAGCGCAAGCAGAAGGGCCCCGGCGGCCGCGCGGGATCGGCCCGGCCAGCGCGCCCGGACCCATTGGATCGCCTCGGTCCCCGTCACCCAGGCGCCCAGCGCGATCGCGGGCGCCAGCGCGAGGTACACGGGGCTCAGGTAGACGTAGGAGTCCGCCGTGCTGTAGCCCAGCGCGTATACGCTGAACACGGCGACGTGCAGGATCGTCATGCTCAGCAGGCCGCGATGGTTCGCCTCCGCCCACCACAGCCCAAACAGCGCCAACGCCAGCCCGGGGAGCGTCAGGTTCTGCAGCAGGAGGGCCGCCCAGCCGGATAGCCGCCAGGGAAGCCAGGCGAGGGGGAAGGCGAAGACGAGGGGGCGGTACGCCTGTCCGGAGACCAGCCACCAGAGCCGGGGGAGGTCGCGGGGGTTCCCCCAGTTCACCGGCGGGTTCCGATGGGCGGCCCATGGCAGATACAGGTACGTCAACAGGCCGATCGCGCAGCCGATGAGGAGCCCCATGAGAGCGCGTCGGGTCAGGCGCGTCCGGCTCAGTCGGGTATATGCGAGCATCCCCGGGATGAGCAATGCCAGCGAGAGGTGATTCCCCAGGCCCAGGCCGAACAGCAGCCCTGTCGCAAGCCCCTGTCTGCCGTGTACGACATCGCCTCCCAGGCGAAGCGTCAGGTAGATGAGGGCGGCCGTGAAGAGCGCGTGAAGCCCGTAGACCTCCGTGATGACCGCCTGGGACCAGAGGGTGGGGGCGAAGCCGATGAGCAAGGCCACGATCGCCGCGAGGGGACGTGCGATCGCTTGGGGCGCTCGGGCCTCCCGCAGGGCTCGCTCCCCTGCCAGCGCGATAAAGACGAGCGCGAGGCTGGTGGTGAGCGCGGAGAAGAGATTGCCCAGGAAGGCAGGAGGGCCGCCCGGCAACGCGAGCATCCCCCGCAGGAGGAGCATGTAGGTGGGATAGCCGGGGGGATGGGGAACGCCGCCGGTCAGTGCGGCGGTCAACAGATCACCGCCATCGGCGCCGTTGTGGGCCCAGGTCAGGTCCGGCGCCAGCGTGGCCCGGTAGACGGCGAAGGCGATGAGCGCCGGCCCAAGAGGCCACAGGCGAGGGATGGATCTGGGGCGGCCGCGTGTCACTTGCATCGTAGGGCAGGCCCGTGAGCGCCGGTGGGCGGGAGGTAGGCCGGCGGGAGGGGGATGCTGATCCCGATGGAGATGCGGAGCCCCCCGGTGGCGGTGACCTCGATGATGTTGTCGACGATCTCGCCAGGGGGGGCGTCGGGTGCGACGGTCCCCGTGATGGTGATCTCGACCGAGGAGCCCGCGGCTATGGTGCCCAGATCGATCTGCACGATCTGTCCTGCCTGCTCTGATGTCCCCTGGGGTGCCTGGACCTCCCCCGGGGTGATCACGAGCGGAAGCTCATCACGCACCGTGACGCCTTCGGCGTCGATGGCGCTTGTGTTGCTTATGGTAAGCTGGAAGGCCACCTCGCGACCGGGGATGGCCCAGGGTGGATCCGTTGTGAGGTCCAACGCCAGTTCGGGAAGGGGCTGCGGCGTGTCCGTGGGCGTGGGTGTGGGTGTCGGCGGCGGGGCCTCGGTGAGGATGGGGATCGCCGCAGTGTCTCCCTGGGTTTGGGTCAAGGGCGCGTATAGCCAGCCGGTGCGCCCCTCATACTCGATGGCCCACCAGTCTCCCTCGGCATTCCGCCCGAGGATGGGGTAAGGCTGCCCGGCGTTCGCGGTCCCGATGATCGCCCGCTCCGTGCTGGGGCCCTCGCGCACGTTCATGTCCCCCTGGGGGATCGCGACCGGCGAGGTGGACGTGGGCGATGCGTCTTGGGGCGAAGGGATAGGCGTGTCTGTGGGCGTAGGCGTGGGATTTGCAGGCGTCGCGGTGGGCAGAGGTTCCGGCTTATGTTGCCTGGTCGGCGTGGGCGTGGGAACCGTTTGCGCGGGAACACCCGGTTGGGCCCAGGCCGGCGCGCCGGGGCCGATCGTCGCGAACAGGATCAGGATCAGCAGCACAGCACCCGTGCTTACAAGCTCTCTCGCCTTGATCATTTCACAGCCTCACAGATTATCGACGGACGGCCGCCAGAGGGAAGAACTGCCGCGTGACCCCCACGAAGACGTCGCCGATGGCCGTGTCGTTGTCCGGGTTGGCGTCACCCTCTACGCCCACCAGCCGGGCATATACCTGGTAATATCCCGGCGGGAGGTTCCGCCATATGATCTCCGCCGTCGCGTCGGATCCCGGCTGCTTCTCGACGATGTCGATCATCGTGCCCCCGCCCTGCGGGTCGCCATGCCAGAACTCCACGGTGAACCCGGTGTCGCTGCCGCGTCCGCCGAGGCTTTGGATCCGGACGCGCACGGGGACGTCAATGGGGGCTCCGGTGGGCGTGAGGGGCGGCAGCGCGCCGGCGCTGGGGGCGGTGATGGCCAGATCCAGAGGCAGATTCACGGTGGTAGAGAGCGTGTTGTTGTCCTCGTTGGGCTCTTCGATCTCCCGGCGTGCGTCCACCTGGAAGGATATCGTGGCTCCCTGCACGTTCGCCCGGGACCATATGACGGTGGCGGAGGCGTTGCCCTGATAACGGCTGGGCAGGCTGGGAATGCTCTTCTCCTTGATGAGGGTTCCCGTGCCTACCGGGCCATCCCAGAATCGCACCCGGAACAGGTCTGCGACGGTGTTTCCCCAATTCGTCACCGTGCCCCGTAACTCCAGTTTGGTGGGCTCTATGGCCCAGATGGGGGACTCCAGGACCCGGTAGGTCAGGGACACGGGCTCCAGGTCGACATAGGGGGTGATGAGCGGGGCGGTGTAGGCCGCATACGCCTCGCCCATGGGGGTGATCTGGCCGGTGTCCGGGTCGAAGAGGGCTCCCCAGGTCGTCCCCCAGCCGAAGCTGTTGTCGTCCAGGCTGTACCAGGCCCAGCGTTGCACCAGCCGGTTCTCGTCGTCCGGCATGCCCAGTTCGCTGTCTCGCGCGTTCAGGAAGTAATTGAAGGTGTTGTACATGTAATCCCGCACGCGCTCGAAGTCGTAGCCCAGCTCCTCGTTGAACAGGATCCCGTACTCGGAGACGATCAGTTCCTTTTCGCGTTGTCCGTGGTTGCGCATCCAACGTCGGAAGCGCAGGACCTGGTCCTGCAGCAGGTCCATGCGGTCCAGGTCGCTGATCTCGATCCACAGCCCGCAGTTGGCATCGATGCCCGGCGGGATATCCGCCCCCCAGGCCCCGAGCTCGCGGGCGCCTGGCGGGGCGCACCGCAGCACCTCGTCCAGTGGGAGGCCCGGCTTCAGCTCTCGCAGCACGAAGGTGTGGATGTTCCACACGTCGACGGGCATCGTCTCTCCGTACAGGCGCTGGTATTCGTCCCACACCATGTTCAGCCACTGCATGCGTAGCGGCGTGGCCTGGACGATGCCGCCGTTCGCGATCCGGGCCGTCGGATCGATGCTCTTGATCAGGTAGTAAAGTTCATGGTAGAGCTGAGCGTAGACGGTGGGATGGACGCTGTCCTGGGTGTAGATGCGATCGGGCTCGTTGCCGATGAGCCACAGGGTGCCCGGATTGCTACGGACCGTCTCGACCAGGGCATCGCCGTATGGGGAATAGGGGGTGTTACACGATCGGTACTGGCTATCGCACAGCCGGATGATCTGCACGTATTCCAGGCCGGCCGGATTCTTCGTGCGGGAGGTGGAACCCCAGTTCACGTACCAGCCCGCGTGCAGCTTTCCCACGTCAAATCGGCTGATGTCGGTGACGACGCCGAAGCCGAAACGCTCGTTGGCGGATGGATAGAGCGTTCCCTGTTGTATGCCTGTGTCGGCGAGGGCGAAGGGGCCTTCGCCGACGAAGAATCCCAGAATCGTTCCCAATAAGAGAAGCGTCAGAGCCACCTGACGCATAGGACTTACCTCGATGAAGAAGTGATGATGACAAAGCAAATGTGGGGCACCCCGCGCGCCGGCGCCCCACATCGCGTTTTTGTATTTTGAAATCGGTAGAAATCGGGGTTGCCCGTTCGGTAGCACTCACCTCTTACTTGCGGCGTGCCCGCATCCGCAGGCCCGCGTAGCCAGCCAGACCAGCAAGGCCGCTGCCCAGCATCAGGATCGTGGTCGGCTCGGGGATGATGGGGGGAGCCTGGAAGGTGTCCCACGTGAACACGCCCTCAGCGCATTCCGCGTAGATGGTGATCGTCTCATCCAGCTCGATCGGGCGGAGCAGGTTGACGACGAAGTTGCCGTCCTGATCTACAAGCCCCGTGCCCAGCAGCACGCCGTCGGGGCCATCGCCCGAGTAGATATAGACGGTCACGTTGGCGCAGCGGGTATCCAGTTGCCCTCGAACCACCGTGTCGCCCTGGGTGGGTGGCGTGATATTCCCCGGGACGCTGGTGCTTGTGCCCTGCATCCAGGGGGCTGCCCACGCACCACCGAACGAGGAGAGCGCTAAGATGATGAGGATCACTGCCGTGATGAGGATAGAAGCGCGTCGGAGCATTCTCCTTTCTCCTTTCTGACCTCGAAGCTAGAGTACTCTCATGGAAGATAGCTAGGGTGATGATCGGGATAATGGAATGTTTGCCGGGAGGATATGTAGAACGGCGAGCGACCACCCCCCTTCCCCACCGATACCGGTACTCCATACCGGCGTTATGCTCATTTCAAGTTTGATGAAGTCGTGCCAAGTATAGCAGATTTCATTAGGATTGTCCAGTGCAAAACCCAGAAGATTTTGTAAAAAGCGTAAGGGAGGGAAGGTTATCCTTTCGGCACGAGGGATGACCTCGTTGATGCTACAGCGCCCCATCCCCTCGCCACACGGCGAAGATCGTCCGCCAGAGGATGGCCAGATCGCGCCGTAGCGAGTAGTGATCGATGTAGTCCAGCTCCAGCGCCAGGCGTTCGCTCAGGCTGAGACGGCCACGGCCGTTCACCTGCATGGGGCCGGTCATGCCCGGCTTCACCGCCAGCCGTCGTCGTTGCTCGTCCGTGTAGAGGCGCACCAGTCGAGCCTCCTCCGGGCGTGGCCCGACCAGGCTCATCTCCCCCTTCAGCACGTTGATGAATTGGGGGATCTCGTCCAGGCTCCAGCGGCGTAGCCAGCGCCCGACGCGCGTGACGCGGGGATCTGGGGCGTCCTTGATCACGACCCGATCCAGCTCCTCCGGGTTTTCCGGTTGGGGTGCGCTTCGCTCCGCCTCCGCGTACATGGTGCGCAGCTTGATCATGCGAAAGGGGCGTCCGTGCTCGCCCACGCGCACCTGGGTGTAGAAGATAGGGCCGGGCGAGTCCAGCCGGATCGCCAGCGCCAGGATCGGGAGGAGCGGCAGGGTAAGGATCAGGCCCGCCAGGGCGCCGACGATGTCCATGAGCCGTTTGATGATCCGTTGCGATCCGGCGATGGCCGGGCGCTGGGGGCCGGTGTAGCCGGCGAAGCGAATGGTGCCCACAGCCAGGCCTACGCCCAGCGCCGCCGCCCGCACCAGCAGCATGGGCAGCGCGATCAGGGATACGGCGCGATCTCGACGCCAGGCGTGACGGAGGAAGGGGATGGCGCTGAACGCAAACAGCCCGAACGAGAGCAGGGCCATCCATCCGAGCGGCGGCCAGAGGAGCGCCCCGGCCAACCCCAGCCCCCCCAGTCCGAGCGAGGCGATCTGGACCTTCAGCATCTGCGGGGTATGCGAGTCGCTCATCGCCTTCTCGGGCAGCCAACGCAGCATCAGCGCCTTCCAGTAGCCGATGTGGTACTTGCGCCGGAAGTAAGCCGGGATGGAGATCACGTGTTGGTGATACACCTGCGCCTGGGGGACGAAGACCAGATGATATCCCTTGGAGGCCAGACGGAATGAGAGCTCCTGGTCCTCCACGGTGGGGGCCTGGAAGGTCGTGTCGAATCCTCCGTTCTCCAGGAGGACCGCGCGGCGATACCCGGCCGAGTACGTGTCGATGAAGTCGATGCGCTCGCGGCCGGCCATGCGCGCGTAGCGCTCCTCATACTCCACCTGGACGAAGCGGGCGATGAGCTCCCGCTGGCGGGTCAGGTACGTGCCTTTGGCGCCGACCACGCCCGGGTCCGCCAGCGCCTCCAGCAGGCTACGGGCCCAATGGGGCGTCGGCTCGCAGTCGGCGTCCGTGAAGAGGACGAGATCGCCTTGCGCCGCCTCCAGCCCCGCGTTGCGGGCCGCGGCGGGCCCGCTGTGCGGAATTCGGATCGTTCGGGCGCCCATGGCCCTG
>JAJRVX010000377.1:0-16373 GCA_024277095.1 Chloroflexota bacterium
CCAGGTCCGCTTGCTTGACCCAGTTGCGGATGGTCTGCGCCGAGGGCTCGAATTCCTTCGCCAGTTCCTCCGGCGTGCGGCCGGAGCGGATCAGTTCCAGGATCTGCTGGCGGAACTCGGTTGGATATGGCGGACGGGTTCTGGGCATCTTTCTCTCCTTTGCCCAAGCTTACCACTGTCCACGAAACCGGGTCAACTCCACATACCGGCAGTTCGTGGCCCGACCGGTGGATGAAGCTGATCCCACTTCACCCTGGATCACCGGCCGTCGCCGGGCGTTGGAGGCGGTGAAGAAGGTGCTGGGTGCGTCGGACTATCAGGCCAAGGCTGGCGTTTGCACGTGGCTTAACGGTGTCTACTGGCTGGAGATCGTGGGACAGCGATCGGATGGGCTGGTAGTGGTCAACAACTTAACCGAGGGGACGAAGCGCAAGGTAGAGAACGTGCAGGTGGCCATTGAGCCCGACCTGCTCTATCCCTTGCTGCGGGGGCGGGATGTGAGCCGCTGGCAGGCGACGCCGCAGGCCTACATTCTGATGGTCCAGGATCCAGAGAAACGGCGCGGCTACGACGAAAGCTGGTTGAGCGTGAAATACCCCAAAACCTACGCCTATCTCAAGCACTTCGAGGCCGAATTGCGCAGCCGGTCAGGCTACCGCCGCTACTTTAAAGAGACTGATCCTTTCTACTCTGTGTTTGATGTAGGCGACTATACGTTTGCACCATACAAGGTGGTGTGGCCCAACATTGCGAGTGAGCTTGCCTGTGCTGTGGTATCAAGTTACGAGGGAAAGGTTGTGGTTCCTCAGCACATTGTGACACTGGTGGCCCTTGACAACGTAGAAGAGGCTCACTTCGTCTGCGCCGTCCTTAACTCTTCTCCAGTAAACTTCACATTGCAATCGTATTCCCAAAAGGGTGGCAAGAGCTTCGGAACACCTCACGTACTGAAAAACGTGTGCGTTCCCCTTTTTGACTCCGACAGTCCCACCCACTGTCGGCTGACGGTCCTCTCCATGGAGGCACACGAAGCCACGGCGGCCGGGGACACGGAAAGGGTGCGGGAGATCGAGGCGGAGATCGATGAGCTGGCGGCGGAGCTATGGGGGCTGACGAAGGAGGAGTTAAGGGAGATTCAGGAGAGTTTGGCGGAGTTGAGGTGAAGTGCCGACCTGGTGAAGTTCTGGCGTTGTCCTGATGAGTACAAAGGATAGGCATTATGGAAAAGGTCACCTATGCTGAATTGTTCTCACGAAGCCTCAACGTTGTTACAGGGGAATCCGGACTTTACCGTTGTCCACTATGCCTGACAGCTTTCGATGTCGAGGATGCTGATTCCCTAACATGGGATCACTACCCGCCGCAAAGTATTGGTGGCCGAAACCGTGATGCGGTTTTGGTATGTGAGGATTGCCATGGACGGTGGGACCGAACGGATGCTGAGCTGGCGCGACTCGTGAGACGAGAAGAATTCGACAGACAATATCCTGCGATGGAGCCGGTGATATTGCGCATATCTGACGACCCATACGCGCGGGGACTTCGACACCGAGAGGCAATCAAGATTGATGAAGGCTCGATCCTGCTCTTGGGTCGTCCTGAACACAATGCAAAGGAAGCCACACAGCGACTGATCGAGTTCTTGAATCAAGTCGCGTCTGACGGCAAATGGGACGGTCTGAAAATCACAGTACGCACTGACCCTGGCCTGACCTATAGCGGACGTCGCGTTGAACGCTCTTTCCTCAAAGCAGCGTTTCTGGCGGCATTTGATTGCCTGGGTTATCCCTATATTCTGTCGCAGGCGCTTGAGCCAGTACGAGAGCAGATGCGACAACCAGAAATAACACGCCTGGCGCACCATACACTGACGTTCTCTCCCCAATCACCCGGCTTTGATCGCGAGGTTCTTTTGGCATATGTGCATACACCCGAGTCACTGACCGGCTTGGCAGTCTTCTTCCTTGGGTATGCTCTATCTCGATGGTGTGTTACCTTGTTGCCGCTCCCCGCTTACCCTGGATTGCCCAAGTATGATGGTAAGCTCGACCAAGTGCTGCGCGACGCGGGCCATATAGGCTTTGTGAGCTTTGAGCGATCTCGGGAACTGATCATCGATAAGGAGTTGGTTCTCGTGGATGAGCGAGACGAAGAGTGGCCACTTTATTGGTCGCGCCGAGATCGATGAACTGGCGGCGGAGCTGTGGGGGCTGACGAAGGAGGAGTTAAGGGAGATACAGGAGAGCTTGGCAGAGTTGGGATGAGGGTTTGGATCACGAAACACGCGAAAGGGTACGAAAGGCGCGAAGGGATTTCGTGAGTTTCATGGTCTTTCGTGCGGTTCGTGCTTGAGATTGACGAGCTGGCGGCGGAGCTGTGGGGACTGGCGAAGGAGGAGTTGCGGGAGATACAGGAGAGCTTGGCGGAGTTGGGGTGAGGGTTTGGATCACGAAATACGCGAAAGGGCACGGAAGGGGCGAAGGGTTTTCGTGTCTTTCGCTGCCTTTCGTGCAGTTCGTGATCCAGATATTTCCCACGACAAGGAGCATTCCTATGTCCCATTCCCGCACATCTACCAAAGGGTATGAGTTCGAACAGCTTTCGTACGAAGTGATCGGCGCCTGTATTGACGTCCAACGCCAGCTAGGCCTCCACTGCATGGAGGTAGATTATCAGCGAGCTTTGGCGCTGGCACTGCCCAAGCGTGGTCTGCAGTTCCAACGCGAGGTAGAGATCCCCATCGCCTACGACGGGGTAATCGTCACCAAACGACGAGTCGATTTCGTCATCTGGGACGATTCGGACGAGTTGCTGCTGGAGACCAAAGCCAGGAATAGTATTCTGCCCGAAGATGTTGAGCAATGCCTCCTTTACCTGCATCAGGGCGGTTACCGGGTATGTTTGTTAGTCAACTTCGGAGAGAAGCCGCTGGGTGTACGTCGCTTTGTGCACACACCATTGGGTAAAGATGGTGTAGATTGATGAATCAGCGGCGGAACTATGGGAGCTGATGAAAAAGGAGCTGCAAAAGATTCAGAAGAGGTTGACCGAGTTGGGTTGATCATGACAGACTTCATCGAGGCCCTCAAACACTTCGTCAACGTTGAGTACGATACGCAGGTCATGCAGGTTCGGGCCATGTGGCGACAACCACTGTCCGTCCGTGTGGCCGAGGGGGAAGCTATCGCTGATGTTGAAATCGTTGATGTGACGCGGAATATGGCCCGACTCCGTTGCCGGGAGAATCTCTCCAAGTTTCGAGTGGGAGATACGTTGCTTCTCAATCGGGGAAGACCCTTGGCCGGTGGATTCTCCTGTGTCCTCGAAGAAGAGCGAGGCGATGAGCTGATCGTAAGCGCTGGCTATAACGTCAGCTTCGCTGGCCTGCCCCCCGGTCCTGGCTGGGTCTTGGATCGAGCCATCGTCGACGTGCGTCACATCTTGCTTGGCGCTTTGGACACGCTAGATTTCATCTCTCAGCAGGCCCCTCCCAGCGGGGGGAGGCTTGCGCGTTGGCTCAGACGTGGAAGATCGTCGGATGACACACAGGGCAACAAGGTCTTGGATATCCTCAAAGGCCGAATTCGGCCGCGGATCGATCGCCGCCGCGAGCGACATGGCTTGCGATTAGCGAAGGATCTGGGCCTGAACGCCAGCCAAAGCGAAGCTTTCGCCCGGGCATACGCAACGGAGAATTACTATCTGATCCAGGGGCCACCGGGCACCGGCAAGACGTGGGTCCTGGCTCATCTGGCAAAGACGCTGGCAGAAGAAGGCCAGCGCGTGTTGGTCACGGCGTTCACCCACCGAGCCATCAATAACGCCTTGCGGAAAGTCGCCGATGTGAAATGTCCGCATGTGTTCAAGGTGGGACAGGCTCGCTACGCCGATGACTTGTCGAAAGACGGCCTTCATGTTCCGAACTTCGAGCGGTTTGATCACAGTCCATACCGCACGGCGGAGGGGGGATATGTGGTAGGCGGGACCTGCTTTGCGGTGCGTACATCCCGATTGCGGGGCATCCAGTTCGACACGGTGATCTTTGACGAGGCCGGGCAAGTGACGCTTCCGTTGGCCATCGCAGGAATGCTATCCGGCCGGCGTTATATCTTCATCGGTGACCACAAGCAGATGGCGCCAGTCATCGTCGGCCAACATCGAGAGCGGTGGGTGACGCGCTCGGTCTTCGAAACGTTATTTGCATACGCGCCGGGAACCATGTTGGGCATCACGTATCGTATGAACACTGAGATCAACGATTTCCCCAGTAAACGCTTCTACGAAGGCCGCTTGCAGCCCGCATCTGAAGTTCGTGGGCGCCGACTCAGACTGAACCGCAGGCCAAGGCGCTATGCCCAGTTGCTCGATCCGGGACACCCGAGTGTCTTTGCCGAGGTGAGGCACGCCCACAGGGGTATGCGTGCTCCTGAAGAAGCCGAGTTGGCAGCTGCTTTGGTTGCGGAGGCGATGGCCTGTGGTGTGCCGCCTAGAGAGATCGCTGTTGTGGCGCCTTACCGTGCCCAAGGAAGACTGATCCGCCAGCGCTTGCAGGAGCTAGTACCGGGGATCAGCAGCGATGGTGCGAGTGAGATCGTAGTGGACACCGTCGAGCGGATTCAGGGCCAGGAACGCGATCTCGTGATCATCTCATTGACGACCAGCGATCCGGGTCATGCTGCGCAGAGGGCGGCGTTTTACTTCCAACCCAATCGACTGAATGTAGCCATCACCCGTCCGCGAGTGAAACGGATCATCATTGGCAGTCCATTGTTGTTCAGAGCCCAACCGGCAGAGCCGGAACATCGGGCCTGGGTTGAGCATTTTCGGGCATTGTACCGTGAGAGCCAAGTCATACTCACCCAGACTGGGGCGATCTGAGATATGTTCCGTAGATAACCGTTAATCGTTGTGCAGGTGGCGGCTATGACATGGGGACTAGCAACACACGGCATCTGGTGTCATGCCCGTACCTACCCCACGCACTGCAAGTACTGCGGTGAGGCGGTTTTCTACTTCACATGTGATTGCGGGTGTAAGGTCTTCTTCGACGATCTTGGACCACCATGGCCTGAGCATCGATGCCTTCAATACCTTGTGGCCCAGTATGGCAAAGAAATCGTCGAACATGGCATGGCCGTAATGATGATGACCCCTGGAGTGGAAGTCGGCCGGAAAATTGGCCAGGAGTATGCCCAACGGGTACAGCGAGAACTGGATAGAGGCGAACGAATGCCTGAAATTCAGCGCTGCGATCCTTACGACGGAGCGCTGCCCCAAGAGGAAGGTATTGTTCGCGAGCTGGTGCCCTCCGTAGATATGTTCAAGCGGTTCAATATCCCTAAAGATTCCGCTTTTGGTGTGTCTTTACTCGGGCCACTGGCGCGAGGGAAATACGCTCAGGTGACCATCCATACAGGAGCCCTAGCAGGTGAAGATCCCTGTAGCTTCACGTTCTTTGTCAGTGCTGAACTCGTCAAAAGGGCGGGCATTGTTAGGGGAGACTTTGTGACTTGCCGGTTACGCGGGCTCACGATCCCTGGACGCGAGGTCGTGTGGCTCTGCGAGAAGTTAACGGGGCCATTTGGCTGAGGTCGCTTGAGGGGAAGATCTGATCGCGAGCGTCACTCGGTCTGGCCGAGACACGGTTAGGGCCATAAGCTGGCCGATGGTATAATGGGGGAGGTCTGTTTGAAGATCACGGGGATCATCTGGTTGCGCAACGTCGTCAATAAACTGGCCCAGAAACACCGGGTGGAACTGGCGGAGGTGGAGGAGGTCTTCCAAAATCGCCCACGATTTCGGCATATCGCCCGAGGCCGCGTCGTTGGCGAGGACCTCTACGCAGCCATGGGTCAGACCGATGCAGGTCGTTATCTCATCGTTTTCTTTATCTACAAGCAGAGCCGGGAGGCTTTAATTATCAGCGCACGGGATATGACTCCCAAGGAGCGTAGACGTTATGGCAGAAAGTAAGCAGGTGCGAGATCCCATTCCGGAACAGTTCGCAACGATCGAAGAGGCTGCTGCGTTCTGGGATACTCATGATTTGGCAGATTACTGGGACCTCACAGAGCCGGTGGACTTCGAAGTGGAATTGCAGCGGCGTCGCTACCTGGTGGCGTTGGCTCCCGAGCTGGCAGAGAAATTGGCAGCCGAGGCCCACAAGCGAGGCTTATCCACCGAAACGCTGGTCAACCTGTGGCTGAGCGAGAAATTACAAGAATCTACCGCCTGACTGGGCTCATCTAAAGACCGTGACCAGGACCCTCATCCAGCCATCCCTCGCCGACATCGTTCCCGAATCAAGCCGGATATTGCTTCTCCATGCCCCTGCCGTTGACCTGCGGCTTCCCTGGGCCCGCTGGCATCAGCCCACCGGCCTGCTGCAGATCGGCGCCGCGCTCCAGAAGCGAGGGTACGATGTCCACTTCCTGGATTGCCTGCAGCCCGACCGAGGGAATCGGATCAGCCGTCAGAAAGTGGGCACCATCCAGGTCGAAGGCTATGAACTGAATCTATGGCGCTTTGGCATACCCTGGAGCCACCTGGCTAAAGCGCTGAAATCCCTCGAGGAAGAAGGTTGGGTCCCTGATCAGGTTTTCGTGTCCTGCTTCACCACCTCGTGGTGGCAGGGGGCTCAGGAGCTCATCCGCCGTCTCAAAGTAGGGGCAGATGGCCATCCGCCCTTGCTGCCAGGTATCCCGGTCATCCTCGGTGGTGCGTACCCAACCCTGGAGCCGGAGCATGCCGCCGCACACACCTTGGCCGACGTCATCATCGTGGGTTCTATACCCGAAGCACGAGTGGAGCCTCCCCGACTTGAGTTGTATGGGGCCGGTCGAATACCCCGCTTTGCCGGTGTCTATCTCTACTGGTCACAGAGCGTAACGGACACGGAGACTGAGGAAGATATGGCCCTCCGATCACCGGCCGAGATCGCCGATGAGATCGCTCACAAGGCGAGACTCGGCGTCACCGAGTTCGCCTTCTATGATGAGGAAATCCGGCTGGATCAGCGAGATCACTTCCTGAAGGTCCTAGATGCGATCATCGAGCGCGATCTCAACGTCCGGTTGGTGGCCTTAGGAAACATTTCTCCTGCTTTGATCGATGGCGCCGTCGCCCGCAAGATGGGGCAGGCTGGCTATCGCCAGGTCTACCTTAAGTGCGAAGTCACTCATCAGCCCGATGGCGTGGCCTACGATACACCCTATGAGGTCTATGAGGCATGCGTCGCCGCCTTGCATCAGGAGGCGGGATTCAAGCCTCGTACCGACCAGCTCACGGCTATGCTCCTTGTCGGTATCCCCTACGAAGACATCGAGGCCATCACTGAGCGGCTCATTCGGCTGGCGTCCATCGTGGGCTCGGTCAACCTGATTCCGTACCAGTACAGCGCCGGCACAACAATGGGGCGGATGTACGAATCCCTGGTCATCCGTGACAACGGCCACCTGGATCTGACAGCCCTGAACTGTAAGCTTTATCCTTTGGCACGACGCATGGGCATCCCCTACGAGCATTATATCGAACTCACTCGGCTGGCGGCCTTGCTCAACAGCAAGTATCATAGTCGAACCTTTGACTTCCTGGGTGACGGAATCGTGGCGCGAGCCGTGCAAACCAGCCTGCGAGAACGGGCATGGGATCCCTTCCGAAGAGGGCGGAGCCCAGAAACTGAGTTCCACGTGCTCTCCGAGAGGGACTGAGCGACCATGATCGTCAAAAATGATCCATCGAAACTGATCGTAGGCAACAAAAGGGCCTTACTCATCAATCCACCGATCTACGACACCCAATACTGGGCTTACTGGAGCCAGCCCCACGGGCTTCTCAAGGTGGCCACCTGGCTGCGCAAGCACCACGGCTACACTGATCTCCGCCTGTTGGACTGTCTGGCCACGGATGAACGGCGTCGCGTCAAGTTCCGCCGCCGCCCCGGCGACAGAGCCATTGTTCGGCGGGGAAACATTGAGCGACAGATGTGGGAATATGGCTGGCCATTGGAGAAACTGCGACGAGAATTGGAGCGACATGCCCATGGGGAATTGTTCCGCCCCGAGGAAGTCTGGATCACTTCCATCATGACTTACTGGTGGGAGAGTACCCGCGATGTCGTGCGGCTAGTGCAGGAAGTGTTTGACAAGCCCAGGCCTCGCATTTACGTAGGGGGTATCTACCCAACCCTCTACCCCGAGCACGCCGACGCCAAACTCAGCGATACCGAGGAGATCATCATCGTTGCGGGTGAAATTTGCGATGAAGCGGCCAATTCATGGACCGATCTGTCCCTATATCGAGATGAGGTCTACGAAGCTCAGCCTCAATATGCCATTATCACCGGCAGCCGGGGTTGCCCCTTCAACTGCGCCTATTGCGCTCAGCGGAAACTCAACGGCGGGAGCCAGCGTATTCGTCATCGCGATCCAGAGGATATCGCTGAGGAGCTGGCACAAAAGCAACGCGATTTCGGCATCCGGGAGATCGCTTTTTACGAAGATAACCTGCTCTTCCATCGCGGCAACTTTCTGACCCGCCTGGAGGCTATCGAACGACGAGGACTGAAGTTCAAGATGTACGCTCCAGAGGGGATCGAGCCTCGGTTGATTGAGAAGGAATTGCTGATACAGATGAAGTCTGCCGGATTTGAGAAGATCCACTTAGCCCTGGAGACGATAGATGACAATATCAGCCGGGGATGGAACCGACGTCAAGCGAGCATTGAGCGGTTCGATCGAGCCGTGGACATCGCTCAAGAGTGCGGTTTCCGGGTTGGCGGCCAGGACCTCAACGCCTTCGTCCTCTTCGGCCTGCCGGGAGAGGATCTCCAGGCCGTTGTTAACACTGCATTATACGCTTCCCATCGTGTTGGCTCTGTCGTGCCAATGCTCTTCACACCAGTGCCCGGCTCTGCTGTGTTTGAGACACACAGGGAATACCTGCTGGGAGAAATGGGATGGGACCTGCAGGACCTGAACGGCAAGCTGCTGCCTTTTTTGGAATACAACCAGTGGCACTATCCGGGGCTTCAAGCCTCGGATTACCTGGAGCTGGAGGCTTTCATGATGCGCCTCAACAGCTCCAAGGTGTACCGGAAGCGCTTCGACTTCGCCGCCAATAACCCAATTGCTCGCGCATTTCGGCGGGTCGTTAGCTCCGCTGGTATAACGGAATCGGTCGCCATATCCAAGCGCAAAATGAGAGAAGACCTCTACTCGGCCGGTCAGATCGCATAGACCTGACTCCCACTCAGGCTTACTCTGTCACGACCGAGCCACGTGTTTAGCTCATTCCCAGTGCAAGGTGGTGCTTTTATTCTCCAAGACGGCCATAGCTGGCCGTCAATCCCCCCCGAGTTGCTCCGGGTCAACCGCCATGGTATAATCCCTCCCGATTAGGCCGACCTAGCGGCGCCAATCCCATTTGCGCTCGCGACCGGGGGAGGGAATGGATAAGCTTCAGTTCAACATGGTACAGATCGTGAAATCTGTACCATTATTTCTGTCGCTGACCGAAAGGGATTGGGAAGATGTTGCGCATATGCTGGTCGGTCGATGCTACCCGAAAGACGCCTACATCATCCACGCAGGCGATCCCCCGGATGCCCTGTACATCGTCTGGATCGGCCAGGTCAAGATCTTGCGCCACTCCGAGGAGGGGCGGGACATCGTCCTGGATGTGATCGGGCCGGGGCACATGTTCGGCGAGATGGCCGTCTTCGATGGGATGCCGTACAGTGCCAGCGCCCAGGCCATGGAGGATGTGGCCGTCGTCTCCATCTCTCGCCCCGACTTCTTCCGCCTGTTGGAGCAGTATCCGGGCGTGTCCCTGGCCGTGATCAGCGAGCTCAGCCGCCGCCTGCGCAACGCCAGCGATCTGGTGCACAGCCTGGCTGTGGAGCGTGTGGAGCGTCGTATCGCCCGCATGTTGCTCAAGCTGGCGGCCTCCAGTGCTCGATACAAGGACAACGGCTTGGTGATTGATCTTCCCCTCACTCGTCAGGACATCGCCGACATGACTGGGACCACCGTGGAGACGGCGATTCGCGTGATGAGTCGGTTCCGCAAGGAGGGGCTCATCACCACTGAGCGCGGCCGCGTGGTCGTCCTCGATCCGGAGGGATTGCGTGCGGTCGCCGAGGAGCGCTGAGGCCGCGTGGTGAAGACCTGGCAGTGCTTCGTGGAGGGGTTGCAGGCGCTCGGCCCCGGCTTCCTGCTTCACCTTCGATGTCCTACACTCCCTCATGACCTTGGCTCCCCCGGCCAGTTCTTCCTGGTGCGATGTACTCCCCTCCCTGATGTGTGGGATCCCTATCTGCGCCGTGCCCTGTTCCCCGTTCTGATCGAGCCCGGGCGTTTGGCCCTGTGGCTGGCGGACGCGGAGGACCGCGGGGTGGCCTGGCTGGTGGCGCGGCCGGAGGGCGCACGGCTGGATCTGCTGGGGCCTGGCGGTCATGGGTTTTCGCTGCCTCCCTCGCCCGGGCGGGTGCTGATCCTGGCGCAGGATGAGGGGATCGGGCCGGTGTGGCCGCTCATCGCGCGGGCGCTGTTGGCGGGGCATCAAGTGGCGCTGGCGCTGGGCGTGACGCAGGAGGATCGTGTAATCCCCCCCGATCTGCTGCCAGTGGAGGTCGAATATCGGCTGGCCACCCTGGATGGCTCAGTGGGACGGCGCGGCGAAGTCCTTGCCTCGCTGGAGGGCCTGGAAGGGTGGCCGGATCACATCTGCGCCGCGCTGCCGCGAGCGCAATGGCCGCGGCTGCGCTCCTGGATCGAGGGATGGCATCCCGCTCTGCAGCCTGGCTTCGCCCAGGTGCTGGCCGAATCGGATATCTTTTGCGGCACTGGCGCCTGCCTGGCCTGCGTGGTCGAGCGACGCGATGGGCGGCTCACACGGGCGTGTGTGCACGGACCGGTCCTGGACCTGATCGATCTGGCCTGAGGCGGGAATGGCGATGATTGAACTGGCTCCCCATCACAAGATGGGCCTGGCGCTGCGATCCCCGTTGATCCTGGCCGCGGGGATGATCGGCTATGGGGATGCGGTCCCGCGTGCGCTGGATCTGGGCTGCTGTGGGGCCTGGGTGACCGGGCCCATTGGGCTGAGATCGCGCGGGGGGCTCCCTCCACCGCGCCTGGCCGAGGTGCGCGGCGGTGTTGTGCTGGCGGAGACGGGGCAGAACCCGGGCGTGGATCAGGTGATCCGCCGTCACAGCGCCGCATGGGAACGGTGGGAGATCCCCGTCATCGCCCGGCTCTGGGGCGCTCCGGAGGAGCAGGCAGCCGTTGCGCAGCGGCTGGAGGGGGCGGGAGGCGTGGCCGCGTTGGAGCTGGCGCCGGACGATCGCCTGGGCCCTGAGGCCGCCGCCGATCTGGTGGAGGCCGTGCGTGGGGCTTGCGAGATCCCTCTGCTGGCCGTCCTGCCCCTGGCTTCCAACGTGGTCGATTGGGCCGTCGCCTGTGTCGAGGCCGGAGCGGATGCCCTGGTCGTGGGGAGGGCGCCGCGGGGGTTGGGGATCGCCCGGGATGCGCAGCCGGTGCGCGGCCGACTGTACGGCCCGGCGGTGGCCGCGTTGTCCATGGCCGCGCTGGAGGCGGTCACCCTGGCCGATCTGGGGGTGCCCCTGGTCGGCTCAGGGGGCGTTCACCACGTGCGCGATGTGCATGCTTTCCTGCGGTTGGGTGCGGTGGCCGTTCAGATCGACACGGCCATCTGGGTGGATCCGACCCTGCTGGAGCGGATCGGCAAAGCTTTGGAGGACATCGGGTGAGGAGAGATGAGAGCCGTTGTACAGCGAGTCAGTGAGGCGTCCGTTGTGGTGGATGGGGAGGTCATCAGCTCCATTGGGCGTGGCTTCCTGATTCTGCTGGGGATCACCCATAGCGATGGCGAGGAGGAGGCTGCCTATCTCGCCCGCAAGATCGCCGGGTTGCGGCTCTTTGAGGACGCACAGGGGAAGATGAACCTGTCCCTGATCGACGTCGGCGGCGAGGCGCTGGTGGTCTCCCAGTTCACGCTGTACGGTGATGCTCGCAAGGGGCGTCGGCCCAGCTTCACCGCTGCGGCCCGGCCGGAGCACGCGGAGCCGCTGGTGCAGCGCTTCGTGGAGCATCTGCGGGCAGCCGGGGTTCCCACGCAGACGGGGCGATTCCAGGCCCACATGGCCGTTCATTTGTGCAATGATGGGCCGGTCACGTTGATTCTGGATACGGCGCAGATGCGCCCATCGTCTTCATGATGCGGGAAGGGACTGACGGGCTTATGAACGGATATACCTCCATTCAACCGGGACAGGAGAACGTTGATCTGGTCGTCCTGCAGGCCATGGCGAAGCGTTTGGACGACTATCTCTCCCGGGACAAGGTGTATCAGCCTATCGCCGTGGAGACCTCCAGGGGCACGCAGTGGCCCACCATGTCCATCGGGGCGATGTTGGCTCGCCTGAGTCGCCTGCATGCCCTGGACGATCGTCTGACGCCGGAGCAGCGGCGCATCCGGGAGCAGGTGGAGAGCGAGATGGAGCGGGCGCGGCGCTGGTATCCGGACGCCTATCGAGCCCACGCGATCCGGGAGATCTCCAGCCTGCTCAATTCCTGGCGATGGTTCCTGGACGATTGTCAGACGGATATCGAGAAGTGCGCCGACACGTATCCCGCGGAGGCGCGCACCCGCACGACGATCCAATTGCTCATCGACCATATCGGGAGCGATCAGGTGCCTGTGGAGCTGTTGGATCAGGTGTGGGCTTTGGACGGTCGCCTGCGCAGGCGATTTCGGGAGGGGGACTTCATCTGGCCTGCCGAGCTGGCCGCCGTATTCCCCAAGGACCGATTCTGGTGGCTCTACGGCACCCCGGCGATGTAGAGTGGGGAGGGGGCGAACTCGCCTGTAAGGGAGACAGCAAAAGGGCCCGGACGCGTCAGCCCGGACCCTTTTTATCTGGAGATGAGGTGCGCTGGGATCCTATTCCTCCTCGTCGTCCTCGTCGGAAGAAGGTTCTGGGCCCTCTGGCCCCTCATCCGACGAGGAGTCGGCCTCCTCCCCTGTTTCGCCGGAGGAGGTCTCCGCCCCCTCTGCCGCGCCGGCGAGGGACGTTGGCTCTCCCTCCACCGCGAAGAACTTCCGCAGCTCTCGCTTCAGATCCTCGTTGGATACGAGCTCATCGAACTCCTCCCACAGGTCGACGGGCAGCCGTGCCCAGGGGCCGAACGTCTGGCGGTGCGTGCGCAGCGCCAGGTCCAGGTTCGCCTGGGCGCCCCCCAGGCTGTCGGAGATGGCCCAGGCCAGCGCGGCTACGGCATACACCCAGTCTGTGGCATATCCCTGCTGGGTCAGATCGTTGAGGAAGTTCAGCGCCGTTCGGGCGTTGCCGAGCCGGATCTGCGCCAGCGCCCATGCCTCCTTGCCGACCTGATACTCATAGGGCGATTCCTGCACCACGCGCTGCCAGGATCGCCTTGCCCGGGCCTCGCGCCCCTGGCGGTGGGATACCAAGCCATGGTAATAGCCTCTCAGCAGCGGGTTCTCCTCCTGCTCGAGGTACGCCAGCGCATTTGAGTAGTCCCCGGCGGTGATGAACATCCGGTACACCGACTCCACGGTGTACCGATAGTAGGGATCGTGCTCTCGCGCTTCCTTCCAGGCTTGCGCCGCCTCCAGGTACTCGCCGCGCTCGCGCAGCAGACGGAAGCGGATCCAGTGCGCCAATCCCCGTTCTTCCTCGTTGCGTGCCCGGCGGGAGGCCTCATCCAGGGCGGACTCCGCCTCATCCAGGCGGCCCAATTCCAGAAGCCGCGCGGACAGCTCCACCTGGGGCCAGAAATCCTCCGGGGCCTCCGTCGCCATCTGGCGCAACTCCTCCAGCCCCTCCTCGATCTCCCCGGCGTAGATGCGCTCCGTGGCCGCCCGACGCCGCCAGACCTCGGGCTCGTCCGGATCCAATTCGGCCACCTGTTGACATATGGCCCAGGCGTAGGTGTGATCCCCCATCCAGTCCAGCACCATATGCAGCTCGTCGGCGGCGGTGATCAGATAGTCCAGCAGCTGTTCGTCTCGTGTTTTTGTCCCGGGCAGCACCATGTTGATCCGCTCAATGATCCGGCTGTACAGCCAGACGGCGAGGTCTGCCTGGCCCATCGACCGGGCCTGGCGGGCTTTCTCCAGCAGATCCTCGTAGCTTCCCTGAATGCGCATCTTCATCGGTCACTCCTCGGTGATCTCCTGATGTCCTACATCTCCTGCGCCAGTCGGCGCCGTCCTCCCAGGCCCCGCCAGAACAGATCCCCCAATTCGGCCGCCAGCATGCCCAGCAGGATCAGCGCGCCGCCCACAAGGGCCTGTCCCGTCAACATCTCGCCGATGAGGATACGGCTGGACACGGCCGCGAAGACGGGCTCCAGGGAGAAGATGAGCGCCGTATGCGTGGGGCTGGTGAATCGCTGGGCGAGGGTTTGGGCCGCGAAGGCAAACGACGTCGCCAGCACGCCGGTGAACGCGAAGGCGAAGATGGTCTGTTCCCCTATGGCTGGCCAGGGGCGCTCCCACAGGAGGGAGACGATCAGGCTCAGCACGGCGACGGTGGCGATCTGCACCAGCGCCAGGCGCATCGCCGGCTGGCCCGGCGCGAAGGCGGCCGTCAGGATCACCTGGGCGGCGAAGCTCACCGCGCACCCCAACACGAGCAGGTCGCCCAGGCCGGTGCTCAAATCCCCGTCAAAGGAGAGCAGGGCCAGCCCAACGGTCGCCAGGGAGACCCCGGCGATGGCGGTGCGTGAGGGGGGGCGTCGCAGGAACCAGGCGGATCCTATGGGCACCAGCACTACGGAGAGCCCGGTGATGAACCCGGCCCTGGCTGGGGTGGTGAGGCGCAACCCCAGCGTTTGGAGGCCGTATCCGGCGAAGAGGGCCAATCCCATCAGGCTGCCCTGCAGGATCAGCCTCCGGTCGGGGCGCCGGTGGGGGGCTTCCCTCCAGGCCAGCGGCAGCAGGACCACCGCCGCCAGGCCGAAACGCAGGCTCAGGAAGGCGAAGACCGGGAAGTCAGTGATGGCGTCCTTGACCAGCACAAACGTCGCGCCCCAGATGGCGACCACGACCAGCAGGGTCAGATCGGCCGCGAGCTGGCGGCGCGATGCGGCGCGGGAGACCATGGAGGCCATCATGGGTCAGTCCTGATGGCCGAGATCGGGCCAGGAGAACAACTCATCACGGACGGTCCGGACCAAGGATTCCGCTCCTAGTTCGGGTAGGGTGTAGCAGGGGGCGCCCATGGCGTCGGCCAGCTTCTGAGCCAGGCCCCGGTCAAAGGCTACGTGCTCCATGTTGATGACCACGCTGCGCAGGTGGGCCTGGCGCAGCAGGTCTGCCACGCGCAGCGCCTCCTCCTGCGCGGGGAGGCCGGCGATCGAGACGTTCCCGGCGCCGTCGGTGAGCAGGATGATCAACGGCACGATCTCGGTGTCGCGACGCTTGGCGGCCATGCACATCCGGTAGGCCAGCAGCAGCCCGCTGGACAGGGGTGTCTTCCCGCCGACGGGGATGTCTCGCAGGGCGCGTTGGGCGAGCTCCACGCTGGACGTCGGCGGCAGCACGATGCGCGCCCGGTCCCGCTGGAACACGATCAGACCTACCTGATCGCGCCGCTGGTAGGCGTCCATGAGCAGCGACATGATCGCCCCCTTGGTGGCCTCCATGCGCTCAGCCGCCGCCATGGACCACGACGCGTCCACGACGAAAAGGATCAGGTTCGCCGCCCTGCGGACCCGGATCTTGCGCTGCAGGTCCTCCTTATGCACCAGCAGCGCAAGGTCGCTGTCCTCGATCTCGCGGCGGCGCTTCTGGAAGGGAGCTGCTTGACGGAGCGTCGCGTCAAAGGCGATGTCGTCCACGCGATCGCCCGCCGGCCTGGCGCGCACATAACGCCCGCGCTTACGCTCCGTGCGGGTGATCGAGCGCTTGCCCGCCTTGCGGCGCGTTAGACGGTCGAGCGGGGTGTCCAGGCGCTGAGGCTGAAAGGTTGGGCCGATCTGAACCGGGCGCTGGATGCCCCGGTCGCTGCCTGAGGAGGCGGCGTTCTGGTTGGCGTCGTGGACGGGAGACGGCGAGGAGGGGACATCCTCCGCGTCGCCTTCCTGTGCCTCACCGCTCATCTCATTTTTTTTTACATCTGCGGCGGTCGACTCCGCCTCGCTTATATCGCCCTCATGCTGCTCGGCGCGGGCGCGCGCCTCCTCCAGCCGTTGGTGGAGCTGGTGAAACTCCAGGGATGTCTCCTCGAATGGCTGCCGTTTCAGGCGGTGCGGCAGCGCCAGCTCGGCGGCCAGCAGGATATCGCGATCCGTGATGGCCAGCCGTCCCTCGAACGCGGCGTGGGC
>JAJRVX010000378.1:0-5328 GCA_024277095.1 Chloroflexota bacterium
ACGCCCACTTCGACACCATCAGCGCCTTCATCAAGTCGCTGCGCGGCTCTGATCCCGACGCCGCGCTCTACTGGCTGGCGCGTATGGTGTACGCCGGCGAGGACCCGCGCTTCATCTTCCGACGCATGCTCATCTTCGCCAGCGAGGATGTGGGCCTGGCCGACCCCAACGCCATCCAGGTGGTGACCGCCTGTGCCCAGGCGTTCGACTACGTGGGCCTGCCCGAGGGTCGCTTCCACCTGGCCCAGGCGACCATCTATCTGGCCACCGCGCCCAAGTCCAACAGCACCATGGGGTTCTTCGACGCGCTGAAGGTGGTGGAACAGGAGCGGGAGGCGGAGGTGCCCGCTCATCTGCGGGACGCCTCTCGCGATGCGGAGGGGTTCGGCCACGGACAGGGCTATCTCTATCCTCACGCCTACCGGGATCACTGGGTGGCGCAACAGTACCTGCCCGACGCCCTGCAGGGGCGGGTCTTCTACCAGCCGTCCGACCAGGGTTATGAGGCCAGGATCCGGGAGGAGGTGGCCCGGCGGCGTGAGGCCCAGCTGGCGGCCATGATCGATGGGGGCGCTTTGGGGCCGCCGGAGGTGTTGACGTTCACAGGCGATCGTGTGGAGCGGGATCGGGAGCGCTGGCTGCAGCGCACCATCGGCGACGTGGGCGAGCACCTGGCCGCGCTGCGAGATCGGGTGATGGATGCGGCCGGGTTGCAGCGTCATCATCTGGTCCTGGACCTCAACGCGGGCAGCGGGCTGTTGACCTGGGAGGCGTTGCGGCGGGTGCCGGAGGGCGGCGTGTGGGCGCTGGCCCGGACGGCCCGAGAGGCCGAGGCGCTGCGGGAGCTGGCCGCCCGGCTGCCGGAGGTGGAGCGCCCCATCGTGATGCAGGGCGATCTGGACGAGCTGCCAGAGTTGCTGGCGGCTCGCGGTGATGCGGACGTGCGCTTCGATGCCGTCGTGGGACGCAATGCTCTCACCCGGCATCCGGATAAGCCCGCGGCTCTGCGGCGGATCGCGACGCTGCTGCGGCCAGGCGGCCGCCTCAGCCTGGCCGAGGCCATCCCGCGGCGCGCCCAGCGGCTCTATCGACTGGTGCCGCTGGATCGGCTGGGTTCAGACCTGGCGGAGCGGGTCATCCAGGCCGAGGAGGCCATCTACGCCGACCCGGATGACCCCATGGTGAACTGGGATGCGTCGGATCTGGAGGCCGCCCTGGAGGCCGCTGGGCTGAGCGATATCCGCTTGGAGGTGGTTGAGCAGCCCACGGAGGTGCATATCACGCCGGCGCTGATTGAGCGCTGGTTCGACTCGACGTCGAAGGATCGCCCGAGCTATGGACAGCGGCTGGCTGCGCACCTCTCGGCCGAACGGATCGACGAGGTGCGCGATCTGTTCGCTCGCACGTTGACGGGGCAGACGGTGGCCTGGGTCTCGGTGATCGCCTACGTGCGGGCCAGAAAAGGAGATTGATCCTATGGATGAAGATTTCCCTCTCTTGCTGGATCCCGACCTGCTCATGGGATACGTGACGGATCGGTGGCGCGAAGAGCAGGAGGAAAAGCCGATCTCGATTCACTCGAAGCTCTCCGCTGCGCTCAATAAATCGCCAGCACCGTGGGTGAACGCTGCCTGTCGGGCGGTGGGGCTTGACCCCAAGGCCCTAGGCCGTCGAAGGGCCAAGACGAAAGCTCTGGTCACACATCTGACCGATCCAGAGAAGTTAAGGGATGTCGTTCGTGAGCTCTCTCCAGAGGCGCGCGAGGCGCTTCGCATGGTCATGGAGGCCGGTGGCTGGATGAAGGTGGGCCCATTGTATCGGCGCTTTGGGGATTGCGAGGGCGACGGTTGGTTCTGGGAGGAGGAGCCGCCGGAATCCGTATTGGGCGAGCTGCGCACGCGTGCCCTGCTGTTTATCGGCAAGGCACCCATCGGATCCCGCTCCTATCGGGTGGCCGTAGTGCCCAAGGATCTACGCCCTCTCCTGACGGAGATTCTGGCCGAGATCCCTTCGGCTCCTCAAGAGCCGGAGCCGACCGAAGAGGAGGTGCTAGAGGCGGTTTTGGAAGGGATCCGGGAGTATTACGAGGAACAGATCGACTGGGAGCCCATCGTCCGGAGGGAGGCCGTTGAGGCCTTCATACGTCATCTGGCTCAGAAGGGCGAGAAGCCGGAGAGGATCCTTCAAGCCTGGGAGGACCTCTGGCCGTTTGTCGTCTATATGGACTACGATGTTGATGAGCATCCCACGCTGGATGATATCAAGCCCTATCACCTGAGCGAGTGGGTCAACCAGTTCATCCCACGCAAGTTCATCGCGGATTGGAGGCTGGCTGACCTGCGCCGTATGCTGCGGACGGTGGCCCAGTTCTACGCCTTCCTGGCCGAAGAAGGGATGGGCGTGTCCCAGGCGACGGTGGAACGGGTGGCCGAGGCCGTAGATACCTTGGTCTCTGTCAAGCGGAAGCTGGGAGTGATCCTGCGCCCCCCGCCGAAGGGCGGCGAGGTCATCCTCGAAGTCCATAGTCCCGAGCATGGCGTGGTGCAGTTTACCATCAATGACTACTGGCTAGCCGTCGTCTGCTATGCAGAGCACAACGGCGATTGGCAGGCGCTACGTGAGGCCGCCGGGAAGGTAGTTGATGGAAAGGCCAAGCAGGAGCGCATTGACTTCATTATCTCGCATGGGCCCGATTCTCTGACCACGCTGCTCATGCACGGTGTCTCAGAGGAGAGCGTGATAGAGGCGTTCGACTGGTTCTATGAGCGCCCCTTGAGCACCGAAAGGGCCTGGTAAGGGGCTCTGGTTCGAAGAAGCGATGTCGCACAACCTGTTGCTCACCGGGCTGCCCGGCTGCGGGAAGACCACCGTCGTCGAGAAGGTCGTCGCCGCGCTGCCGTCGGGCGCGGCGGGCGGCTTCGTGACCTACGAGCTTCGTGAGGGCGACCGCCGCGTCGGGTTCGAGGTGTGCACGCTGGATGGGCGACGGGCCGTCCTGGCCCACGTAAACATCCGGTCCCGCCATCGCGTCGGGCGGTATGGGGTGGATGTGGAGGCGTTCGAGGAGGTGGGCGTGCAGGCGCTGGAGGAGGCGCTGGTCGCCCGTCGCCTCATCGTCATCGACGAGATCGGCAAGATGGAGCTGTTCTCGGAACGCTTCCGCCAGGCCGTGGTGGAAGCGCTGGATGCTGCCCAGCCCGTGTTGGCGACCATCACCTATCGTCCTCACCCGTGGTGTGATCGGATCAAGGCTCGCGAGGACGTCGAGGTCTGGACCGTCACACAAGGCAACCGGGACGCGTTGCCCGATCGGGTGCTCGATTGGCTGCGAGGCCGGACACCGATGCTGTAGGCCCACCCTTCATATGACATGGGGCGGTCGACTGCTTTTCCCTCCTGATCATCCGCAAGGCAGCCGCTGTGGCGGGCCTTGCGGGTCGCAGAGCCACGGATGAAAACCAACGGCGGTTGTCTGTCGTCGGTCGTCTTTTCAGCACAGTATCCCCTTCGCGCTTCCCCTCAGAGCTTGCCTGTCCGATCTTCCACACGCATCTCCTTCATCTCTTGAAGCCGGCTCACCCATGTGCTGGATTGGACTGTGTAAAATATCGTCCAATTGGCCGTTGACAGCGGGAAGGTTGGTGATACAATGGCGTGTGGATCCATCCAATTGGCTCGAGGTCTTCTTAAATGCAACTGACACTGGATCGCCACAGTCGGGTTCCACTCTACCAGCAGATCCGACACCAGATCCGAGAGATGATCCTCTCGGGCAGACTGCCTCCCGGCACCCGGCTCCCCGCCGAGCGGGCCCTCGCGGCTGCCCTCGGCGTCAACCGCACTACGGTGGTGAACGCGTATCGGGAGCTGCAGGCGGACGGCCTGGTCGAGGCCCATGTGGGGCGGGGAACGACCGTCTGTGCGCCTGTCCTCTCCTCTGAGGCGGACGAAGATCTGGGCCTGCCCCTGTCCTGGTCGAACCTTCTCACGTCCCGGGCGCGGCGGCTGCACAATCCGCTTATCCAGGAGGTCGCCCGCCTGGCCGCACGGGAGGGCATCATTGGGCTTGCGACCGGCGTGCCCACCCCGGAGGCATCCCCCGTCGTCGACCTTCAGCAGCTCATGCGCACCGTCGTCGCCCGCGAGGAGGTCCGGGTGTTTCGTGACTCTCCGACGGAGGGGCTGGAGTCACTGCGTGAGGCGTTGGCGTCACATCTGGCCTTCAGGGGATGCCGCATCTCCGCGAGCCGGGTGCTCATCCTGTCCGGCTCGCAACAGGGGCTGGATCTCGTGGCCCGGTTGCTCCTGGAGCCGGGCGACGTCGTGATCGTCGAGGCGCCGACGTACCTGGGCGCGCTGCGGGTCTTCCGGGCGGCCGGGGCCCGGCTCATCGGCGTGCCTGTGGACGAGGCGGGGATGCGGGTCGATCTGCTGGAGCCGATGCTCGCCCGCTACCGTCCCCGGCTGATCTACACCATCCCCACGTTCCAGAACCCGACCGGCGCCACGTTAAGCCCGGAGCGAAGACAGCGCCTCCTCTCCTTGGCCCGCCGATTCCAGGTGCCGATTCTCGAGGACGACTCCTACGGCGATCTGTATTACGACGAGGCCCCTCCGGCGCCCCTGTTGGCCTCCGATCGTCACGATGGGGTGCTCCATCTGGGCAGCTTTTCGGCGCTGCTGGGGCCCGGATTGCGGCTGGGCTGGCTTGTGGCCCCGACGTCCATCGTGGGGGCGTTGACGGCTCTCAAGCAGATGGCGGATCTGCACCCGGGCACGCTGGTGCAGATGATGGCGCTCGAGCTGTTGCGGACGGGGCGGCTGGATGACCATCTGGAGTGGGCCCGCCGTGCCTATGCACGGCGGCGGGACGCGATGGAGCAGGCCCTCCGTCGTCATGCGGCCTCCGAGCTCACGTGGGAGATCCCACAGGGTGGCTTTTACTACTGGTGTCGTCTACCGGACGGGATGCATGCCCGGGATCTGCTCCGGGAGGCGGCCGACGAGGGGGTGGTCTTCGTGCCCGGCGAGGTCTTCTTCCCCGATGGGGACGGTGAGTCCTTCCTGCGGCTGAACTTCTCCTATCCCTCGGAGGCCGAGATTGGGGAGGGCGTCCGCCGGCTGGCCCGGGCGATCCGTCGGCTGCGAAAGCGTCGGGCCGCCGAAGCGGCCGCGTCGATAAGCTCCGCCCCCCGGCCCGTGGTGTGAATGTCATTCCCTAGCATGGCAGAGGCGGCGGTAAGTCCCCGCGAAATCGTGATCATGTAGCCCACTGTTGAATGAGCTTTTGCAGCTCCTTGGAACGCCGTCCTCGCTTCCTGGGCGGCT
>JAJRVX010000379.1:0-2585 GCA_024277095.1 Chloroflexota bacterium
CGGCCGCTGTAGCGCCTGGTCGCCAGAGGCTCCGGCACAGGCTCTCCTTCGGCCACGAGATCGGCCACCACCTCCGCCACCACCTGGCGAATGCCCTGCAGGGCCTCTTCAGGCGTCGCAGACAGCCAACTCAGGCTGGGAAACTCAGCGCAAAGGCCGACGTATTCCTCGTCTTCCTCCGACCAGGTTACGCGATAGGTGTATCGATCATTCTTCAACATCATCATATGCCTCTATGCGTTCGATAGCACGGCAATGATACCACTATAAGCACCATTGTCAAATCCCTTTTAGCCCTATGACCAACTCACACAACAACCCCTCCCCTTCTTCCCCCTCCTGGTGGGCCGAGACCCGGCGGGAGGTGGACCCGGCGCATCTGCAACTGGCCATGCAGGATGTGACCAACGCCCTGGCCGGGATGTCACGCAACGAAGCCCGGGATCGCAGACATGTCTCCGCCCGAGCCAAGACGGAATTGACCAACGCCCTGCGTGGCTTTGGCTACGCCAATATCGCCGCCTCCGACCTGGATGCCGCCACTGCCCAGATCGTCTCCCAGGTGGCGGGCCTGCGCTTCCTCGACGCCCTGATCCCGCCCGCCTGCGACCTCTACACCGACATCCAACTGAACTCCGACGGCTCGGTGTGGGCGAGAGCCAAGGGCCGGATCGAGCACGAACGCCTGAGCGACGCGCACCCGCAGCAGGAAGAAGTGTGGCAGGTGATCGAAACCCTGCTCGCGCCCGAGGGCAAAGCCTGCTCCGAGGCCACGCCCACCGTGGACGCCAAGCTGCCCCGCGACCCCGAACTGGGCTTTGGCGGCGCCCGCCTGAAAGTGCTGCACCCGACCCTGGTTGTGGGCGAGTACCCCGTCCTCTCCCTACGCCTCTACGAACCGAAACCGGTGCCGCCCCAACAGATCGTCGAGTGGGGCGTGTTCCCGGAAACAGTGATCGAGCAACTTCTGGAATCCGTTTCTAACCGCCTGCGCCTTTTCATCATTGGCGGCACTGCGTCGGGCAAGACCACTTTGCTCTCCGCCCTGGCCCACGGCCTCCCCCACGAGACCCGCATCGTCACCGTGGAGGACCCCAACGAGATCTGGCTGCCCCACCCGAACCTGATCTCGATCGAGGCCCGCCACGCCCCGCCCGGCTCCGATGTGCCGCCCTACACCGTGGCTGATGGCGTGGACGACGCCCTGCGCATGGCCCCGGAAGCGATCCTCGTGGGCGAAGTGCGCACCGGCGACGCGGCCATGTCCCTGTTTCGAGCGATCATGTCCGACCACGCCGGCATGACCACTTTTCATGCCGAGGGTCCTTCCCACGCCGTACAGCGCATGTGCGTGGTCATGTACGCCGACGCCCAGGTGCCCTACCAGGCCGCCCGCGGCATGTTCGCCGAGGCGATCGACCTGGTGGTGCAGGTGGGTTGGCGGGATGGTCGACGGCAGGGTTTAGGCGTCTGGGAGGTGGCGGGCCAGGACCGGCGCGAGGTCAAGTTCCGCTCGCTGTGGCAACCGGGACAGGACCGCATGGAGACCACATCCAGGAAACGCCTATGATTTACTGCCCTCAGGAACTCAGCCGAAGTTCGTCGCGATATCGCCAGTTGATCAGGAAAAGCAAGCCCACCAAAAACAGCGGCCCCGAAATGATCACGTATACGTCCCAGGGCATCCGGCCCCAGGCCATGACGATATACCAAACGCCCAGACCGATGAACAACAGCGCCCCCACCCACTCCCAACGCCAGGCGATGGCCAGGGCGATGAGGACAAGGGCGGTGGGAACGAGGTGCATCGCCAGCGCCGCGATCGTTTCCCAGAAACCGTATCCCTCAGAAAAAACATCGAGGGCGAAGAGGCTGATGAAAACGGCGAAAAGGATGCACAGCGCTCTGGGCGTACAGAACAGAAATCGCTTCATCACGTATGACATGCTGACCTCCGGCGAGTTACGTTCCGCCACCCTCCAGCCTACCAGATCTTCCCGCCGTTGTCTGTAATCCCGATCCATCTCCCTCACCCGACCAGTCCCCTCCGCTCCCACTTTCTCACCCGCGACGCATGACCTATGAACCCCCAAGAACTCCTCACCCTCGACTTCTCCGCCCTCGACCCCCGGCTCTTCATCCTGGCGGCGGCGCTGATGGCGGGCCTGACCGTCATTGTGACGGCGAGACGCATCAAGTTCCGCCTGCCCCGCCGCAGCGCCGGCAGCTCCGTCCTGGCCTACATGGACGCGCATGAGGATGACCCTGACGAAGGCCCCATCACAACCATTCGCCTGAACAAAGAGGCGATCATCCTCAGCTCGCTGGGCCTGCCCTACCGCCCCCACCTGCTCCTGGCCCTGCGCATCCTGGCGGGCGTCCTCCCCGCCGTCCTGCTGCTCATTCTCGGCTATCCCATCGTGCTCGCCCTCGGCGGCGGCGTGCTGGGAGCGATCCTGGCCGGCACCTGGCTGCAAGGCCGCTGGCGCAAGTTCTGCAACGAGGTGGAGCAGGAGCTCCCCACCTTCACCTCCCGCCTCTCCGGCACGCTGCTGGTGACCGCCTCGCCCGTGGCCGCGCTGGAG
>JAJRVX010000380.1:0-4977 GCA_024277095.1 Chloroflexota bacterium
CGCGGCGGTCCGATAGACGCAGAAACCGCCCTGACACGGCCCCATACCCACGCGCAGCCCTCGCCGAACGTCGTCCAGATCGCGCGTCCCGGTCTCCCGCACGAACGACTCGATCTGGTCCCGGTGGACCAACTCGCATTCGCAAATGAGCTGTCCACGTCGCCCCCCTCGCTCACGCTCCTCCAGACGCCGTCCCAACGCGTGGTACCGGCCATCTTCAGAGCCAGGGACGGGCTCCTCGGCGGTGCGACAGGGCCGCTGCGTTCCCAACCGGCGGCACACGAGGTCCACCGTGTGCTCCGCCATCAGGCGATAGGTGGTAAACTTGCCGCCGACAACGGAGACGAAGCCCGCGACGCCATCACGCTCCTCGTGGTCCAGCACGACATAGCCGCGAGTCACGGCCCGCAGGTCCTGCTCCTCGCGTTCGTCCGCCTGAGGACGCTCCTCGTAGAGGGGGCGCACCCCCGCCCAGGCACGCAGCGCCCTCGTCTGAGAGAAGCCCGGGACCAGCTTCTCGCCTTCCTCCAACAGCTTCTCGATCTCCCAGCGCTCGATGGGATAGCGATCCGGATCGTCCACGGGGACCGAGGTGGTCCCGATGATGGCCACCGTGTGCACGGGAACCAGGATATCGCCATCGCTGGGAGGATGACAGCGGTTTAAGATGGTGTTGACGAATCGATGGTTCATGGCCACCAGCGTGCCCTTGGCCGGGCGCATGAGCACCTCGATGCCCGCCATGGCCGCGATCTGCCCGGCCCACGCCCCGGCCGCGTTAACCACGCAATCGGCGTGAACGACGATCTCCTCCCCCTTGCGCTCATCGTATATCCGGGCGCCCACAACGCGATCGCCCTGGCGCAGGAGGTCCAGCACGCGATGATAGGTCCAGACCTTCGCCCCATACGCCCGAGCCGAGGCCGCGTTGGCCGCCACCGCCTCAAAGGAGTCACAGGCGGCGTCCGGCACGCGAAACACCCGGCTGATCTCCGGGTTCAGGAGCGGCTCCTCCCGCAGCGCCTGCGCCGGGCTGATCTCCTCGATGGGGATCCCGCACTCCCAGCAGGCGGCCACCCACCGGTCGGCGTAGTCGGGATCATCCCAGGGGGTCACCACGAAGAGCCCGCCCAGGTCCTCCAGGCAATGGGGGATCACCTGGCGCAAGATGAGGTTCTCCGTGATGCACTCACGGGCGGAGACCGGGTCCCGCACGGCGTAGCGGGCGCCGGAGTGCAGCAGGCCGTGATAACGGCCGGTGGTTCCGTTCGCCAGATCGGCTTTCTCGACCAGGATGGCCCGGAAGCCACGCATGGCCAGGTCACGTACCACGCCGGTGCCGGTGGCGCCGCCGCCGATGACCAGAACCTCTGTATCCTCTCGCCTCACGCCCATCCAATCCTCGATCTCCGCCTGAGCGGCAGGGGGGATGCACAGCTGCCGCCATTATACCACGTGGATGGTCGCCGTTCAACTAAGAATTCGTGCATGTTTACCCGCCCGTCCAGCAGACTCCGGCGGCTCCGACCTTCACCGCGGTCATCAGGGCAGGGTCTCTCGCTCCGGAGCCCGGGGGATGGATCAGCGGCGGCCACAGCGTTCTCGTCCACGTTCCGGTACGACGCTACCCGGGTCCTGTCCCGTACGCGAAAAGGGCCCGCCGGGCAGGCGGGCCCTTTTCAGCGATCATCGACCTACCACAACGTGATGCGTCGTTCGTTTCCGTGGATCAGCCGCTGAATATTCGGGAGGAGCGCCACCACGATGGCGGCCGCCGTGATGGAAGCGAAGATCGGATGGGCGATCGACGCCGTCTGGGGCGCCGCGATCAGCAGGATCGTGACCACCACCAGCCCCCCGATCCCAACCGTCAGCGTCCCCACGGACGCGAACCGACTGAGATACAGCGTGAGCACGGCCAACGGGGCCGTGATCAGTCCCGCAATCGGGTTCAACGCCAACAACGCCGAGATCGCCGTCATGCCGCCGGCGCCGCCGCGCAGCCGCAGGAACAAACTCCAATTGTGCCCTACCACCGCCATGCTACCCGCCAGCGCGGCACCGTACTCCCCTGAGTTCAGCACATATCGCGCCAAACACACAGCTGCAATGCCCTTCAATGCATCTCCTAATACCGTCAAAATCGCCGGCCCCAGTCCCAGGGCGCGCCACACATTCGTTCCGCCCGTCCGACCGCTCCCGTGCTGGCGGATATCAATGCCATGGGCACGCCCCACAAGATACCCTACCGGGATCGATCCCAACAGGTAACCCAGGACCGCCGCGATGACAACCCGCAACCACATTCCTTCGGACCTCCTATCCTTGAAATCCCGACCAGGCCTTTACGCCTGACTTCTCTACTCGAGCGGACAAGTTCCTATCCGCCTCACCCGAAACAACGACTACGCGAGGACTCTATCCAACGATTCGCTCCACCCCCTTCCCAAGCAAGGTGGTAGAGAAACCAGATAAAACCTGAACAACAAGCCCCTCATGGCAGGCCCACGCATCGACGAGCCGGGAACGAGCGCTCAACCCACCATCGGATTGTCCAGCTTTTAGCTGATTTCCCCACGCGCTTTCACGCCTGGCGTGTGAGACACGAGCCCTCCCCCGTGCCAGCTATATATAACCCCGTTCCGCCCGCAAGGGTACGCCCAACCGCCTCGAAGTGCCCTCCACCGCGGCCCAGATGGCATCCAGCCGCTCCACCTCCAGCAAGTCCATCTCTTCCGTCAACCCGTTACGAGTGCCCAGGATGGCGGGGATGCCGGCGGGGCCAGAATGCCAGGCGCGCAGATGCTCCACCAGCCAGACCTCCACATCAGGCAGGGAGAGGAGGGCCGCGTCCACCCCACCCCACAGGCAAAAGTGTCGTCCCACCACGGAGCGCAGGTCCGACAGGCTCCCCCGGTCTCCCTCACAGAACCCTTGCAACCCATCCACCTCCGCGGCCACCACATCCTCGAAGACGGGGGAGAGCGCCCCCGGGGCCCGGAGGAAGAAGAGCAGCCCCTGTTGATGAACCACATGCGCGAGCAATGTCAGAAACGGGAAATAC
This sequence comes from Chloroflexota bacterium, assembly GCA_024277095.1. Taxonomy (GTDB): domain Bacteria; phylum Chloroflexota; class Anaerolineae; order DUEN01; family DUEN01; genus DUEN01. Next base: position 3,065 of record JAJRVX010000380.1, read on the forward strand.
ACCTGCCGCAGCCGCTCCGGAGGCCATCGCAGCCCGCTGCGCCCGGCCAGCGGGTCGCTGATCATCAGGGCATCGGCGCCCGCGTCCGCGATCTGACGAGCCAGATGTTGCAAATCCAACACGCACTCGGCGAAGAGGGAGGAGATCTGCGAGGAGGCCTGGGCCATATGTTCGCGCGTGGCAGTCGTCCCCCAAACCCGCATGGCCCGGATCAAGAGGCCAGAGGTCAGCGCCACGACGAACAGATCGGTCTCAGACCGCCACTGACGTATCCAGAAGAGGGCATCGTCCGAGGACTGATCGATGAAGGAGACCGTGACCACATCATGCCCCAGCCGTTCGATGACGGCGCGTCGGGCGGCCCACGGTACCGGTTGATCCTGATGAAGCCCCACCAGCTCACGCACCAGGCGATCGGACACGACGATCTCGCCAATAGGGGTACGGTCTACCGGATATCCGGCCAACAGATCATGCACCCGATCGCGCCGCCTGATGGGGGATAAGCGAGATTCAACTTTCACGGAGCACCTGAGCGATCGCACGAATGTGGTCCGGCGTGGTGCCACAACACCCGCCGATCACTTTGAACCCCTCGGCCGCCCACTGCCGCGCATAGGTGGCCAGCGCCTCCGGCGTCATGTCATAGACCGGCTGCCCCCCTTCCATACGCGGCAGCCCCGCGTTGGGCTTGACGATCGTGGGGACCTCCGGCGCCACGGAGCGCATCGCACGCGCCGCGGCGGCGGTCTCCTCGACCTCACGCCCGCAATTGGCCCCCATGGCCGTCACCCCCAGCGACTTGAGCAGTTCGGCGGCCTCCTCCGGACGGACTCCCATCATCGTGCGCCCGCCGCTGTCAAAGCTCATGGTGGCGAAGATGGGCACATCCGGCGTGGCGCGACGAACCCCCTCCACGGCCGCGCGCATCTCCTCCAGATCGCTCATGGTCTCGATCTGAAAGAGATCGACCCCCACCTCCGCCAACGCGGCCGCCTGCCGATGGAAAACCTCCACGGCCTCCTCGACGGAGAACGGCCCCAGCGGGGCCATCATCTCCCCGGTGGGGCCGATATCCCCCGCGACGAACGCCCGGTCGCCGGCCGCCTGCCTGGCCAGCTCCGCAGCGCGACGATTGATCTCGTCGGCATGGGCGTCAAGCCCCCCTCTGGACAGGCGCGGCAACGTGCCCCCGAACGTGCACGTCAGGATGATCTCCGCACCGGCGTCCAGATAGGCCCTGTGCAGCCTCGTGATCTCCTCTGGCCGCTCCCACACCCAACGCTCCGGCGGGGTCCCAACGGGCAATCCCGCCCGTTGAAGCATGGTTCCCGTCGCACCATCCGCGATGATCACCTCAGGGGCGCGCAGGCGCTCCAACAAACGATCCGACATGAAACGACTCCTCGACGATTTGTCCGTACGATGCTATCGGCTAGATCAGTGCAAGATCTTGCTCAGGAAGAGCTTCGTGCGCTCATGGCGGGGATTGGAGAATAGCTCCTCGGGCGTGGCCTCCTCGATGATCTGTCCCTCGTCCATGAAGACCATACGATTCCCTGCGTTGCGGGCAAACCCCATCTCATGGCTGACCACCACCATCGTCATGCCCTCACGCGCCAGATCCAGCATGACGTCCAATACCTCTTTGATCATCTCCGGATCCAGCGCGCTGGTCGGCTCATCGAAGAGCATGATCTTGGGCTGCATGGCCAGCGCCCGGGCGATGGCGACCCGCTGCTGCTGGCCGCCGGAGAGCTGGCTGGGATATGCATCGGCCTTCTCCGGGATACCTACCTTGGCCAGCAGGTCGTGGGCGATGTGCTCCGCCTCCTCCCGGGAGCGCCGACGCACCACCCGCTGAGCCAACACGATGTTCTCCAGCGCGGTCAGGTGTGGGAACAGGTTGAACG
>JAJRVX010000381.1:0-2896 GCA_024277095.1 Chloroflexota bacterium
CCGATGACCAGCGCAAACCCCAGGGCGATCAGGCTGGGCGTGCCGATCAGCACGCCTAGCGGGTCGAGCCATCGCGTGATGGCGGCAACCAGCGCGGCCAGAGCCAGCCCCCCAGCCGTGCCTCGGGCCAGGCGTCGGAAAGCGGGCGCTCGCAGGGATGGCTTGGCCGGGCCGAGCGCGAAGAGCTGCGTCTCCCGACCTCGCAGGGACAGGACGGGAGCTGCCCAATCCAGCGTTTCAGGGAACTCGTGGGCCAGCCGCTCTCGGGCGTCGCTCAGCGCGGCGTCCACGGGCGCGCCATCGCTGATGGCGGCGTACAGCTCGTGTGCGAAGCGCGTGCCCGCCTCGTCCCCCAGCGCCCACTGCATGCCGATCACGGCGGGGATGCCGCCGTGCAGAAGCGTCTCGGTCAGGGCGCTCGCCGCCGCCCCGGGGATGACCTGGGCGCTCTCGCAGGCGCTGAGCACCACCACCTGTACATCCCGGAAGTCCGCCAGCAGCTCCATCAGCTCGGCCCCGCTCACCGGGTCGGGCTCGCCGTTTTCGTCCTCCAGGACGACGGCGGGCGCTCCGTCGTTGATGCGCCGGGTCCCGTGGGCCACGATATGCACCACGTGATAGGGTTGCTGGCGCAGGCGGCGTCGCATCTGGTTCAGCGTGTCGGGGCCTTGCACGAAATCGGCTACGATGCGCCAGGAGGCCGGGCCCGCCTGCAGCGCCCTTCGGATGCGAGCGCGCTCTTCGGCCACGCGGAGGTCGGGAAGGCCGGCCGGGCTGGCCAGCGCGACCAAGACACGCAGGAGCCTGACCTCGATCGGCTGAACGGCTCCTCCCACCAGGGGCTGGCGCACCAGCGGTTGCTGGCTGGAGTGCGCCAGGAACCGTCCCGTCTCCGGATCGAAGAGCAGCTCCCAGGGGAGGGCGGCCAGATCTGGTGGGACCCGCAGGCGCAGGCGCAGGCCGCGGTCACGCTCCCGAGCGATGGCCTCGCTCTCCCGCCAGCGGGTGAGCACCTGGTCCCGAAAGAGGGCGGAGAACAGCCGTCGCCCGATGGCCTGCGCATCCTGGGGGGAGGGCGGAAGATCCTCCAGCGCTTCCGGCGGGAGCGGGTTGACGAAGACGCCACGCGCCTCCTGGGCGGGCGAGTTCAACACCCGCACGCGGTACCGTCCCGCCGACTCCGACTCCGGCTCCAGCTCGATTTCAAAGTCCTCGTATCGAGGATCAGCCATCGTCAGCGTCTCACAGCCGGCCGACGCGATCGCGGGGGATAGCGCTCCGGCGGCGTCTCGCTTGCGTCGGGCGAGGCGGCGTGAGCCGGATCGGGCCGACCGCCTCCGAGATCATCAGAAGGAGCAGGATGTCGATGGCGATGATGGCCAGGATTTCCCAGACGATGTACATGGTTTCACCCGCTTGCACGCCTGTGCCGAGTCGTTTGCGCTCCCATGGTTGGGAGGGGAGGAGATTATGGAAGGTTGTTGCCTGGATGGTGGGAGAAAGCCACGTTCAGTATACGTTCCTGTCGCGTGCTTGTCAACGATCAGCTCTTTTCAGTAGTGTATCCAAAATGGTGGGAATTCCGCGAGGCCCATCGCAAGCCCACAGGGGAGGTGCGGAGGGACCTCCCTCCGCCCAAACATCCTCTTTTTCCGCTTTGCACCTGTCCTTTCCCGGCCTGATTCGGGTGGGCAAGGTCGGGCGAGGCAGGTGAGGGGCGGAAACCGGGAGGTTTCTTTTGAGGGGCTGCGCCCCTCAAAGCTCCCTGCTGTATTTCCACCGAAAAAGATACACTACCCTCTTTATCAAGGTCGGCGGGCGTTTTCGCCCGAGAAGGCGACGCCACCTGTAACGCACACCACTAGGCGACAGGTAGGTATGCTGATATACTGGGTGTCGTGAGCGCACAAGTGGAGCGGCGTATCGAACTGAATACTCGTCTGCCCCTTGTCATCATCGCTGTGCTGACCTTCAGCGAGTTGGTCAGCCCGGCGCGCGTCTGGGTCTACCTCCTGGTGGGCGTGGCGGGTCTGATGGCGGCATCCTATCTGTGGGCCCGCCAGATGCGTGATTACGTGGGGCTGACCCGGCACACTCGGGGTACCTGGGTGACCGTGGGGGATGTACTGGAGGAGCTGTTCACCCTGCACAGCGAGACGATCCTGCCCGTGTTGTGGGCGGAGGTGCGGGATCACTCCACGGTTCCCGGGTACGATGCCAGCCAGGTGGTCGCCTGTGATTCCCAGGGGGAGTATCGCTGGCTGGTGAAGGGGGAGTGTCGCCGACGTGGCGTGTACACATTGGGGCCGACCGAGGTCTACATGGGCGATCCCTTCGGCCTCTTTCGGGTCACGTTGCGCTATCCGGAGACGGAGACGATCCTGGTTTATCCCCGGGTGATGCATCTCCCGCCGTTGGAACTGCCCGTGGGGGCCGCCAGCGGTCGGGCTCGGGCCAGCCTGCGTTCCTTCGATCGTGCCCTCCTGGCGGCGACGGTTCGGGGGTATCAGCCCGGCGATAGCCTGCATCTGATCCACTGGCCGAGTTCGGCCCATCGCGGCGAGTTGATGGTGAAGGAATTCGATATGGAGCTCTCCGGGAATCTCTGGATCATCCTGGATCTGGATGAGGAGACCCAGGTGGGATCCGGAGAGGAGAGCACGCTGGAGTACGGCGTCGTCCTGGCGGCCTCGCTGGCGGCGGAGTTCCTGCAGCATGGGGAGCGGAGGGCGGTGGGGCTTGTGGCCTTTGGGCGAGAGCAGGCCCTGTTGCCTCCTCAGCCGGGACAGGAGCAGCTGTGGCGGATCCTGCGGGCGCTGGCTGGGGCGACCCCCTCGCCGGATTGGCCCCTGGCCCGGGTGCTGCAAGAGGTGGGCCCTGTCCTGGGGAAGGGGCA
>JAJRVX010000382.1:0-3586 GCA_024277095.1 Chloroflexota bacterium
GAGACAGGCGCTCCACCACTCGCATCCCATAACGCCGCTGGCTATCCTCCTGATCGGCCGGCCCCTCGGCCGCGTGCAGATGGAATCCGACCCCGCCCAGGGACTGCGCCTCTGCCACACAGCGCGTCAACGTCTCATCGCTCAAGGAGAGGGAGGCATGCAGGCCGAAGAGCCCGGCCAGGCGGGGGAGCCTCTCCCGAGAAACCCGCCGCAGCCACCGCACGTTCTCCCGGATCCCGGCCGCCGCCACCTCCGGCCCGGCCCGATCGCTGACCTCGTAGCATAAACAGGCCCGCAATCCGACCTGCTCCACCGCCTCGGCGATGATGTCCAGCGAGCCGTCCACGCACGCCTGGCTGGCATGGTGATCGATCAACGTCGTCGTCCCGTGGCGAACGGCGTCAATCAGGCAAACCAGCGCGCTCAAACGAATCCCCTCAGGCCGTAACGCCCGATCCAGGGGCCACCACAACGTGTCCAGGATCTCCGGGAAATCACGCGGCGCGCCGGGCAGCGCCATACCGCGAGCGAACAGCCCGTAGAAGTGAGTATGCGCGCAGATGCTCCCGGGCATCACCCACTGCCCATGCGCATCGATCCGTTCCACATCGGGATACTGAGCCAGCAGCTCGTCCGTGGGCCCGATCGCCTCAATAGTGTCGTCCACGACGAGCACCGCCCCATCCTCGATGATGGTCATCTGCTCATCCATGGTGATCACGGTGCCATGAACGATAAGATACATGCGCGCTCTCCTGAGACCCCAAAAGTTCACCATCCATTACAGCCGCTTCTCGCTGGAATGGCCCGGGAAGACCCGAGCCTCGGGATCGAGGGAGGCCCGGGCACAATTCACGGCAATGGCAGCCTGGGCGAACCCGATAGCAATGAGATTCAGATAAACCGTGTCCGGGTTCCTGGCGATGTCACCAGCCGCATACACACCCGGGACATTGGTCTCCATCCGGCCGTTCACCAGGATATGACGCTTATCCACCGCCAGCCCCCATCTCTTAACCGGCCCCAGGTCCGCCTTAAAGCCCAGGAACAGGAGCACCGCGTCTACCGGGATGGTCCTCTCATCGCCCGTCTTATTGTGGAAGACGGTCGCCGCCCTCACGCGGTCATCGCCATGCAGCGCCTTCAATTCATGGGACAACATCACACGCACCGGTGAACGCATGAGCTCAGCGACGCTGCCCTCCAGGGCCCGAAACTGATCCCGGCGGTGGATGAGCGTGACCTCACGGGCCCAGTCTTTGAGGATGAGCGCCCAATCTACAGCGGAGTCGCCACCGCCCACGATCAGGACGCGCTGATCGCGGAAGGCGGCTTTCTCGCGGACGAAATAGTAAACGCCCCGCCCCTCGAACTCGGCCACCCCCGGGCGATCCAGCCTGTTGGGATGAAAGGCGCCGATCCCCGCGGCGACAAGCACCGTACGGGTCAGATGCTCCCCCCGATTCGTCTGGAGACGAATCAGCCCATCCTCCCGCCGTTCCAGGGAGGTAACCCGTTCCTCAAAGCATAAGAGAGGATGGAACTGGTAAGCTTGTTCCACCAATGCCTGGATCAGATCAAGCGCCAGGATCTTCGGGAAGCCAGGCACATCATAGATGTATTTCTCCGGGTAGAGAACGCGGAGCTGCCCGCCCGGCTCCGGGAGCGCCTCGATCACCTTCACCTTCATGCCGCGCAGGCCAGCATAGAACGCGGCGAAGAGCCCCGTCGGACCGGCTCCAACGATTGTAATGTCCTGAGCCTCGCGCTGGCCGCCGTTCTCACTCACCATGAGGCCAAGCTCCTCCCCCACCCTGCCCCCACCCCCCATGCGACCCGGTCAGCGCACGCAAGGCCAGAAGCGGGAAGTCCTGAAAAGCATCCGAGAATTCCACCATGGAGCCGGAGAGTACCCGGTCAGCGCACGCGGCTCCAGCCGGACATCAACTCCCGCTCTCCGGAGCGCCAGGCGCGCAGCAGCGCATCCTGATCCACCGGCAGCTCGTACACCCGGACCCCAATCGCGTTGTAGATGGCGTTGGTGATGGCCGCGCTGGTGGGGATGCTGGCGATCTCCCCCACCCCCTTCGCGCCGTAAGGGCCGTCCTTCGTCTCATGTTCCACGAAGAAGGAGATCATCTCCGGCATGTGCATGATGCTGGGCATCTTGTACTGGCCCAGATGCCGGGTCCACGGGACGCCGTCCTCGACGATGTACTGCTCCGTTAGGGCGTTTCCCACGCCCATCACGATTCCCCCTTCGATCTGGCCCAGCAGCCCAACCGGGTTGATCACCCGCCCCACGTCATGCGCGCTGACCACCTTGAGCACCCGGACCTCGCCGGTCTCCGTGTTGACCTCCACCAGCGCCGCCTGGCACGCATACGAGTACGCGAAGTGCATATCACCGCCGGTCCCCAGCGGCTGCGTTCCCGGCGCCTCGTATTCATAACGAACGCAGGTCTCGTGCCCCTCCTCCTGCGCCCAGCGCACCACCTCCGCAAAGGAGGCCACCGGCTCCTGACCATCGCTCAGGTACACATCCCCCTCGGACAGGCGCAGGCGATCCGGCGCCACATCCAGCCGCTCCGCCGCCACCGCGATCAGGCGCTCACGGAGCCGGCGGGCGGCGTGCCGCACCGCGTTGCCCGTGACGTACGTCTGCCGACTGGCGGTGGTCGGTCCGCCGTCCGGGGTGCGGTCCGTATCGGACAGCAGCACGCGCACCCGATCGAAAGGAAGCCCCAGCTCCTCCGCGGCGATCTGGGCCACCACGGTCATCAGCCCCTGGCCCATGTCCGCCGAGCTGGAGCGGGCCTCCGCCGAGCCGTCGGGATATGCCTCCACCTCTGCCCCCGCCTTGTCCGGCGCTCCGCCGCCCAGGCCGGTGTTCTTGTACGCCGCGGCGATCCCCCAGCCCCGGCGCACGGGCGCCGTCCCGTCGCCATCGCCCTGTGCCATCTCCTCCCGAACGATCGCCTCCACCCGGTCCAGGCACTCCAACAAGCCCACGCTCTCCCGCAGAACCTGACCGGTATTGGTCACGGACCCCACGCGTAAGGCGTTGATGCGGCGCAGCTCGAACGGGTCCATGCCCAGCTCCTGGGCCAGGATGTCCATGTTGGACTCGATGGCGAAGGCCGATTGGGTCACGCCGAAGCCGCGGAAGGCTCCGGCGGGCGGGTTGTTCGTGTACATGGCGTAACAGTCGATCCGGACGTGGGGCACGTCGTAGGGGCCGGCCGCGTGCGTGGTGGCCCGGGTCATCACCTTGTCGCCTAACGACGCGTACGCGCCCGTATCCCCGTACAGCTCCGCCTGCACCGCCACCAGGCGGCCATCGCGCCGGGCTCCCATCCTCACGCGGATGATCGTCGCATGCCGCTTGGGGTGCACGCGCAACGACTCCGCCCGGTCGAAGAGCACCTTCACCGGACGGCCGGTTGCCTGGGCCAGCAACGCGGCGTGGATCTGCCCGGCGATGTCCTCCTTCCCGCCGAAGCCGCCGCCGATGGGCGTGCCGATCACGCGCACATCCTCCGGGGCCAGCCCCAATGCCGCCGCGATCTGGTCCCGGTCCTTGTAC
>JAJRVX010000383.1:0-15085 GCA_024277095.1 Chloroflexota bacterium
AATGAGGGCACCACTACGGAGCGGCTTTACATCGGCGACGCGCGCACCGGACGCATCATCGAGTTCGGGAAGGACGGCCGATTTATCCGGCAAATGCGTCCCACCAACAACGCGCTCCAGTTCCAGGATATGCGAAGCCTGTTCGTCGACGAGACCGAGAGGGCCTTCTACATCCTGACCGGCAAGGGGCTGTACAAAGCGCCCATACCACCCGAATAGCCCTCACGTACACCCACATCGCAACACCTCCACATCAGGCCACACGGGCTCGGAAAACCTGTGATCGCCGGCGATTTACTGGCCCGGGCGCCCCTCCTGTGTTATAATCTCTGCCGATATGGGAAACGAGCGAGACGTCCCCGATCTGCATACGATCCACAATGCTCAACCGCCTGACCAGCGGCCAACCCCGCCGTGGGTTGGGATCGTGTTGGGCTGTCTGCTTATCGCCTTCGCGCTGATCTTCGCCTACTCAGGCTATCGGCTCTATCGATGGACGCGATCCGCCGTCGCCAGCGTGCCGAAGAGCGCGGTGCCCCTCATCACCGCCGTGGCCGCCCAGTCCACCACCACCGCTGACGAGATCACGCCGGAGCCCTCCCCAACTGTGGCTCCCACCCCGACCGTCCGGCCCTGGCACCCTCGAAGCGGCGAACGGGTGAATATCCTGCTCCTGGGCGTGGATAAACGCCCCAGCGAGGCGGGTCCCACGCGCACAGACACCATGATCGTCGTCACCCTGGACCCGACCACCGGGCAGGTCGGCATGCTTTCCATCCCCCGGGACTTGTGGGTGCGCATCCCGGAGTACGATATCTTCGCCAAGATCAACACCGCTCACGTGATCGGGGAGGCCAGGGGATATCCCGGAGGCGGCCCCGCGCTGGCCAAACGCACGGTCAGCGACCTGATTGGCTATCCGATCCATTATTACGTCAAGATCAACTTCGACGGATTCCGACGCCTCATCGATCTCATCGGCGGCGTGGACATCTATGTGCCACAGGACATCAACGATCCGACCTTCCCGGACGACAACTACGGGTACGACCCCCTCTTCATCCCGGCGGGACAGCATCACATGGACGGCGAACTGGCCCTGAAATACGCCCGCACCCGTCACGTGGACGACGACTATGGGCGGGCGCGCCGACAACAACAGGTGCTCCTGGCCATCAAGGAGCAGCTGCTGCGAACCGACAAGCTGCCCTCCCTGATCATGCGCCTGCCACAGCTCGCCCGGACCTTCGCGGGCAGCGTGGAGACGGATATCCCGCTGGATAAGATCGCCGCCCTGGCCAACCTGACGCGACACCTGGATCTGGACAACGTGAAGCAGGTGGTGATCGATCGCAGCCTGGGCGAGGAACGAAACGATCCGGAGATCGGCTATGTGCTGATCCCGGACCGGGACGCGATCCGCCCCCTGATGGACGATCTGTTCGGGGGTGGCATCCCGGTGGCCTCCCCGCACACGGCCTCGGCCTCGCCCAAGATGGCCGAAGTCCTGGAGGATAGCGCGCTGAAAGCGGAGAGCGCACGCATCGCCGTCCTGGACGGGACCGGACGTCCGGAGAGGGCAGCTCGCGTGGCTGATCAGCTGAGGGCGTATGGCCTCCAGATCACCCACACAGGAGAGGCGGACCGCTCCACATATCCTCGTACAGTGGTGCGCGTCTTCGTCCGCAAACCTCGCACCCTATCCCTCCTACAATCCATCCTGGGCTCCACCGAGGTCCAAGACTTGAGCAAGACGGTCTCCATGCCGCCCTGGGACATCGAGATCGTGCTCGGGGAAGAGGCGCTCCCGATCATCGAGACCCAGTAGCACGCGAGCAGACCTATCCTGCACGAGCCCTTCGGATCGTCCTGGGCGAGCCCCGATGCTCCCCTTCCCTCACGGCATCAGGCCCCCTCCCCCACCCTGCGCCGGTCAAACGGGCGATCGCCCAGCCGGACCCCCGTCCGAAGATCCCAACGTAAGGAGTACCCTATGAACCGAACTCGCTATCCCGTTTATATCCATGGCCTGATCCTGGTCGGCCTGCTCCTCCTGGTCAACGCGTGCAGGTCCGAGAAGCCAGTCCCTTCACCTACCGCCGCCCCGCCGACGGCCACGTCGATTCCCACGGCCACGCCGCAGCCCCAGGCTCCCGAACCGCAGGCCCAGCCCCCGGAACCCCAGCCCACAAGGCCCCCTTCCATCGCATTGGAGCCGGCGTTCAGCGGCTTCCGACAGCCCGTGTACCTCACCCACGCCGGAGACCCCGCCTGGGTTTACGTGGTGGAAAGGGCCGGGCGCATCCGGGTCGTCGAGGGCGGCGAGATACTCCCCGCCCCCTTCCTCGACATCACCGACCGGGTGGGCTCCGGCGGAGCGGAACAGGGGCTGCTCAGCGTCGCCTTCCCGCCGGACTTCGCGACCACGGGGCTCTTTTACGTCAACTACACGGATCGCCGGGGGGACACCGTCATCGCCCGCTACCGGGCTCCCAACGGCGACCCGCGGCGGGCCGATCCCGCCAGCGAGCAGATCATCCTCCGGATCGACCAGCCGGCGCGGAACCACAACGGCGGCCAGCTTCAGTTCGGCCCGGATGGATACCTCTACATCGGCACAGGAGATGGGGGGCGCGGCGGAGATCCGTGGGGGAACGCCCAGAACCTCGGCGTGCTCCTGGGTAAGATGCTGCGAATCGACGTCGCCGGGGTGGAGACGTACGCGATCCCCGCCGACAACCCCTTCGTCGACCGGCCGGGGGCCCGCCCCGAGATATGGGCGCTGGGGCTGCGGAACCCGTGGCGGTTCTCCTTTGACCGGGCCACCGGCGACCTGTACATCGCCGACGTCGGCCAGAACCGCTATGAGGAAGTGGACGTCCAGCCGGCGAACAGCCCGGGCGGCGAGAACTACGGCTGGGACATCATGGAGGGAGCCCATTGCTTCGAGCCGGAGACCGGGTGCGAGACGGATGGGCTGGTGCTTCCGGTGGTCGAGTACGACCACACGCTGGGATGTTCCATCACGGGCGGCTATGTGTATCGCGGGAGCCGATACCCCGCGCTCGTCGGCGTGTACCTGTTCGGGGACTTCTGCACCGGGCGGATCTGGGGCCTCTTGCAAAGCCCGGCGGGCACATGGGAGATGACAGAGCTCCTCCAGAGCGGCCTGCAGATCAGCACCTTCGGCGAGGACGCGGAGGGAGAACTTTACGTCGTCCACTACAGCGACGGCTCCATCTATCGCATCGTGGCCGCTCCGTGACCGGGGGATCGCCCTCCGACGGCGGCACCTGGGTGCGCGCCCGGGAGTGAGCGTGGCTCCCCCCCAAACGTTTGCGGCCATCCTCACAGGATGGTAGAATGCGAGCGCAGGGCGATCCGGCATCTCAGCATGTAAGGAGGACGATCATGTATGTCGTCTGCGTCACCGTCTGGGTGAAACCGGAATATGTGGACCAGTTCATCGAGGCCACAAAGGACAACCACCTCAACACCCGCCAGGAGCCAGGAAACGTCCGCTTCGACGTGCTGCAGGCGGAGGATGAGCCCACCCGCTTCTTCCTGTACGAGGTCTACCGGACGAAGGAGGACTTCGCACGCCACCAACAGACCCCACACTACCTGAGGTGGCGAGAGACCGTCGCCGATTGGATGGCGCAGCCCAGGCAGGGCGTTCGCCATTACAGCCTGTTCCCTCCCGATGACGCGTGGTGACGCCTACAGAGGACAGAAGACGAGGGGCGAGAGGCGACGAGGGGCAACGGCCGTCCCTCGTCTTTCATCCGACATACCTGCAGAGGAGGGGCGATGAAGTTCGAGTTCTACACAGCCAACCGCATCATCTACGGGCGTGATGAGTTCGATCGCATCGGGGAGATCGCCGCCGGATTCGGCCGCAAGGCGATGGTCGTGCACGGCGGCGAATTCCTGCGAACCAGCAAGATCATCGACCGGCTGGCCGCACATCTGGATGCCCACGGGATCGGCCGGGCGTATTACAGGGTGCAGGGGGAGCCCCAGGTCTCCACCGTCGACGAGGCGCTGGAGGAGGCTCGCTCGGCAGGATGCGACATGGTCATCGGCCTGGGCGGGGGCAGCGTCATCGACACGGCCAAGGCCACGGCGGGTCTGCTCACCAATGGCGGCTCCGCCCTTGATTACATGGAGGTGATCGGGCAGGGGAAGCCGCTCACGAAGCCGGCCGCTCCCCTGATCGCCGTCCCCACCACGGCCGGAACCGGCTCCGAAGTCACGCGCAACGCCGTCATCGCCTACAAGGAGAAGCACTTCAAGGCGAGCATGCGCAGCCCGTACCTCATCCCTCGCGTGGCGCTGGTCGATCCGGCTCTGACGCACAGTATGCCCCCGGAGGTCACGGCCAGCACCGGGCTGGACGCGCTGACTCAGGTGATCGAGCCGTACGTGTCCAATCGGGCGCAGCCCCTGACGGACGGCATGGCGCTCACCGGGATCCGGCTGATCGCCCGATCGCTGCGGCGGGCGTACGAGAACGGGGACGACGCCGACGCACGCGATGAGATGTCCCTGGCCGCGCTCATGGGGGGCATCTGCCTGGCGAACGTGGGCCTGGGCGCCGTGCACGGGTTCGCCTCGCCTCTGGGAGCCCGCTTCCCCATACCGCACGGGGTGGTCTGCGCCGCCCTGCTGCCTCACGTCATGGCCGCCAACGTGGCCACGCTGCGCAGGCAAGACCCCAACAGCCCCGTATTGACCCGCTACGCCGACATCGGACAGGCCCTGCTCGGGCGACGGCTCTCCACGGAGGACGCCACCATCGACGCGGGCATCACCTTCGTGGAGGAGCTGGTACAGGCCCTGAAGATACCGAAGCTCTCCGAGTTCGGCATGACCGAGGAGGACATCCCGGACCTCGTCCAGCAGGCAAAGCGGGCCAGCTCGATGCGGTATAACCCGATACCCCTCTCCGACGAGACGCTGGCTGACATCCTGCGCCGCGCCCTATAGCACACGTGAGAAGTCGCATATAGCCCCGACCCCATCCGAATGGCGTGAAAGCGGAGCGGGGCCATCCCGGTCCACACGCACGAGGAGGCTTATCACATGAACTCGGCCCCTTCTCTTCTGGTCACGAATTTACGCTGCGAGTACCAGGTGAATCCCCTGGGCATCGACGTCACGCGGCCCCGACTCAGCTGGCAGATCGAGGCCCCGGGACGCAATGTGATCCAGGCCGCCTATCAGATCCGGGTGGCCCCCAGCGCGGATGCGCTGACCTCCGGGGAGGATCTACTGTGGGACTCGGGCAAAGTCGCGTCCGAGGAATCCATCCATCGCGTCTACGAGGGCCCCTCCTTGCGATCGGGGCAGCGTTGCTACTGGCAGGTGCGCGTTTGGGACCGGGATGACCGCCCCTCCGATTGGAGCGAGCCAGCCTTCTGGGAGATGGGCCTGTTGGGCCCGGAGGACTGGCAGGCCAAGTGGATCGAGCCCGATCTGGACGAGGATACCTCCATCCCTCAGCCCTGCCCCATGCTCCGCACGGCGTTCACGGTGAACGGCACCGTGAAATCGGCCCGAGCGTACGTCACCAGCCTGGGCCTGTACGAGATGGAACTGAACGGCCGGCGGGTGGGGGACCAGCTCTTCACACCCGGCTGGACCAGCTACCACAAGCGACTGCAGTACCAGACCTACGATGTGACCGAATACCTGCAACCGGGCGAGAACGCGATCGGCGTCACCCTGGGCGACGGCTGGTACCGGGGCTACCTCGCCTTCGAGGGCAAACGGAACACCTATGGGGAGAAGCTGGCGCTGCTGCTGCAGATCCGGATCGTTTATGAGGACGGCCGCGTGGAGACGATATGCTCGGACGAGAGCTGGAAGTCGTCGACCGGCCCCATCCGCATGTCGGACATCTATAAGGGTGAGATCTACGACGCCCGCCTGGAGAAGCCGGGATGGAGCCAGGCCGGGTACGACGACAGCACCTGGTCGGGCGTGCGGGTCGTCGAGCACAGCAAGGAGATCCTGGTCGCCCCGGCGGGTCCTCCCGTGCGCAGGATCCAGGAGATCCGGCCGGTCGAGATCATCCGGACGCCGGCGGGGGAGCTGGTCTTCGACATGGGGCAGAACATGGTCGGCTGGGTGCGCCTGAGCGTCCACGGCGACCCGGGCACGGTGATCACCCTCCGCCACGCCGAGGTGCTCGACCAGGAGGGCAATCTGTATACCGAGAACCTGCGCTCGGCCGATCAAACGGACCGATACATCCTGAAGGGGGAAGGAGAGGAGACCTTCGAGCCGCATTTCACCTTCCACGGCTTCCGTTACGTGGCGGTGGAGGGTTACCCGGGCGAGCCCACCCTCGACGATCTGACCGGCATCGTAATCCACTCCGATATCACCCCGACGGGCCATTTCGAATGCTCCCATCCCCTGATTAACCAACTGCAGCACAACATCGTGTGGGGACAGAAGGGGAACTTCCTCGACGTGCCCACCGACTGTCCGCAACGAGATGAGCGACTGGGCTGGACCGGGGATGCCCAAGTCTTCGCCCGGACGGCCTGCTTCAACATGGACGTGGCCGCCTTCTTCACCAAATGGCTACGGGACCTGGCGCTCGACCAGCAGGAGGACGGGAACGTGCCCTGGGTGATCCCCAACGCGCTGGGGCCCGCCAACGCCGGGTCGGCCGCCTGGGGCGACGCGGCCGCCATCGTCCCCTGGACGATCTACCTCTGCTATGGTGACCGACGCATCCTGGAGACCCAGTACGAGAGCATGAAGGGGTGGGTGGAGTACATCCGGGCGCAGGCGGGGGAGACGTATCTCTGGAACACGGGCTTCCATTTCGGCGACTGGCTATCCGTCACCGCTCCCGACGCCAGGTGGCCCAACGCGGCCACGGACTTCGATCTCATCGCCACCGCCTACTTCGCCTACTCCACCCGTATCGTGCAGCGCACAGCCCAGATCTTGGGCAAGGAGGAGGACGCCCGGGAGTACGCAGACCTCCTGGCCAAGATCAGGCAGGCGTTTCGAGAGGAATTCGTCACCGGGCGGGGACGCCTTTCCCCCAACACGCAGACTGCCTACGTGCTGGCGCTGGCGTTCGATCTGTTATCGGAGGAGCAGCGCCCCGAGGCCGCACGCCGGCTGGTGGAGGACATCCGCAGGCGGGACAACCACCTGTCCACGGGCTTTGTAGGGACCTCCTATCTGTGCCATGTGCTCAGCCGGATGGGATACCTGGACGTCGCCTACACGCTGTTGAATCAGGAGACCTACCCCTCCTGGCTGTACGCGCTGCAGTGGGGCGCCACGACGATCTGGGAGCGATGGGACGGGATCAAACCGAACGGGGAATTCCAGGATCCCAGCATGAACTCCTTCAACCACTACGCCTTCGGCGCCATCGGCCACTGGCTATACAGCGTAGTCGCCGGCATCGACGTGGACCCCGACCGCCCTGGCTACAAGCACATCCGGATCCAGCCCCACCCGGGCGGCGGCCTCACCCACGCCCGGGCCACATTGCACTCCATGTACGGCCCCATCGAGTCCTCCTGGGAGCTCACCGAGGATCGCCTCCACCTGTCGGTGTCGATCCCGGCCAACACCCACGCCACGGTGCGTTTGCCCCATGCGATCCTGGAGCAGGTGACCGAGAGCGGGCGCCCGCTTCGCGAGGCCGAAGGGATCACCAGGGCCGAGCAGACACAGGATGCCGTCCTGGTCGAGATAGGATCCGGGCGATACGACTTCGTATATGAGGCCAGCGCGCTGAGAGAGGCGGCAAAAGAGGCCGCCCAGCTCAGCATTCACAGCCCACTACGAGAGCTGCTCGCCGACGAGCGGGCCAGGAAGATCCTGGCCAAATACGTATCCGACGCGATCGACGCGGCGCCGCTGGAACAGATCATGGACCTGTCCCTCGCCCAGCTGGCGGATTATGCGCCGCGAGCACTGACGGACGAGGTATTGCAAGCCATTGAGGCCGAGCTGACACAACGGTGACTCGCGGCGATCCCCGCTCGCCGCGAGCGCCTGGAATCCATCTACAAAGCGAAGGAGGCTTCCATGTCCGACCAACCATCGCAGCCCATGGAAGAGCGCATCGAAGCACTGCTGAGCCAGATGACGTTGGAGGAAAAGGTCTCCATGACCGCCGGCTCCGACATGTGGCACAGCACCGGGGTCGAGCGGCTGGGCATCCCGCCGTTCAAGATGACGGACGGCCCCAACGGTGCCCGGGGCAGCCAGTGGCAGGGCGACCTCACGTCGGCGTGTTTCCCGGCCGGCGTCTCCCTGGCGGCCACGTGGAACCCGGAGCTGATCCACCGCGTGGGCGTGGCCCTGGGCGAGGAGACGAGGACGAAAAGCGCCCATATGCTCCTGGCCCCTACGGTGAACATCCATCGCTCCCCTCTGGGCGGCCGCAACTTCGAGTGCTACTCCGAGGATCCCTATCTCACGTCCCGCATCGCCGTGAGCTACATCAAGGGCGTGCAGAGCCAGGGCGTGAGCGCGTGCATCAAGCACTTCGTATGCAACGACTCGGAGTTCGAGCGCCTGTCGATCAGCTCTGAGGTGCGCGAGCGGGCGCTGCGAGAGATCTACCTGATCCCGTTCGAGGCGGCGGTCAAGGAGGCCGACGTATGGGCGATCATGGGCGCATACAACCGGCTGAACGGCACGCACTGCTGCGAGCACCCCTACCTGCTGAGCGAGATCCTGAAGGGGGAGTGGGGGTTCCAGGGGGTCGTGGTCTCCGACTGGACCGCCACGAAGAGCACGGTGGAGTCCGCCAACGCCGGGCTCGACCTGGAGATGCCCGGCCCGGCCCGATTCCTGGGCAAGAAGCTGCTCCAGCCTGTCCAGGACGGGCTGGTCAGCGAGGAGATCATCGACGACAAGGTCCGGCGTCTGCTGCGCATCACCCTGAAGACGGGAGCCATGGATCACCCGGAGGAGCCGGAAAAGGCCGTGGACAAGCCGGAGCACCGGGCCCTCATCCGGGAGGCGGCGGGCGAGGGGATCGTCCTGCTGAAGAACGAGGGCGCTGTGTTGCCGCTGGACGAGGGCAAGATCAAGACCATCGCCGTCATCGGGCCGAACGCCAGGGTCGCACAGATCATGGGCGGCGGCAGCGCTCAGGTTAACCCGCACTACGCCGTCTCGCCGCTCGAGGGCATTCGGAACCGATGCGGGGACGCGATCCAGGTCCGGTACGAGCAGGGCTGCACCAACCACAAGGGCACGCCGCTACTGGAGGCCGACTGGCTCACGCCAGCCGAGGGACAGGGGCCGGGATTGACCTGCGAGTACTACAACACCCCCGACCTGTCTGGCGAGCCCGTCCTCACGCAGGTGACCCGAAATCTGCGCTTCTTCTGGATCGGGGAGTTCGCGCCGGGAGTGAACCCCGGCCAGTTCTCCGTCCGGCTGCGCGGCACGCTCACGGTGCCGGAGACGGGCACATACACGTTCAGCCTGGTCAGCGCCGGCCTGAGCCGACTCTACATCGACGGCCGGGAGATCGTGGATAACTGGACGGAGCAAACGCCCGGCGAGGCCTTCTTCGGGGCGGGCAGCCAGGAGAAGAAGGGGGAGATCGATCTGACGGCCGGGCAGGCATACGAGATCGAGATCCGATACACCAAGGGGGACGCCTTTTTGGGCGGCCTGATCGTCGGCTGCCAGCCCCCCGTCATCGGCGACCCGATCGAGCGGGCGGTGCAGCTCGCCGCCGAGTCGGATGTGGCGTTGCTGTTCATCGGCACCAACGGCGACTGGGAGAGCGAGGGGTTCGATCGCACGGACATGGAGCTGCCCGGCCGCCAGGCGGAGCTGGTGGAACGGGTGGCCGCGGCCAACCCCAACACCATCGTCGTCCTGCAGACCGGCGCACCGGTCACCATGGGGTGGCTGGACAAGGTGCCGGCCGTGCTCGAGGCGTGGTTCCCCGGCCAGGAGTGCGGCAACGCCATCGCCGATGTATTGTTCGGAGACGTGAACCCCTCCGGCAAGCTGCCGACGACCTTCCCCAAGCGGCTAGAGGACAACCCTGCCTACATCAACTACCCGGGCGAGCGCGGCCAGGTCTTCTACGGCGAGGGCATCTTCGTCGGCTACCGATACTATGACAAGAAGAAGATCGAGCCGCTGTTCCCCTTCGGCCACGGGCTCTCCTACACTACCTTCGCCTACAGCAACCTGCGGATCGATCCCGCCGAGGCGAGCGAGGAGGTCCGGATCTCCGTGGACGTCCAGAACACGGGCTCGCGTGCGGGCAAGGAGGTGGTGCAGCTCTACGTCCGGGACGTGGAGGCCAGCGTACTGCGGCCGGAGAAGGAGCTCCGGGGATTCCAGAAGGTCGCGCTGGAGCCTGGTGAGGCGAAGACGGTGACGTTCACGCTGGATGCCAGGGCGCTGGCGTTCTACGATCCCCAGCAAAAGGCGTGGGTGACGGAGGCAGGCGAGTTCGAGGTGCTGGTCGGGAGCTCGTCCCGTGATATCCGGCTCCAGGGCTCGTTCACCTGGAAGGAGACGACCACACAGCCGGTCGGAGGCCCGGCCGGGGAGGTGCCCGCTCCCGATCTCAGCATCCGCAGCAAGCTCAGGGAGTTGCTCGCCGACGAGCGGGCCAGGGCCGTCCTGGAGAAGCACTTCGGCGACAGGCTCAACGCGCCGCAGATCGGCTCCGCGATGGAGTTCTCGCTGGAGGAACTCGCCAATTTCGTCCCGCACCTCCTGACGGAGGAAAAGCTGAAGGCCATCGACGAGGACCTGGCCCAGCTACAGGGAGGCTGATTCCCCTCTCCTAGGTCCGACTTTTGGGTGACAGAGGGCGTTGCCCTCCATCACCCTCTCAATGTGCTTCCAGGGAATATCCCGGGCGATGGAAACCAGTGGGCGGAGCATAAGGAGCTCCGCCCGTTGGTGGTCTGGGCCTGTGATCCCCTCCTTGTGAGCCGTATGTGACCGCGATCCGGCACACTATCGGCGACACGGCGACCACTGGGATGCCATTTGCATGAGGAGGGGCACCATGCCAGCGCTGAACAGAGTCCAGCTCATCGGCCGATTGGGACACGATCCGGACGTGCGCACCACGCCCAACGGTCGCAAAGTCGCTCAGTTCAACATCGCCGTCAACCGCACATGGACGGGAAGCGACGGGGAACGCCGCGAGGCCACCGACTGGTTCACCGTCGAGGCATGGGGTAAGCTGGGCGATATCTGCGAGCAGTACCTGAGCAAAGGCCGGCTGGTCTATGTGGAGGGGCGCCTGCAGATCGACCGCTGGGAGGACGACAAAGGCGAGACGCGTTCACGGGCCAAGATCGTGGCCCAGGACATGCAGATGCTGGACCGCCCCGGGGAGGCATCCGATGCGGAGGCCGCAGCGGCCTCCCAAGCCTGAGATCCTCGAGCGGCGGGCCCACGATGCGCACGCGACGAGGCCGGAGATGATCTCCGGCCTTGTCGCATTCCACGGAAAGGAGCCGCCGGGCAGCCTCTCTCATGGGTGCTGCCGGGGCAGGGGTGATTCATGAATCATCCCTGCCCACAGACGAGCAGCGATGATCTACCGCTCTGGGTTATCGAACAGCAGGACCCGAACCGACGATCCGGCCGGCAGATGATCGGCATCCTCGGGGATGATGGCCAGCCCATCCGCCTTGACCATGGAAAGCAGGATACCGGAGCCCTGATCACCGGTCAGGCGAGCATAGCGCGTGCCGTCTCGCTCTTCCAGGGTGACCCGCACGTAATGCCGCCGCCCGTCCTTGCGAGAGATCTCATCCACCAAGATGGCGTCCACGGTCGGCTTATCCAGCCTCGTCCTGCCCAACATGGTAAGGATGGCCGGGCGGGCGAACAGCTCAAAGGAGACCATCGCCGAGACCGGGTTGCCGGGCAACCCCAACAGCGGCACGCCATGAATGGTGCCGAAGGCCAGCGGTTTACCCGGCTTCATGCGCACACGCCAGAAGGTGATCTCCCCCTCCGTGGCCAACACCTTCTTGACGACGTCGAAATCGCCCACCGACACACCGCCCGAGGTGAGGAACAGGTCCACGCCCTGCTCCAGGCCAGAGCGGATCTTGGCCGTCAGGTCATCGATCGTGTCCCGGGCGATCCCCAGACGGATCGGGATGCCGCCGTACTTGAGCACCTGCGCCGCGTTGGAATAGCTGTTCGCGTCGCGGATCTTGCCGGGTTGCCACGGGTCCGTCACATCGATGACCTCGTCGCCGGTGGACAGGATGGCCACCCGCGGCCGGCGGTGCACGGCGATGTCCGTGTACCCCAGAGCAGCCAACATCCCGATCTCCTGCGGGCGCAGGACGGCTCCCTTCGTCAACACCACCTGCCCGGCCCGGACGTCCTCGCCAGCAGCCCGCACGTTCTTGTTCGGTGGATAGGCCTTGAAGACCAGGATGTCCTCGCCGTCGGTCTCCACCTCCTCAAACGGCACCACCGCTCCGGTGCCGGGAGGGACGGGTGCTCCCGTCATGATCCGTACCGCCGTGCCCGGCTGAATGGGCTGATCCAACACATAGCCGGCGGCCAGATCGGCGACGACGCGCAACCGGCGCGGGGCCTCCGGTCGGGCATCCTCCGTGTCCTCACAACGCACCGCGTACCCATCCATAGCGGAGTTGGACAGCGGGGGGATATCCATCTCCGCCGCCACATCCTCGGCCAGGACGCGCCCCAAAGCCTCCAGGATCGGCACCCGCTCCATATCCAGAGGTCGAAAATGGCTCAGGAAACGATCGATGGCTTCTTCCACACCCAGCATCGGATACAGGTCATGCTCTCGACGCATCTTCCCTCCCTTCCTGTCATCCACCATCGCGGCAGCGTACCCAATTGCGGGGCTGCGCCCCACAAATCCCTGTTGCATCGCTTTGCAAGGGGTAGGTAAGAACGGATCGACGGCGACGATGGCGTTCTTCCCCATGTCCACGTCCAGCGTGGCGCTACCGATTATGATCTCCCATCCGCCAAAGGTCAAATCGACGAGGCTCGTCACGCGGCCTCTCAGGATCGTGTTTCGTAACCTTCCGGGCGTTTTCGCATCCAAGTACTTGGTGCCGTAAGCCGCCCGATGTGGTGTAGGAGTGTGTCTGAGAGCGTGTCTGAAAATTTACCGACAAGATGTCCAAGGGGGCTCCCTCAACGACCAGCTCCACAGGGGGAGGTGTGGAGGGGTCCTCCCCTCCACGGAAATCCCACCTTTCCGGCTTGCACCTGCTCTTCTCGGCCCTTTCCGCAAGGACCCAGGCCGAGGCCGGGCAGGTCGAGGGCAAAAGAGCGGTAGCCCCCTCTCAGACACGCTCTGAGCGGCGGCAGGCGGGCCACAGGCCCTGGGGGCCGTGACCCGCAAATCTGAAGGAAAGAAAACACTCCCGGAAGCGATCCGGTGAAGTATGGAGGAACACACACGATGAGTCTCAACCTGAACCTGGAGCTGTCGCCCCTCGGCCCGGACGGGGCGGAGGAGATCTACGACGTGATCATCATCGGCGGTGGGCCGGCCGGCGCCTCGGCCGCCATCTACACGGCTCGCGCCGATTTGCGTACCCTGGTCATCGACAAAGGGCTCACGGCAGGAGCCCTGGGCATCACGACCAAGATCAGCAATTACCCGGGCGTGCCGGGCCCCATCAGCGGCGCCGAGCTGGTGGAGATCATGCGCCGACAGGCGGAATCCTTCGGCGCCGAATTCATCACCGACAAGGTGATCGGCGTGAACCTGCGATCGGATCCCAAGGAAATCATGGCCGGGCAGGGCACCTTCCACGCCCGGGCGGTGATCCTGGCCACCGGCTCCATGGGGCGCGCCAGCACGGTCCCCGGCGAGGAGACGTTCCTGGGCCGCGGCGTGAGCTACTGCGCCACATGTGACGGGGCGTTCTTCCGCGATCAGCCGGTGGCCGTCGTCGGCAACAACGACGAAGCGCTAGAGGAGGCGCTCTTCCTCACGAAGTTCGCCAGCCGGGTCCATCT
Source organism: Chloroflexota bacterium (assembly GCA_024277095.1). Lineage (GTDB taxonomy): Bacteria > Chloroflexota > Anaerolineae > DUEN01 > DUEN01 > DUEN01. The sequence goes on from JAJRVX010000383.1 coordinate 14,014, forward strand.
GATCGTGCCCACGCCCCAGTTGAGGGCGCGAGAGCCACTGGTCGCCCAGGCCACGTCACACCCGAAGATCGAGATGCAGCTGAGCACGCGGCTGAAGGAGATCGTGGGAAACGGAAAGGTCGAGGGGATACGCATCCACCCGCGCGATGGTGAGGAACGGACGCTGCCGGTCAAAGGGGCGTTCATCTACCTCCAGGGCGCCAGGCCCATCACGGACTACCTGCTGGGCCAACTCGAGACCACCCCCGAGGGATGCCTGGTCGTAGATGAGGAGATGCAGACCAGCGTTCCGGGCGTGTTCGCGGCAGGCGATCTCCTATGCTCCCACATCAAGCAGGCGGTGATCGCCGCCGCCGACGGTGTGAAGGCCGCCATCGCCGCGGAGAAATACCTGCGTGGCCGCAAGGAGGCGCGCCCGGACTGGAAGTAATCCCGCTACGGGCAGGCCGAGGGCGTAGCGTCCGAGGTGGTCAGCTCCAGAGCCGGGGAGGGCGATGAGGCAGAGGGCAAAGGCCCTGTCTGCGCGTGGGTGTGCGTGAACACGTGGATCGCCTCCATCTTCAGGGACAGGCGGCGCCGCTGTCCCTCGCCGAGCTCCAGGCGCAGGAACACGGGATGAGCCAGGCGAACATAGAGGCATGGCCCATCGCCCGCACCGGGCGCGAGCACGCGCGCCCGCAGCATGTGGTCGAACCCCTGAGGCTCGTCGGCCACGATGACGGCCTCCACGAGGTTGCGCGCCACGCTGGGACGCAGGGGGCGATCCTCCCGTACGAACATGATCTCCTCCGGCCGGATGCCGAACAACAGCTCCTGGCCGGGGGCATAGGGGGCGTCCGGCGTGATCAGCTCACCACCCGCCCACCGCACGCGCAGCCCATCCGCCAGCCGCTCCATCACCCGCCCTCGGAACACGTTCCGCATCCCCATCGCCACGGCGACCTCCGGCGTGGCCGGATGCCGGAACACCTCATCCCGTGCGCCGTTCTGGATCACCCGCCCCGCCGCCACCACGACGATACGCTGGGCCAGGGTGTACGCCTCGGCCAGATCGTGGGTCACCAGCAGCATC
>JAJRVX010000384.1:0-5438 GCA_024277095.1 Chloroflexota bacterium
GAAGAGCACGAATCCCAGCCCCATCAGCCCGTGGGCCAGGAAGCGCGCCAGCAGGAGGGCGAGGAGGTCCCAATAGGTGAAGTGCAGCGGCAGAGGTGGGAGCTTGAGAAGGCGCGATCCCGTCTGCACCAGGAATCGGAAGACCGGCGGCGAAAGGCAGATCAACGAGATGGCGATGGTCCCGCCCACCAGGAGGAGGTATGTGTGTAGTTCCGCCCGGGCCCAGGTGAGCAGGGAGAGCACGAAGAACAGCGCGGCGCTCAGCACCTGGATGCCGATCTCCAGCCCCATGCTGGCGGACATGGCCTGCTTGCTCACGCCGATCTGCTGGCCCAGCACCAGCCGGACGGCGACGTCCCAGATGCCGCCGGGCAGGTAGCGGGCGATCTGCGCCTGCAGCCAGAGCGCGATCCCGTGGCGCCATGGGATGTGCGTACCGACCAGGATAAGCCCTCGCCACCAGATGAGCGCCAGCAGCAGGATCTGCAACACCAAAAGCCCGAAGGCCATCCCCAGGAATCGCCCCTCGATCCGCCAGGTATAATGGGTGAACTCGCGCCAGTTGTACAGGACATCCCGTCCCCAGAAGGCGCCGATGAGGAGGAGTAGAGCGATCTGCAGCGCGCGGATGGCGCGCCGTCTCCACCGTGCACTGGAGGGGGAGACTGTCGCCGCCATGGAAGATGGGATCATCTCGCCCTCCGGCGGGGTCACGGCACGTCGCGATTCCTTCGCCCATGCCTCTTCCGTCATCGTTCCTCAACCCGTATGGTCGCTAGCTGGATCTCGTCGCCGGCCCTATCCCGGATCGGCAGCCGCTCGCCGGTGCTCAGATCATATAACCCGATGACCAGCGTATAGATACCCGGTGCCAGATCATCTGGCACGTCTAGCCGATGGGCATCCGGCTGCGGTTCGGGCCCCCATCGCGTCGTGGGCGCGGGGACGAACCACGCCGGCAGCGCGTCGTGCTGGGCCACCAGGCGCCCCTGCCCATCCCGCAGGTGCACGAAGACGGTGTACGAGCGCGGGATCGGCCGTGTGGCCCGCCATAGCAGATCGAACCACAGCGTCTCCCCTGGCGACACCCGTTCCGGCACGCGAGCGCCGATCAGCTCGATCCCCTCGCCGAGGGCCCACCTTCGATCTGGCCAGGCGCCCGGCCAGTCGTCTTCGGTCAGCGGCCGCAGGGTGCGTCCCTCGCGAAGGAACGGCGGGAAGGCCGCCCACGTTCCATCGATCACCTGTGCGTCGCCACCCTTGGAGATGCGCACGCGATGCTTCGGGTCCGCCCATGGTCCGCCGCGGGCGACCCCCACCGCCAGCGCCCAGCGGTCGGGCAGGAACCACGGCAGCGTCTCCACCAGGATGGTCTCGCCCGGCCGCCAGCGCTCCGGCGGATACCAGAGCGGGGCCACGGGCGGCCGTTGTGACGTGTCCTCGGCGACTTCCCCGTCCGCAGCCAAGAAGAACGGCCATACCTGGAGGTTGGCGGGCAGCGGCTGGAGCACCTCCCAGTATGTGCGCACCCGCGTCAGGCGCCATTTCCCATCGTCGATGACGTCGTACCCTCGGAACCGCAGGAGATCGCCGAAGCGCACCCCGGCCGGGTGGGTCGGCTGACGCTCACCCGCCCGGGCGAAGGAGTAGAATTCATCCGGCAGCTCACGGGTACAGACCTCCGTCGGCGGCCCCAACAGGACGAAGCCGTCGGCGGCATCCCGGATGCAGAAGCGGCCGCTGGCCAGCAGTTCGTCGAAGCGGCGGCGTAGGTCGACCGGGTGCATGTCCGTCGTGCCGTTGACCTCCAGCAGCACGTATTCGGCGTCGCCCAGCGCCGGGAACTTGTAGATGCGCTCCCGGTGGCTCAGGTGCGGGAACAATGCGGCGGTGGTGCTCACCGCCGCATCGTCCGGGATCTGGCGAAAGAAGCGCTCCGCCAGCCGATGGTGGGCCGTGACCTCGGGCCAGCGGAACTCGCCGCCCAACGGCGTCCATCCCTTGACCCGGTGGTATCCCGCGCTCCAGATCAGCAGCCAGGCCAGCACCAGCCCCAAAGCCATGGCGCGGCGCCCGCGGAGGATCCGGTCGATGCCGCGCGCTGCCCGCTCCGCCCCGACGATCGCGCCGACGAGGATATAGGGGACCAGCGGCGCCGAGTAGTGGAGCTCGCCCGAATATTGCGCCGGGTAGGCGCTGAGGATGTTGGCCGCCAGCGCTGGCGCGGAGAGCAGCAGGATCTCCGGCCCCAGGAGGGCCAGGCCGCCGACGCCGGCCAGCAGCCCGGCCACGTATCGCAGCCGCTCCGGCTCCGTCACAATGGACCAGACCAATCCCGGCCGTGTGAGCAGGCTGCGCACGATGTCCGTCATGGAGCTGCCCAGCTCGCCGTACCGTTGCACATATAGGAACTCGGCCACGCCGTAGGCCTGCTCGGCATGCGCGGGGATGATCACGAACGTGGCTATGGCGAACCAGGCGGCCGCGGCCGCCGCCACACCTCCCCCAACCCACCACCCCACGTTGGGCCTCTTGGAGACGTTCCCGGCCCGCGCGATCGCCCACAGCCCCAGCATGACGGCGAGCAGGGCCATGTCCTCCTTCACGGCGGCCACGGTCAGCGCGGCGATGGCGAACCGGCCCCATGCCCCCCGTTCCACCCACCACAGCGCCAGCAGGATGGGCAGCACGGCCAGGGGGACGGCGTGAAATTCGGCCATGTTGGCGGCTTCCAGCGCGGGGAAGAGCAGATAAGCCAGGACGAAGGCCACACCCGCCCATTCCGCCGGGCGCCTGCTCACCAGCCGCCGCATGCGAGCCCGGGCGATCCAGTAGATCGGCCAGGCGCCCAGCGCGATCACCGCTGACTGGAGGATCAGGATCGCCCGCACGTCGTCCCACAGCCAGAAGACCAGCGAGACCGGGAGGAAGATCGGCTCCACATGATCCGTCAGCCGCGTGCTGATGCGGTCCCCTTTCACCTCCTGCACGAATCGCCCCTGGGATGTGTTCCAGAGCGCGATGTCCATCTGCCCCAGATCGGCCTTGTGCGTCTGTAACGCCTGGTGCGGGCGGATGGAGAGGATGGAGAACCCCACGGTGTAGGCCAGCACGAGCGTCCACACCAGGACCGTGGGCCAGGGGACACGGCGGAGGCGCTCAGCCATCAGCGCTTCCCTCCGGCGCTGCGGGTGAGCGTATGACCTCCCGCAGCGGGCGGCGTCCTCGCCACAGGATCAGGGCGATCCCCGCGCTCCCCACCTCGCCTAGCGTGAGCCACACCCGTCCCAGGATCGAGGCGATCGTGGGCAACGGGGCCGGGAGCCAGGCGTTGAGCAGCCACACCACGGCCCCCTCCCGCACGCCCAGGCCGCCGGGCGTGATCAGGCTGATGTAGCCGATGAAATAGGAGATCATGAACGCGGCGATGAGATGGGGCGTCAACACCCAGGCCATGGGCGTCAGCGCCCGGACGACCGCGGCGAACCCCAGCCCCGCCAGGATCCAGGCGATCCAGTAGCCGACGATCAAGGCGGCCATCTGCCTGCGGGTGAGCGTGATCCGGAGGGGGGGACGGTGCAACACGCGGAGCGCCCGGTTCAGCCCCCACTCCATCCAACGCGGCCGGAGCCCGACGAACACGATGACGAGCAGCACGATCGCCGCCAGGGTGATCCTCATCGCCTCGGCGTGGCCGCTCCAGGCCAGGTAGGCCGCCGCCAGCGTGACCACCGACGTGGCCGATAACGCCTGGTGCACCGCCAGGCTGGTCAGCGTCGCCTCGGCGGGCACATCCTCCTCGGCGGCCAGGGAGGCGATGCCGATGAGTTGCCAGACGTTGCCCGGGATATATCGAATGAAGTTCGAGAGCAGCCAGATCAAGCTGGCCCGTCGATAGCTCAGGTGACCGCCCAGGCTCGCCAGGCAGACGCGCCACAGCGCGATCTCCAGCGCCCAGCTCACCGCCAGCGGTAGAAATCCCAGCAGGAACCAGCCCGGGGACAGGTGCCAGGTGTAACTGCGCAGCTCCGACCACTGGGCGCGCAGCAGCGCGGCGATGAACCCCAGCCCCAGGAGCAGCGCCAGAAGCTGTGCGATCCGCTTCCCCCGCTCACGCATCCGTCCCTCCCCGGCATCGGGCCTCAACGGGGATGCCGTCCAGGGCGCTTGGGAGAAGGAGATCGTTGCCAATGGGGAAACAGGTGTAGGTCATAGGCAGGGTAAGTCGAAGCGAGTGCTCATAGGTCCGGGCGCTGCTGTCGTTTCAGCATCGCTTCCAGATGCAGGATGCGCTCCTCCTGGCTCACGATGAGCTCGGCCACGAAGCCGACGAGGATGAGCAGCAACCCGGCGATGGCGAGGCCGCCCGCCGCCCAGAAGATGGGGCGCTTCTGCATCGTGAAGGCGAACCAGAGGTAGGCCAGGTAGAGGAACGTGAGCCCGCTGGCCGCGAGCGCCGCCAGCCCCAGCCCGCCGAAGAAGCGCATGGGCGCCCGGGAGAAGGTAAGCAGGAACCACACCACGAGGACGTCCAGCAGGGAGATGGGGATGCGGCCGATCCCGAACTTGGACCGTCCCGCCTGCCGGGGGTGATACGGCGTCTGCACCTCGCCCACCCGGAAGCCCTGATGGGCGGCGATCATCAGGAGAAAGCGATGCCAATCGGAGCGCAAAGGGGGGAACTCCTCGATCACCTCGCGCCGGAACGCCTTGATCCAGTTCATGTCGTGGGCCTGCACTCCGAACAGCCAGCGACATGTCCAGTTGTAGATGGTCGATGCCACGATCTTGCGATCGCGCCGCCCCTGGCGCCATCCGGCCACGACATCGTAGCCCTCGCCCAGCTTGTTCACCAGGAGCGGGATATCCGTCTCCGGGTCGGACTCCAGGTCAGCGGGCAGGAAGACCACGATCTCCCCCCGGGCGGCCTCGAACCCGGCGCGCAGCGCCGCCGTGAGCCCCAGGTTGCGACGGTGCCGGATCACGTGCAGGAAGGGATAGCGTTCTTGTAGCTCCTGTAGCTGCTCCCCCGTGCCATCCGTCGATCCGTCATCGATCACGATCAGCTCGCCCGGCGTCCCCATATCCCGCAGGGCGCGATCCACCTTCTCCACCACCTGGGCGATCGTGGCCGCCTCGTCACGGGCGGGGATCAAAACCGAGATGTAGGGGGAAGTAGGTTGAGCCATCTCCACGGCCATGGAAGTTCGAACGGCTTGCGGCACGTTCCCTCCGAAAACGAATAAGGCCTGCCTTCCACTTGCGGGGTGGAAGGCAGGCCCCATTATAGCATCGGCGCATAAGCGCGGCAAAGCGATGGATGCGGCGGTAGGGTATCTTTTTCGGTGGAAATACAGCAGGGAGCTTTGAGGGGCGCAGCCCCTCAAAAGAAACCTCCCGGTTTCCGCCCCTCACCTGCCTCGCCCGGCCTTGCCCAC
>JAJRVX010000385.1:0-2677 GCA_024277095.1 Chloroflexota bacterium
ATGACCATCATGCGCAGCGAACAGCGGACGGTGAAGGCGCCGTCAGCCGAGGCGGCGGCTCGCATGGCTGTGGAGCGGGTGTTGCGGGAGGGCCCGGAGAGTTAGGGAGCAAGGTGGGGCAGAGCAGGGACCATGCCCCCTAACCGACGAGAGGGAGGAAGCGGATCGTGCCGGTGCGATGGAAGAAGAAGCTCCCAACGGCGGCCCAGGTGCGGCGGGTGGTCAACCGGGAGATGAAGGCGGCCCTACAGGACACGGGCCGGTACATCCGGTCCAAGGCCGCCAAATACCCGCCTCAAAACCCGGCCAGCACCTACAGACGCACCGGGACGCTGGGCCGCAGCATCACGGTGGGACGGCCGCATGTGAGAGGACGCCGGGCCTACATCCAGGTCGGCACCAACGTGCCGTACGCGCCATATGTCGAGTTCGGCACGGGGATCTATGGGCCCCGCAAGCAGGTGATCCGCCCGGTGCGCGCCAGGGCCCTGGCCTGGCAGGTGAGCGGATCCGCGATCGGGAAGCTGAAGGGGCGCCGGGCGTTGCTGGTGGCCATGGGCGTGAAGCGACGCAAGGGGAGAACGGTGCGTCACAGGCCAATGGATCAGTACATGGTGTTTGCCCGCTATGTGCGGGGTTTCCCCGGCTGGCACTTCATGCAGAAAGCGTTCGAGGCGCCGGACACACGTGCGTATTTCCAGGGACGGATCATGCTCATGATGCTGCGTATCCGGGCGGCGCTGAGCGGGAGATAGACCGTGCCATATCGAGGTGCAGGTGATCCCAGGCTGCCGGAGGCGGTTAAGAAGCTACCGAAACGGCTGCGGCAGCTATGGGTGAAGGTGTTCAACGAGACGATCGAGCGACATCCAGACGATGAGGGGCGAGCTTTCGCGGCCGCGTGGGCGGCCGTGCGCAGGGCCCGGGGGAGGTCGAAGATGGGAGAGGTGGAGAAAGCGAAGAAGAAAACCGAGAACGGCATGCAATTTGGGCCGGATGCCTATCTGTATGTGCCAGACCCGGACAAGCCGACCACGTGGAAGATCAGGATCGAGGAGGAGCCGGGCAAGGTGACGGTCGCCCAGCTGGGGCGCGCTGCGGCGGCCATCGGGCCGAAGGGGTACCGAGGCCGCAAGGCGGACATCCCGAACGACGAGAAGCGGCGCATCGCTCGTAAGCTGATCGGCCTTTACCGCAAGCACGACGTTCCCGATGAGGACATCCCGAAATACCTGTGGGGCATCGCCGGCATGAAGAAGCCGGCGCAGAAGTCCGTCAACCTGCGGGCCCAGATCGCGGAGATCGAGAGGGCTCTACGGCAGGCGTTCTCCGATGTGGACGTGGCGCCCTTCGAGGTCTTCGACGATCACGTGATCGTGACCACTTACGATGGCCGAATCGGCAGCATGCCCCACTTCTACAAGGTCCCATACCAGGTCACCTTCAAGGCCGTGGAGGGCGACCCCAACGAGACGGAGCTGGTGGAGTCCGTCACGTTTGCCCCACAAGACCAGTGGATCCCGGTGATCCCCACGTTCACAGCGCTCAAGCTCTATGAGCAGAAGGACGGCCGGACGCGCTGGCTGTCCATCAGTTCAGGGGGCTTCGAGGACCGGGATCGCGAGGTGGTGAGCACGGCTTTCCTGGAGTCAGCCGTGAAGGCCGCGGACGAGAGCGGGGACCGGGGGCCGCTACTCGTCTATCACATCCCGGGCGCCCAGATCGGCACCTGCGATTTCCAGGCGCTGGTGGGCGGGTTCCTACTGGAGTCCGGCCTGATCGACGATACCGAGGCGGGGCGCAGGGCTGCGGAGCACCTGCGCGAGCACGCCAAGGAATACGGGGTATCGATCAAGTTCCTGTATCACAATCGGACGGAGGACGGGGTATATGAGCCGCCGGGGCTGATCCTGGAGCGATCGGTCCTGCCACGAGACGCGGCGGCCTTCCCCTGGAGCGCTTTCGAATTGAAGGAGCTGGAGGGAGACATGATTGACGAGCGGAAGAAGCAAGTATTGGTCGAGCTGGTCGGCGAGGAAGAGGCTGAGCGCATCCTGAGCGGCCTTGTGGACAGCACCGAGATCCTCAAGGAGGCCGGCGTACGGTTCAAGGAGGCGCAGGAGGCCGAGGAGCAAGAGGCCGAGACCGAAGCCAAGGATCACGAGACCGAGATTGCGGGCGGCGGGGCTGAAGAGCAGGAGGGAGACGAGGGCGACGACAGCTATGAGATCGTGTTCTCGCCCGAGAGCCTGCAGGCCATCTCCAAGGAGCTGGCCGGTGACATAGCGACGATCGTCGAGGAGAAGATGGCGGCGACCGTGGCCGAGGTGGAGACGCTGCGGTCGGCCGTCGAGAAGCTGGCCCAGACCGTGGAGCGACTGGCCCGGGCCGAGGACGAGCGCATCGAGGAGAAGGTGCGGAACCTGCCACGGGCCACGCTGCGGCGGATGGCCGTGCGTCCCACGCGGAACAATCCCGCCGAGAAGGAGGCCGGTGAGGACGATTCGGAGACGCTTGTTGAGCGCGGGTTGAAGACTCTGTACGGGTGAGGAGGTAAAAGATGGGTTTGCAGATCGATCTGGAACGACTACTACAGGCGGCTCAGGTCACCGGCGCGCTGGCCGGTAACACGCCGCAATACGGCATGAAGGAGGCGAACCTGAGCCTCCCCAGCATG
>JAJRVX010000386.1:0-7024 GCA_024277095.1 Chloroflexota bacterium
ATCTCGAAGACGCGCCTCGCCTCCTCCCGCTTCTCCTCCACCTCCGCCTGGGTGACGGCCTCCACCCGATCTCGCAAGTCGCACATCTCCAAGATCTCAACGTGCAATCCCAGCTGTGCGTGATGCTGGGTGAAATCCGAGTACATGTCCAACATGCCGGGATAAGTATGTCCCAGAAAACCGAAACGGGCCCCGCGCAGCGCCCGGACGGCCCTGGCCGCCTCGCACCACTCACGAATGCGCGACCACGCTCGCTCATCCTCGTACAGCGTCCCCGAGACCACCTGAAAGTCGATCCCGGCGCGAGCGAACGCGTTGGAGAGCTCCGGGACACAACAGGTGGAACAGTTCGCCAGCCATTCTCCGGTATCGGTGTGCTCGTAATCCAGCGCAGGGACCGGCTGCAAATTCAGTACCAACACGGGGACCTTGGCCTGCTGTACGATGGGCAGCACTTGGGAGCTGGTCGCATAGGTGGCCGTGTGGCAGACCAACAAGTCCACTCCTTCGGAGGCCAGGCACTGGCCGGCCGTGTAGGCTCCCCGCGCCGTATCCACCAGCCCCACCCCCACCACATCGGCGAACCGGGAGAGCTGCTCGGCCACATGGGCATAGTAGCCCTCCAAGCGTTCCTTGAGGCCCGGGAACTGGTCCCAATAGGCAGCCAACCCGATGGCGAACAAGCCGATCCTCGCCGGTGGGTATCTGCGCGCATACGCTTCCACAACTCTTCCTCCTCCCTGCCGTAGCCGGGGCGCTATACCCTCCTGATCCCTTGAAGGCTCAGCTCCTCGGCGAGATGACAGCTCACATAATGATCGGTGCCTATGCCCACCAGCTCGGGCGCCTGCTCCCGGCAGATATCGGTCACATACTTGCACCTGGGATGAAACACGCAGCCGGCGGGCAGATTGGCCAGATCAGGCGGTTCGCCTGTGAGCACCACTCGCCGGCGGCGCTGGCGCATCTTGGGCACGGCAGCCAGCAGGGCCTCCGTATAAGGATGCTTGGGATCGGAGAGTAGCACATCCTTGGGGCCGACCTCCACTAGCTTCCCGGCATACATCACCGCGATCCGATCGCTCATGTACCGCACGACGCTCATGGCGTGCGAAATGAAGATGTAGGCCAGCTGAAACTTCTCCTGCAGATCCTTCAGCAGGTTCAGGATCTGCGCCTGGATCGACACGTCAAGGGCGGACACCGGCTCATCCGCCACGATCAGCTTGGGATTCACGACCAACGCCCGGGCGATCCCGATGCGCTGCCGCTGGCCGCCGCTGAAGCTGTGTGGATAGCGCCTCAGATGCTCCACCCGCAGCCCCACCTGGAGGATGGCCTCCCTTACCCGCTCCTCCATCTCCTTCCCCCGGGCAATCCCGTTGACCAGCAGGGGCTCCCCCACCGTCTCTAGGACGTTCATGCGCGGGTTGAGGGAGGAGTAGGGGTCCTGGAAGATGATCTGCGCGCTCCGCCGGAATCGCGACATCTCCTTGCCGCGCAGTTCCGTGACACGCAAGAACTGATCGCCATCTCGCAGGAGGATCTCGCCCGCGGTGGGTTCATAAAGCCGCAGGACACATCTGCCCAACGTCGTCTTCCCCGAGCCGCTCTCGCCCACCACGCCCAGGGTCTCCCCCGCCTTGACGTAGAAGCTCACGTCATCTACGGCCTTGACATACCCCACCGTCCGCTGCAGGAAACCCCGTTGCACCGGAAAGTACTTCTTCAGCCCCGTGACCTGGAGCAGAACGTCCTGTCCGTTGTTCACACCCAATCCCTCCCGTTTATCCTGACTTCCTCACGGACCCTCCCCATCGCGGCCAACACGGGCGCAGGAGGACCGCTACTGGCGGAGGACCGCTACTGGTACAGGAAGCAGCTAACCTTATGCCCTGGGGTTGCCTCTGTCAACGAGGGGCGCGAAACATCGCAAACTCCCTCCATCCTCTCCTCGCATCGCGAATAGAAGGGACAACCGCGATGTACCGCATACGGGCTCGGGAGCGTCCCGCTGATGGGCACGAGCCGAGATAGCTCCCCCTCTATGGTAGGGATCGATCGAAGCAACGCTCGTGTATAAGGGTGCAGCGGGTTATCGAAGATCTCGTCGGTGACCGCGTGCTCCATCACCCGTCCCAGGTACATGACCATGATCTCATCCGCCATCTCACCGACGACGGCCAGATCATGGCTAATGTACATCAAAGCCATGCCGTATTCGGCCTGGAGCGTCTTGATCAACTCCAGGATCTGCGCCTCAATGGTCACATCCAGCGCCGTGGTTGGCTCATCGGCAATCAGCAGGTCGGGATGACAGGAAAGCGCCATGGCAATCATCGCCCGCTGGCGCATACCGCCGCTTAACTGGTGCGGGTACGCATCGATCAGCCGGCTGGGCTGCGGGATTCCAACGTGCCGCAACAGCTCGATCGTCTGCTCCCGCGCCTCTCGCTTGGTCATGTGCGGCATATGGATGAGGATAGCCTCCATGATCTGATTGCCGATGGTGTACAGAGGGCTAAAAGAGGTCATCGGCTCCTGAAAGACCATGCTGATATGCTTCCAGCGGATACTGCGGATCTTCTCCCCACTCGCCGGCAGCTCCAACACATCGACCAGCTCGCAATTCCCCTCGTCATCCTTGAGGTGGAGCACGATCTCGCCCCCCACCTCCCTGCCCGGCGGCGACGGGACGATCCGCATGATCGACTGAGCGGTCACCGACTTTCCACATCCGCTCTCGCCGATCACCCCCAGCGACCGCCCCCTCCGGATCTCAAAGCTCACGCCGTCAACGGCTTTGACCACCCCTTCGTACAGGAAGAAATACGTCTGCAGATCCCGCACCTCGATCAGCAGATCATGATTGACACCTGCCATAATGCTTCACCTCTCTATACTTTGGAGGCTGGAACCAAAAGCCGGCCAGCGCGCTCCCCATTCCCGGAAGCCATCTGCCGACGCGCCCGATCTAGCGCGCATACGGATCGGCGGCATCCCGAAGCCCATCGCCCACGAAGTTGAACAGCAGAACGGTGGCGATCACGAACAGGGCCGGGATGAGCATCCAGGGCTGATGGGCGATGGCCACGATGTTCTGGGCGTCCTGCAACAACACCCCCCAGCTCACCGCCGGCGGCTGCATGCCCAGCCCGATGAAGCTCAGAGCCGTCTCACCCAGGATCATCTGCGGGATCGAGAGCGTGATCGACACGATCAGGTGGCTGGTGAACCCCGGGAGGAGATGTTTGATGATGATCCGCCAATGGCTGGCGCCTGCGGCCCGAGCCGCGAGCGTGTAGTCTTCCTCTCGCAAGGACAACAGCTTGCCGCGCACCACACGCGCCAGGCCGCACCATCCGATGACGGAAAGGATAATGGTGATGGCGAAATAGGTCCGGATCACGGGCCAGTCGCGAGGCAACGCCGCCGAGAGGGCCATCCAGAAGGGGAGAGCGGGGATGGAGATGAGGAAATCGATGGTCCTCTGGATGACCTCGTCCACCATGCCGCCCAAGTAGCCGGACAGCCCCCCCAGCAACACGCCCAGGACGAAACTCAGGAAAACGCCCACCAGCCCGATGGAGAGGGAAATGCGTGCGCCGTACAGCGTTCTCGACAGCAGATCCCTGCCCAGCCGATCCGCCCCAAAGAGCAGCAGGGGCGGCCCTTCGGTGCCGAACAGGTGGCGATCGGTCGGGAAAATCCCCAACAGCTTGTAGGGCTCCCCCTTGACGAAGAAGCGCACAGGATAGCTCTGCGACTCATCCTCGACGAAGTGATAGCGAAAGGTCTCCGGGTCCAACTCCCGCTTGACCGCGTAGATGAACGGTCGCTGTAGCCCTTCCCCCTCCTTATACATGTGAACGCGCACGGGAGGCCCCTGCTGATACCCATCGAAACGCATGGAAGGGGTATAAGGGCTCACGAACTCGGCGAAGATCGCCGTCAAATAGAGCAACCCCAGGAGGACACCGGAGATCACGGCGAGCCTGTGCCGCCTGAAGCGCCACCAGATGAGCTCCCACTGCGTCGCGTAATAGAACCGCTCGTCGGCGGCCTCCTCCGGCCGCTCGAACTGGGGCATTCCCGCCTCCTGCGCCGCCTTGCCCGCCGGCTCCCCCAATCCTGCGCCGAGGTGTTCTCTCACGCTCACTTCTCCACCCCCCCATATCGAATGCGCGGATCCAGCCAGGCCAACAGGATGTCGGAGAGCAACGTTCCCACCACCGTCAGCGTGCTCAAGATCATGACGATGCTACCGGCCAGATACATGTCCTGGGCCAGGATCGCCCTGAGCAGGATAGGACCTGTCGTCTGCAGGCTGAGGACGATGGAGATCAGCACTTCCCCTGAGACGATCCCCGGCAGCACCCACCCGATCGTGCTGATAATGGGGTTGATGGCTGTCCGCACAGGATACTTCAACAGGATCCGCGTCTCGGGAAGCCCCTTGGCACGAGCGGTGATCACGTATTGCTTCTGCAACTCGTCTAACAGATTCCCGCGCATGACGCGGATCGTGCCGCCGGTGCCCGCCAGGCCGATTAAGATCATTGGGAGCCAGATGTGCTTCAACATATCCAGGAACTTAGCCCAACTCCAGGGGGCATCCAGGTATTCCGAGGAGAACAGCCCCAGCGCGGAGAAATCGAAGAATTTGAAGAAGGCCCACGCCAGCACCAACGCCAACAAGAAGCCGGGCGTCGCCAGGCCAATGAAGCCGATAAATGTGAAGATATAATCCCATACCGAATATTGGTGGGTGGCCGAATAAATGCCGATGGGGATCGCGACGACCCAGGAGAAGATCAGCGCCAACAGGGAGACGAAGATGGTTAGGGGAATACGCTCCTTCAGGATCTCATTGACCGGCCGGTTCCACTGGAAAGACCATCCCAGATCCCCATGCAGCAGTATGCCCTTCATCCACTTGAAGTAGCGGGCGTATGGGGGCAGATCCAACCCATACTGCCGCGTGAGACGGGCGGCCTCGTCCTCGGAGAGCTGGATGCCCGACATCCGCATGTTCTCGATCTGGAAGCTCACCCAATCGCCAGGGGGCAGCTCGATCACGAAGAAGGAGACGACGGAGATCAGGAACAGAATGGGAATCAGCATCACGATACGACGAGTGATGTATGCTAACACGTCCTATCCTCCTTGCCGATCACATCTTTCACAACGAAACCACCCGCACAACAGATAAGTCACTGCCGGGTCCGGGACCCGGCAGTGACTCGTTCCTTTGGTCACCGCCCACTCTGGGCCTATTGCTTGTAGAAGAACTGCTCAGCGCTAAAGTTGGCGGCGATCGCGTATCCGGACTTGGGGATGTTGCCCAGCTTCTGCGAGGCGATCATGGGGTACTTCACCTGCTCGACGAAGTTGATCACGGGCAGGTTCTCTCGCACCCAGGCATACTCCTCGGCCTTGATCTGATTGTACTCGTCCGAGCCGGGGATGGAAGCCCAACGTCGCTCATTGAGCTCGAAGGCCTTCTTCACCCAGTCCGGCGGCTCCTCGCCCTCCTGTCCGCCCGTAGTGTACCACAGGAACCACAAGCGGCCGGCCCGATTGACGGCGTCCGTAGTCGCGCTGTTGTCCCAGCCTCGATCGAAGCCCCAGAAGACCGTGGCCATGATCTCGTTGGCGCTCAGACGCTGGCCCCACAGCTGCGGGTCGATCTGCTTGACCTGGACCTTCAGGCCCACGTCCTTGAGATGCTCCGCCACCAGCTCGGCCACAGGTTCCAGGTCGGGAGCGTGCGCGCCATGCTCGACGAGGATAGTGAAGGTCTCGCCATTCGGCCCCAGCCGGAAGCCATCAGCATCCCGCTGATCCAGCCCCACCTCATCCAAGAGCTGGTTCGCCTGCTCCGGATCGTACTGGGAGTAGGTCTCCCCAACGGTCAGGAGGGGCAGAGAGGCGAACCCATAGTAGACGCTATCGATGATCTCCTGCCGATTCACGGCGAGGCTCACAGCCCGGCGGAAGCGAACATCCTGGACCACCTGACGCCAGTTCGGATCATCAAACGTCTGGTTGAACCAGATCTCGCTGGAGTCCACATGCATGTCCAGCAAATGGACGCGGAAGCCCGCCTTGTCCTCGTTCTCCTTGTACAACGGCATCTTGACCAGCGCTGTGCTCTCTCGGAGGAAATCGACCTCGCCGGTCAGGACCTTAAGATTCACCATCTCGACGTTCTCGACCTGCACGGAGACCACCTTGTCGATGTAGGGCAACTGCTTGCCCTCCGTGTCGACCTTGAAGTAGTAGGGGTTGCGCTCGAAGGTCAATACACCGGGAGGCGATTCCACGCCGATCCAGGGGTTCAAAGCGGGGTAGTTCGCGCACTGCGGGTTGGTCATCTCCCAGTTGGTGCAGTCCTTGAGGTTGAACAGGTTATACCATTCATCCTCCGTCAGGTTCTGCTCCTCCAGCAGCGGCTTCAGCTGCTCCATGGGAGTGTACTTGGGATGGAACTGTTTCAGATAGTGTGAGGGCCGCAGAAGCACGGTGTACCCCACCCAGGTCTCGATGGTGAGCTGTCGCAGGAAGCCACCATAGGGCTCTGGGAAGGTAACGCGGAAGGTGTAGTCGTCCAAGATCTCCAACGTCATCGGCTTGCCGTCTGGGCTGCCTCCCGTCTTGAACCGGGAGGGGAAGACAGGGGTGAGTTCCTCGTTCAGGAGGATATCTTCATAGACGAATCGTATGTCCTCCGAGGTCACGGGCTCCCCATCTGACCACTTCAACCCCTTCCGCATGTAGAAGGTGAACTCCGTATGATCGTCATTCACCTCGAAGTCCTTGAGCACGTTCCCTCGGATACCCTGCACGCCGATGCCAGGCGCTGAGAGCAACGGCTCGTTCATCATGACGAACACATCGGGCGCCCAGTTGGCGACGCTATGGGCGGATCGCAGGGTGCCACCATACTGCCCCGGCGTCCAGTCGGGCAGATCCTCCTCCGAGATGAGCACGCCGGGCCCAACGACGAAAGGCTCCTCGGGCA
>JAJRVX010000023.1:0-22080 GCA_024277095.1 Chloroflexota bacterium
GCATGCTCGTGCATGCGAGGCCCTGTTTTCATCTGGGCGTGAGGGGGGACGACGCTATCGCCCCAGGTACCGGCGCACGTTTTGCACGTGCTCCTCATAAGTGCGAGCGAAGACGTGCGACCCATCCCCGCGGGCGACGAAGTACAGGTAGGGGCTCTCCGCCGGCTGCAGGACCGCCCGGATGGCCTCCACGCCTGGGTTGCAGATCGGGCCGGGGGGGAGCCCCGCGTGCAGGTACGTGTGGTACGGTGAGTCCACGGCCGAGTATTCCTCCAGCGAGACGGGCGTCTTCCACCATTGGCCGGTCGCGGCCTGATACCCCATGGCGTATTGCACGGTGGGATCCGCCTCCAGGCGCATGCCTTTGCGGAGGCGATTGAGGTAGACCCCGGCGATCAGTGGACGCTCCTCGGGGATCACGGCCTCCCGCTCCACGATGGAGGCCAGCGTCAGCACCTCGTGGGCGCTCAGGCCGTCCGGGTGCGGCGCGGCCTCCAGCAGAGGGGCCACCTGCCGGTCGAAGTTGTCCAGCATGCGGCGGAGCAGGTCCTCGGGGCGTGCCGGGTCAGGCAGCTCATACGTGTCCGGGAACAGGTAGCCTTCTAGAGAGGCGTCAGGGGGCAGGTCGGCTAGGAAGCCGTACTCGCCCAGTCGCCGCGCCGCGGCGGCCCCCTCCTCCACCAATTGCAGGAAGGCTCGGCCGTCCATGATCCCTGCTTTCGTCAGCATGTCCGCGATCTGCCCGGCCCGCCATCCCTCCGGCACGGTGATCAGCACGCCCGGGGCATACCCGCGTTGCAATCGCGACGCGATCTCCATCATCGTCATGGCGGGGGATAGCCGAAATTCGCCCGCCTGGACCCCGGTATCCAGGTGGGCGTAGCGCAGGTAGCGGCGAAACAGCTTCGCGTCCGTGATCAGGCCCTGTTCCTCCAGCCGACGCGCGATGGAGGTCAGCGATTCGCCGGGCTGGACGCGAAACGTCACGAGCGTGCGGTCCGTGCCGGCCGGCTGGACCAACTGGTCCTCGTGAGCGCGAATGTAAAGCGCCAGCGCGGCGTCTGAGAGGCTCGTGTCGCCGGGGAGGGCCTGGCAGGCGCTCAATCCCGCAGCCAGGCAGAGGAGAAGGGCGAGCCATCGGAGCGGCGAGCGTACGCGCGCGATCGAGAGGGGCTTCGAGCTCATATCGACAGCGACCTCAGTCCACCGCCAGCCGCACCAGCTTCTGGCCGTCGATCAGCTCGATGGGCTTGCCGCGCGCCCATCGGCGAGCCTGGGCGGAGATACCCGCCGTCGTCACGATGTACCCTCGATCGGCGTTCTCGTGGATCAGCACTCCGTAGAGATCGCGCACGATCGGCTCGCCGACGGTGCCCCGATATCGCTTGCATTGCACGACGCCGTACTCTCCATCCCGGTAGACCATCAGGTCGATACCGTGGTCCCCCGTTCCGGATGTGTTCACGACCCGATATCCTCGACGGCGGAACAGCTCGCCCGTCCACTCCTCGAACTCGCTGGGGGTGAGCTGGAGGAGCTGGGCCAGGGTGCGAGCGGCTTGAAGTTTCTGCCGGCGGAGGCGGCGTTTGCGTTCTCGCCACCACCACAGGCCTCCCCAGACGCCGCCTACCAGGGCCGTGTGGACGAGCCAGATCCCCCATAGCCACGGGGTGGGGATCAGGCGAAGGATGACGTCCAGGGGGCGTTGCCCGGTGATGATCCAGGCCAGGGCGAACGGCACGTAAAGGAGGAACCAGGCGGCGGTCGCCAGGATCAGCGCCCGCTTCCATCGCCGCATCCTCCGGGCCTTGCGCGCACGGCGTAGGGCCCGGGTGGGGGCTGGCTCGTAGTAAGGCCCTAACTCCAGACGGGCCTGTTCCTCCGGATCGATCGTATCCGGATCGTAGTCAAACGGAGGGGTGAGCGTCAGTTCGGGTACGTCGTCATCTAGAAGGATTTCGTCTCTCACGTGCATCTCGCCGGTCGACGCGACTTCGGATCTCCGAGGTTTAGGAGCCCCCCTCCCTGTGTTCAGCGAGTGCTTCTTCTACAAGCGGACGCAACTCGTCCGCGATAAGCGCGATCACGCGGCCCTCTCGCGTGCCTGCGAAGAGCAACGCCTGCCAGCGCAGGCGGCCAAGCACGCTTTCCGGCTCCTGATCGGACCAATATGTGGTTTCCTCATCCGGCTCTCCCCCGAACTCCCTCACCAGCTTGTCGTAGGGGAGCATCCCTCCCGCCTCCAGGACGCGGCGCAAGGCGGCCCGCTCGGAATCGGACAGCCGGGCGATAACTGAGCGGAGCCGCTTCGGCTCCGAAATGCTCTGCGCCATCAACCGGACCAGATCCGCCTTTCGCAAAGTGGAGCGAGCCCGTATGCCCAGGGCCCTTGCCATGCTGACCAGGTTCTCCTTATTATGGAGAGGCAGCAAGCTTTCCAGATCCGTCCCGGTGATGGGCTGAGACAACATCCGAACCCGCCGCCGGAGGTTATCCCTCAACCATCGCTCTCTCCAGAGGTGTTGCATCTTCCAGGCTCGGATCATGTCTTGGGCTTCGGGATCATCTGGGGCCAACTCGGCCAGCCGATCCAGATGTTCCAGGACCCTGGCCTGATCCCCCTTCCTGCTGAGGGCGAAGACCCATAGCCTCTCCCGGAGCTCTTGGAGGGGAGGGGGTAGCCACATATCAGAGAGTCGCTCCAGTGTGGCCAGGCATTTATCCACCTCATCCCACTCCAGGTAGATCAGGGCCATGTGAAGGTAGGCCGGCCCATAGTCTGGCGAAATCTGGATCGCCCGCTGCAGGTGTTCCATCGCCGCATCAAACCGCCTCTCCCCAATATCCAGGTTGGCCAGCCCCACGTAGGCCTCGGGGACGTTCGGATTGCGGGCGAGGATCTTCTCATAGAGCTGTCGCTCGGTCTCGGAGTCGTCCGTCTTGTGAAGATGGAGCGCTTGTTGTAGCCACTCCGCGATCTCGGCGTCGTACGGGTATCCGATCGGCGCGACCAGATTGCCGTCGAGCACGGAGATCTCCTGCCACCGGCCGCCCAGCCACATGGACAGCCGGCTATCGTCCTCGAGGGCGCCCAGGTTGGCCAAGGCGGTGGCGGCCTCCAGGCGGATCTCATCCGGCCCCCGCTGGCCCGTGGCGAACATCCGCAGGAACTCAACCGCTCGGGGCGAGGCGATGCTGAACAGCAGCTGGACGATGTCGTGCAGGTACTCGTCTGATGACTGCGGATGCCACAGGCCCAGAGCGATGAAGTCGACGAGATAAGGGTACCGCCTGCCCCAGGCGTTCAGGCGGCCGTAAAATTCCTCGTCGCTCATCTCCTTATCCTCGCCTGAGCCCTCCAGCAGCGTCAGTACGCTGGTGGGGATCAGTTCGGCGGGGAAGAAGTAGGGGAAACGGCCGTCAGGAGGCCATCCCCACTCCTCTCTTACCGTCTGAGCCAGCAGCCGGGCCAGCCCGGTAGGATCATCCTGCTCGACTGCCTGCCAGTGCTTCAGCGCCTCCTCTCGGTACCCCAGATTGGCGGCCGCCGTCCCCAGCCATTCCGGGTGATCCAATTCCCCGAAGGGGATGGACGTTCGCTTCAGCAGTTGATAGATCTCCTCATCGGCCTGGGCGGCTGCCAATCCCTCCAGCACGCGGCTGAGCACGTCCACGTTCTCCAGATCCAGGCGCGGGATGATGGATCGCAGACGCTCATAGTAAGGGCGCACGCGCTCCGCCTCGCCCAGGGCATGGTAGATGAACGCCAGGTGGGACAGTGTATCCAGATCGTCCCGATCGACCTCTATCAGAAAGCGCTCCAGGATATCTACCGCTTCCCGCCACTGGTCGTCGAAGAACAGGAACCGGGCGAGTTCGTTGTAGGCCGCACCCCAACGAGGGGCCGCCTTGGCCGCCTTGCGCAGGGATTCGATGGCTGCGCCAGGCTGGGCCAGCAGGTGTCCCTGGACAAGTCCCATTTCCATCCAGTAGAACGCGTCCCAGGCCTGATCCGACGAGATCCCCCACTCCTCGGCTGCCGAGGCGGTGATCTCGTTTGCCTGCTGATGGATTTCGTCTACCGCCGCCATGACCGCCGAGTCAACGGCGAGCGCCGAGCGGGGGACCTGGAGCAGCTTGTGTGCGGCCAGGACCATGTGTCCCAGGCTGGCGTAGAACATCCCCAGGGACACGTCCAACACGACGTCGTCCACGTCCAGTTCGCGCATGGCCTCGTATTGTGCCATGGCCCTGGCGTGGTCGCCCAACGTCGAGTATGCGCTGGCCAGCAAGAGCCGATATTCGAAGACTTGAGGATGCTGGTTGGTCAGCGGTTCCAGCAAAGCGATGGCCGCTTCCACGTCGCCGACCTCGATGAGCTCGGCTGCGATCTGGGTGACCGACATCGTCGGCATCTGGTTGCGTTGCCGCTTGCGAGACTT
Organism: Chloroflexota bacterium; assembly: GCA_024277095.1. Lineage (GTDB taxonomy): Bacteria > Chloroflexota > Anaerolineae > DUEN01 > DUEN01 > DUEN01. Next base: position 4,443 of record JAJRVX010000023.1, read on the forward strand.
TCGATCCTTTCGCTTGCGTTTTCTAGCCATTCCACCTGTCGCTTCCTGGTGGTTCTGAAAGAGTCTGCGGATCGGCCTGCTTCTCACGGCTTTGGTGTTAAGCGGCCGTTTTCGTCGATCGAATCGAGCCCACAACCGGTGGGCTGACACAGGTCAGAATCAGTGGCAGGATAACCGCGCTTTCATATTCTGTCAAGCGCTTTGAGAGGGAGAAGGGGGCTTTTTCGTTGGAAATGGCGTGGAGGAGCATCGAGGGTGTGGCCTCTCAAGCGAAGGGGAAACCCCTCACGGCGCCGCCAGTGTTGCATCGCGAGGTGCCGGCCTGGCGGTATGGGGCGAATCGGAATGGCGGGATGAATGATGTGAGCCTCCGATGTGAGGTCGCCCTATCGCGAAGAGGCGATCTGGAGGGTCACAGAGCGCGAGGACGCGCGCCTCGCCAGGAGATGGCGATGGCCGCGGTCCGGTTGCGATGGGATGTCCCGCTGAGGCCGGGAGCGGGCCGACCGATGATCTGTGAGGTGGAGGTCCGGCCCGGGATCACTCTACGCGTCGGATAACGGCCACCACCTTTCCCTGCACTTCCACCTGATCCGCGGGGACTAGAATCGGATCGTAATGGGGGTTCGCGGGCTGCAGACGCACCTCATCCCCTTCCAGATGGAAATACTTCAGCGTGGTCTCCTCTCGGTCCTTCAGCCAGACGGCCACCATCTCCCCGTTGCTCGCCGTCTTCTGGTGGCGCAGGATCACCAGGTCGCCGTCTCCGACCAGGGCATCGATCATGGAATCTCCGCGCACCTCCAGGGCGTACAGGTTCTCCGGGTCAGGGGACAGGACCTCCGCCAGTTCCACCGTCTCACCGCTGTAGGGGTTCTGCCCCGTGACATCCGGCACGGGGATGGGTTCGCCGGCGGAGATGCGGCCCAGCAAGGGGATCTTCAGAGACGGGGCGGATCCCGCTGTGCCGCGCAGCGGTTTCAACAGGCGAATGCCCCGCGACACGGTAGGGTCTCGCTTGATGTATTGGGCGGCTTCGAGCTTCTTCAGATTGTAGTTCACGACGGAGGTGGAGCTGATCCCCACGGCGGCCCCGATCTCCCGGATCGAGGGCGGGAACTCGTTCTCCTCGATATACCGCTCAATGAACTCCAGTATCCGCTGTTGTCGCTCCGACAAGCCCATGGCTTCCTCCTTCCAGGATCGACCATCGATTCCGGTTTGGAAAGTTTGTTCTATTATAGCGCGAACACACGTTCTAGTCAAGCGGCTATCCCAAGATTCCCAAAGCCGCGCCACGTTTTTTCCCAAGAAGGGGGAGTCCTCCCGGCCCTTGGGCGACGCGGTGTTTCTGTAGCATTCATACTTGCCACCGCCTCTCGTCTCGCTTACAATATCCCTCGCGCAGATGGCCGTTTGGGCGAAGGGGGATCCCCTCGCGATCCGGCCGATGTGATCCCGGGGGCGGCCTCGCTGCTCGCGTCGATCCGTTGGGGTGCCGGGAGCCATTGGGGGAATCCGACGAACTGATGGCCCACTAACGCTGCCGCGGAAATGAGGTGGTCTCCCTCATGGATATTGCCGGGGCAGGTGGGCAACGGCAGGACTCCCCGCCTGGGAAAAGGCCCACAGGAGGCGCCATTCATGCGGCGCTGCTCACCAAATGACCTCCTGTGAGCTCGCCGACACTGGACGGGGAGACTACCAGAAAGGACGAGAGGGGTAAGGTGGCTTTTCACCCTCGGAGAGGAAGTCTTCCTTTGCGCAGGATAGAGATTGTGGTTCTTGTGATCCTGGCGTGGGTGGTGGCGAACGTCGCCGCGTGTGGGGCGCCGACGGCCACTCCCACCACTTTCGTCTCCTCGCCTCCTCAAGAGGTGACCTCCAGGCAGGCGGATTTGCAGGCTTCCCTGGAGGGGGCGGTCCGGGCGAGGCTGGATCGCTTCCTGGCCGATTTCCTGGGGGAGGGTCTGAAGGATTTGAAGACGAGCGAAGTGCGGGTCCGAGATCGCCAGTTCGCCCGCTGGCAGGGGATTCTGACCCCGCAGGCCTGCCCGCTCGTGCATTACAAGATCGCCTATCAGGGCGTGTATAAGGACGGGAAGTGGGAGCTGTACCAGGAGGAGGACGGGGAGACGAACCTGGCGCGAGCCTGGGCTGTGGCCTACAGCGCCGCCCATGGTGGGGCGAAGACCGCTGTGCCCGGGATGAAGATCCGGCGTGAGGTCTCGTTGAATCCGGCCATCATCGGGGATATCCTCCAATCTGCCCTTGAGGATCCGGACAACAACGTCATGAGGGCCACGGCGGGATTCTACATCTGCATTACCGATGCCGACGGCTATGGGGACCTACCAGCGGAGGATCTGGGACGGGTTCAGGAGCTGATCCCCCAGGTCAGGGAGGCCTTGCAGGATTCGCCGTGAAGGGGGAGGGCGGTCTGTCATTCATGTTGGGAATACCCAGGGAAGGGGTAAGGGAGCCCATTCTTCCGCGGATCTCGCCCCTTGATTCTGTCTGCCTGGGCCTGATCTGGGCCTCCGCCAGGGCTGGGGAGAGCAGACAGGAAGGCGATCCCCCGGCTCCTGGTCCTTTTTCTATCTCCTGAGGCACGCGATTTCCCCCCCGCTTTCCCTCCGCAGCGGGTGGAGGGGCTTGCGACCGGATTGACGAAGACGAAGAAGGTGATCGTTCATGCAGACCATGGATGAGATACGGGGTGGAGAACAGCGCTACCATAAGGTGGCGATTATCAGCCTGGATGGCGCGACCTGGGACGTGCTGCTGCCGTGGATTCGGGAGGGCCATTTGCCGAACCTGGCCAAGATCATAGGCGACAGCACGTGGGGAACGCTGCGGTCGACGATCCCGCCGGTGACGGCTCCTGCCTGGACGTCTTTCCAGCTGGGGAAGTCGCCTGGCAAGCACGGGCTGTTTCACTTCACGCATTACCAGCGCGGCAGCTATGACATGGTGACCGTTAACGCGACCCATGTCCCTCCACCCACCCTCTGGCAGCTGGCCAGCCAGGCTGGACGCCGCGTGTGCATCATCAATGTGCCGGTGACCTATCCCCCTCAGCCGATCAACGGGTATGTGGTCAGTGGGATGCTGAGCCCTCGCCCGGAGATGGCCTTTTGGCCTCCCGAGCTGTGGGAGGAGGTCCAGGCCGCCGTCGGAGGCTACACGATCCTGGGCACGATCTCGAAGTTCGACTACCTGGGCATTCGCGGCTTCGTGGACATGATGACCGAGATCGCCAGGAAGCGTGCCCAATTGGCGCAATACCTGTTCGCCAAGGAGGACTGGGATCTGTTCATGATCCATTTTCAGGATACCGACACGCTGCAGCACGCGGCCTGGGCCTGGATGGATCCCACCCATCCGGACTTTGCCGACAAGCCGGCCTCCGAGCGCGAACATGTGTTGGGCTTCTATCGCTCCCTGGATGCGATGATCGGCGAGCTCGTGGACGCGTTCGGCGATGAGCGCAACCTGATCGTGATGTCCGATCACGGGTTTGGCCCCGTGCTGCGCCGGGTGTATATCAATCAGTGGTTACAGAACGAGGGATATCTGGCCAGCTTCCAGCAGAGCTCGCTCAGAGGACGCCTGATCGGTTGGGCGGAAACGGCCCTTCGCCGAGCGGATGTCTTCAAGCTGCGCCGTCGTCTCATCAAGCCGCGCGGGCGTCTGGAGCATACGGTGGAGAAGCTGACCGGCAGCCGCCTCATCGACTGGGCCCATACCCGCGCGTACGCGCCCACGGGCCCCTTCTACGGCCGGATCTATCTGAACACCGTCGGCCGGGAGCCCTCGGGCACGGTGGAGCCCGGCCCGGCCTGGGATGCCCTGCGCGCCGAGTTAAAGGAGAAGCTCCTGGCGCTGGTGGACCCGGAGACCGGGCACCGGGTGATCGAGCACGTGTGGTTCCGAGAGGAGATCTATCACGGTCCCCAGGCGGACGTGCTGCCCGATCTGGTGGTGGCGCCTGCGGATGGCTATCAGATCGCGACGAACTTTCGGCGGGGCATCCTGTTCGAGAAGATGCCCCGTTTCCTGACCGGCACGCATCGCATGGATGGCATCGTCGCTTTGCGCGGGCCGGCCTTCCAGGCCCGGGAGCACCCCCTTCAGGCGCGCATCGAGGATCTGGCCCCGAGCATCCTCTATCTGCTGGGGATCCCCGTTCCCGATGACATGGATGGGCAGGTGCTGGCGGAGGCGCTTCGACCGGAATTGCTCGATCGTTACCCCATCACGAGGGCTGCTGCGACCGATGCGCATCAGAGCGAGGATAACGTGTTCTCAGAGGAGGATCTGAAGGAGATCACGGCTCGTCTCAGCGATTTGGGATATCTGCAGTAGCCTGTGGGGAACGCACAGGAGCACGAGCGGAGGATCTCCCATCTGCTGTCAGCCGATGGAATGGAGCCGCGTACAGGTGCCAGCATGGTGACCAATCCGTCCCAGCTCGCGAGGGAGGAATCGACCACGGCCGGGTGGCCGATCTTCCTGGCGCTCGCGGCCGGGGTGATCTTCCTGGTCATCGGCCTCACCACGATGGCCGCGCGCCTGGGCCCGGAGTATGGTGTTCTCGGCATCATCGCCCTCGCGGCCGGACTGGGCTGCCTGGTGCTGGCCGCCAGCGACCGGGATGCTCTCCCGTTGCTCCTCCTTCTGAGCCTGCTCCCCTCCCTGCGGCTCATCCTGAGCGATATCCTGACGATCTATGCCTTCGACCCGGTCCTGGCTCTCATGTATCTGGCCTGGATTTGGGATATCCGGGCCGGGCGGATCGAGAGGCCCCGGATCACCCTCGTGGACCTGCTCTGGCTTGCGTGGATCGGCTGGTTGTTTGTGTCCGCATTGCTGTCCGCCTATGTCCCGTCGGCCCTGGGCCATTGGACCTTGTGGCTGCGGGTCTTCTTGATCTATTTCTACGCCGCCCATCGACTGAATCGGCGCTCCGTCTGGATGCTCGCCAGCGCCCTATCCCTCATCATCGTGCTGGAGAACGGGTTGGGGTTGCTTCAGTTCTGGACGCGCACCAACATCGGGGCGATCTCCGACATGGTGGGAAGGAGCGTGAACGAGGCCCGGCAGGTCGCGCTGTCCAGCGGGGGGCAGCTCTTTCGCGTGCGGGGCACGTTGGGCTCGGACACGGCGTTGGCCCACTGGCTGGAGCTGATCTTGCCCCTTCAACTCAGCCTGCTCCTGGTCGCGGACTCGCTTCGGCGGCGGCTCTGGCTGCTTATCGTCATCGCCTCCGGTGTCACCGCGCTGATCCTGACGTTCACCCGTGGCGGTTGGGTCGGCCTGGTCGTGGGCACCGGCACGATCCTGCTCTTCAGCATCCGAAAGATCCTTCGATATCCCAAATTGCTGACCGTCATCGCCGGAGCTCTGCTCCTGATGATGTTGGGTGCTGTGCCGTTCGCGGGCCTGATCCGCGGCCGCCTGCTGGAGAGCGCGACCGATACGGTCTCCGTGCGCTTCAATTTGAACCGGGTGGCGGTCCAGGTGATCCGGGATCATCCCCTGTTTGGGATCGGTCTGGGCAATTTCCCACGCGTCGCGCCTGATTACGGTGTGGGGTATACCTGGCTGGCGGAGGGGGCGGAGCATAAGGTCCATAACCTTTATCTGGCCCTGGCCGTGGAGGGCGGGCTGCCCGCGTTGCTATGGCTCCTGTTGTTCCTAATATTGGCCCTCGTCACGGCCGGCGCGGCCGGCCGCCTGGAGGAGGGGAGGATGGGCGCTCTCACGCAGGGGGTCCTGGCCGGTCATGTCGCGATCCTCATCCACGGCCTCGTCGCCTGGGGACTTATCTCCTATATGGTGTTCCCCTTCTGGGCGTTGATGTTCGGGATGTTGGTGGCTTCGGCCCGGATGTGCGCCACCACGCTCGCTCGGTGACTCGATGATGAACCCTGCGCTGCGCGTGGCCCTGATCGGCATCGACTATTTCCCCTACCGAAGCTCCAGCGATAAGAACTATTGGCTGGAGCTGGTGCCGCTGCTCCGGCCCCACGCCCATATCGAGATCCTCTCCTTTAATTACCGGCCGCAGGCGTCGGAGGTCCAGTACATCGGGGCGCTCCCGGTTCGCATCCACAACGTCAAGCCTGCCCATCTGGGCGTCGATCTGCGGCCGGATGTGTCCTCCCGGCATGATCCTTACAAATGCCACTCGCACTTCAAGCGGCAGCCGCGCAGCCTGATCGAGTACACGTTGTCCCTGCTGAAGATCGCCCCCAGGGCCCGGCGGCTCTTCGGCGGACATGGCCCTGAGATTATCCACTTCATGGACAACCTCGGACCGGCCATGCGGCTGTTCCGGGCGCTCCCCTCGCGTCCCAGGCTGACCGTCAGCGCGATGGGGTATTATGCCCGGGGACGCTGGCATGACCCCTACCTGCGGCTGAGCTTCGCCGGGATGGACGCGGTGGTCCCCTACAGCCGGGCCTATGCCCGCAAGCTCTCCGAGATCGGGCTGCCTGGAGAGCGCATCTATCCCATCCTGTGGGGGGTCTCCCTCCCAAAGGTGAGCGCGGCCGCCCGGGCGGATGAGATGCAGGCTGCCCGGCGATCGTTGGGGCTTCCTTTGCAGGCCAGGGTGGTGGTGTGGACCGGGCCGATTCAGCAGCTGGGCTGGGCGGAGTTCCTGGTGGCCCACCGGGTTGCCCGGCAGGTGCGGCAGCGACGCGAGGACGTCGTGTTCGCCTTCCTGGTCAAGCCGGAGGTGGAGTGGCCGATCCACGAATTCGCCGCGGGGGAGGGGATCCGGGTTCTCCGCACCTCCCCGGAGGAGTTCCTGGCATATCGGCGGGCGGCCGACCTGATGCTGGCGCCGGTCACCCGTCTGGGATCCATCGTCACCCCGCCCCTCACCTGGCTGGAGTTCATGGCTTTGGGCATCCCGATCGTGACCAACCGGGCGCCCGGGGTCGAAGATGTGATCGCCGATGGGGTCTCCGGCTTCGTGGCCATCGAGCTCACCGATCTGGAGCGGGTGCTGAGCCGGGCGTTGGACGCGGAGCTCTCCGCAGTGGGGCGGGCGGCGCGTGAGCGGATCGTCCGGAAGTACACGGTCGATCGCGCCGCCAGGGAATATTTGGCGCTATGGCAGGAGCTCACGCGCTAGCGTCCGACGCTCATCTTCAGGAAGGAGTGTCCACTCGGCGGGGAAACGACCGGGAGGACGGAGGGATCATATTACGGGGGCGAGACGGGAGATGAACGATTCGACGTACGGCGCACGAGAGGCGTATCAGGACACCACGGTGGCTCAGCGGTATGAGACGTCCCGTTTCTCCGGCCTGACCGGGAAATTCGGGAACTGGCTCGACCGGCGAGCGGTCCACGCGTTGCTCTCCGCTCACCTGCCTCCGGGGGCGCGCGTGCTCGATCTGCCCGCCGGGACGGGGCGTTTCCTGGATCTGTTGGCGCCGCGCTACGCGATCACCGGCGCCGACGTGTCGCTGGAGATGTTGGGGCAGGCCCGGCGCAGGAGCGCCCAGGTCGATGGTGCCACCTTTGCGCAGGCGGATGCCACCCGGCTGCCCTTCGCTACCGACGCCTTTGACTGCGTGATGTCCATCCGGTTTCTGGGGCATCTGCCAGATGACGTGCGGCGGCGCGCCTTCGCCGAGATGGCCCGGGTGAGCCGCGCCTACGTCCTGATCGAGGCCTGCCTGAACGCGCCGATCCCCAGGGCAACGCGCCGCCTTCGCCGACGAGTGACCGGCCGGCGCCCGTACCTCCCCGGCCAGTGGCGTTGGCGCACCTTTGATCGGGACGAGCTGTTCGCGGAATGTGAGGGGATGGGATGGCAGTTGGTGGCCCGTCGGCCCAAGTTGTGGCCGCTGTCCGACGCCTGGTTCCTGCTCTATCGGGTCCCATAAGCGGCGGTGCCCGTCGCCTGACTCACGGTAGGAGCCGTGAGATCGCCCGGCCGGCGATAAGGGCCGCCCCCCAAGCGCCGTAGCCGATCAGGATCACCAGCCACAGATTGTAACGGCGGGACGCGGCCCACCAGGCGGCGAGGAGGAAGCAGGTCGTCCCCACGATGCCGCCCAGGCTGGCCAGGAGGAACTCGGAAACCTTGACGTGATCCCCGTCGGTGTTCTGGAACACGATCACCAGCGTGACCAGGATGGTCAGCGGCATCGTAGCCAGGATGCCCGCCACTCCTCTATGTCGCTCTCCAATCCAGGTGACGACGGCGATGACCATCGTCGAGAGCAGGACCTGGATCAGTTTGTGAGATGCCACCATCGATCAGATCAGGGTCTTCATCGTAAGCATCTGAGCGCCCAGTGCCTCCAACGCATGGGCGATCTGAGACTTGTTCTCCCGTCTCAACTGCGCCACGACCTCGTTCAGGACCGAGAAGAACGTACCATCGATCGCGGGCAAATATAGCCCGATCAGCCGGCTCAACTCCTCTTCATCACGCGCCGTCAAGAGCTTGCGGATAGCCTCCAACGACTCCTGCTGGTTCATCGCCATGGGATCTCACCTTTCCGTACATTACGGGTTCCAGACTCTTGTGTTGTGGGGACGCTCTGGGGCCGCCAGCGATCTGCGAGCGGCGCAGCTATCTTAACTGGAATCGATGGGGGCGTCAAACACGTCCGGCGAGGTAACAGCAAAAGGCAGGACGGGTTCCGGGACCCGCCCTGCCTGAATGTCCGGACCTGTTGGGAGGCCGGTCCCTCATTCGATCAGCGTGGCGTCGGCCGGCATGCCCGGCTTCAGCAGATGTTCTGGATTCTCCAGTTGCAATTTCACGGCGAACACCGTCTGGACGCGATCCTCCTGCGTCTGCACGTTCTTGGGCGTGAACTCGGCCCGGTCGGCGATGTAAACGACGCGGCCGTGGAACTCCCGATCGGGGAAGGAATCCACCTTCACGATCGCCTTCTGTCCCAGCTTCACGTGCCCGATGCGGCTGGTCGGCACGAAGATCTGCAGGGTCACCTGGTCCAGGTCCGCCACGGTCATCAGGACGGCGCCCGGGGCTGCCAGCTCGCCCGGATCCACCAGGCGGCTGGTGACCAGCCCGGAGATGGGGCTGCGCAGGGACAGCTTCTCCCGCTGCACCTGAACGAGGTGCAGCGCGGCCTCCGCCTGTTGTACCTGGGCTTCGGCGGCCACGATCTCTTCCATCCGCGGGCCGGCCAGGAGCGCGTCCAGCTTCGCCTGGGCCAGCGCCAGGCCGGCTTCGGCGATCTTCACCTGCCCTTCCGTCCTGTGCACCTCGGCGATGAGGGAGAGCGGATTGCGACGGATATCCTCCAGGGCGGCCAGTAACGCCTGGGCGCCCTTCTTGGCCTCCTCCGCCGCCTCTATGGAGGCTTGGGCCGCTACCATTTGCTGCTCGTAGACCGCCCGCTTCGTCTTGTCTTCGTCCGAGCCGCCGGTGGCGCCGTCCCGCAACGCCTTCGCTGCGTTGTACCGCGCCTGCGCCTGGCCCAGCTGCGCCTCGGCCAGCTCGATGCGCGCTTTAGCATCATCGATCTGCGCGATGAGGTCGTGCGGGGTTTCCAGCAGCTCCTGGGCGTGCTGGTAGGCCGCTCGCGCCCCGGCCAGCTCGGCCTGGGCGCGCTGGACCTCCGCTTGGGCGGCCGCGATCTCCGAGGGCCGTGGCCCGGACTTCGTCTCGGCGAGCATGGCACGGGCCGAGGCGACCGCCGCCTCCGCCTCTCCCACCTGGGCGACCAGCAGCGAGTCGTCCAGTTGCACCAGCAGCTGTCCCTCCTCCACCGGGTCGCCCTCGTCGGCGAACACGGAGACGACGCGCCCGCCGGTCTCCGAGCTGATCTTCACCTCCTCCGCCTCGATCGTGCCCGAGGCGGTTACAACGACCCGCTGTTGGGGCCGCGCCAGCGAGTGCAGGGGCACCAAGAGGAGTCCCGCGATCACGGCGGCTAGGATGATCCCGTACCGAGAGATATTTCCCTTCATTATATAACCCCCTCACAGATCCCGAATGGGGCCGAAATCGGCGTCAGCCGGCATGCCCGGCTTCAGGGCGTGATCCGGATTCGGCAGGGTGATCTTGACCGCGAAGACCATGCTGACGCGCTCCTCCGCGGTCTGCACGTTCTTGGGCGTGAACTCCGCCTGGTCGGCGATATACGTCACCCGGCCGGTGAACGTCCGGTCGGGGAAGGAATCCACAGTGACCTTCACCTCGTTCCCCAGGCGCACCAGGCCGATCTTATCCTCGGGCACGTACACGGTGAGCGTGACCTGATCGAGATCGGCGATCTTGAGGAGCGGGGTGCCCGGCATCACCGCCTCCCCGCGGTTCGCAGGTCTGGCTACGATCACCCCCGAGCGCGGGGCGCGCAGCGTGAGCTTCTCGCGCTGCGTCATCAGGCGATCGAGGGCGGATTCGGCCTGTTTCAGCCGCGCCTGGGCGACCTCGATCTGCTCCTGCGTGGCCCCCTCTCGCAGGCGTTCCAGCGCCGCCCTGGCCTGTGCCACCTGCGCCTCGGCGCCGTGGAAGGCCGCCTCTGCCTGGTCCACCTGGATCTCCAGCTCGATCGGGTTGTTGCGTTTGGCCTCCAGGTTTCGCAGGCGTGCCTGGGCCGCCCGGAGCTGGGCCTTGGCCTCCTCCACCGCCTGCCATGCCTCCCATGCCTTCTGGCCGGCGAGGTTCCATTGCAGGTTGGCGGCCTGGATCTTGTCCGTCCCCGGCGTGTAGTGGAAGCCGTACCCGCCCGGCAGGACCACGTCAAACCCCTCCGCCAGGGATCGCACCATGCGACCCCACATCTCATGCTCCAGATCCATGGCGCGGGCGTTGGCCTGTGCCGCCAGCACCTGCTTTTCAGCGATCGCGACCTCCACCCGGGCGGTGATCAGTTGCAGATCCAGCTCCTGGGGGTGGTCGCGCATCTCCTTGGCGTCCTCCCACGCCTGGCGCGCCGCGTCGCGGGAGGCCTCGGCCAGGCGTACCGCTGCCTCAGCCTGCCGCAGTTGCTCCTCACGGGGGCCGGCCTTCACCAGCTCCAACTGGGCCTGGGCCACCGCCACCGCGGCGGCCGCCTGCTCCAACTGCGCGTCGATCACATCCGTGTCCATCTGAACCAGAAGCTGCCCCTCCTCCACCAGGTCCCCCTCATGCACGGGCAGCTCTACGATCACCCCGCCCATCTCGGGCGCCACCTCAATCTGATGGGCCTCGATGATGCCCGACGCTTTCAGGTGACCCGTGTCTGCTCCGGTGGTGAACTCCAGGTCGGTCAGGACCTGCTGCACCGCTTCGGGCCGACGTTGCACGAAGCGATATCCCTGCCATGCCCCTATACCTAGCACGGCGATCAGGATCACAACGAAGAGAATCCGCTTGACCATGCCTCACCTCTCGTGAAATCCCCACTCACTAACGGAGGCGGGAGATGAACACGTCCTCCAGAGAGGGGGGGATGATGCTCATAGCGATAATCCGTACCCCCGCCTTCAGCAGGGTGGCCCGGATCGCATCCTCATGCTGGGCGATGTTCGGGGCGGCGACGTGGATCCGCGCGCCGTAGAGGGCCACCTCGTCGAACCGGTCCATGGCGCGCAGCGCGATCAGGGCCGCCTCTGTGGGCTCGCAAACGATCTCGATCACCTGCCCGCGCATCTGATGCGTCTTGATCTCAACCGGGGTGCCCTGCGCGACGATGCGCCCTCGGTGGATGAACGCCAGTCGGTGACAGTGCTCCGCCTCGTCCATGTAGTGCGTCGTGACGAAGATCGTGGTGCCCTCGTCCGCCAATTGATAGAGCAGATCCCAGAACTGGCGGCGGGAGACCGGATCGACGCCGGCGGTAGGCTCGTCCAGGAACAGGATGCGGGGACGGTGCAGGATGGCGGCCCCCAGCGCCAGCCGCTGCTTCCATCCGCCCGAGAGGTTGCGGGTGAGCTCCCGCTCCCGACCGACCAACCCCGCCATCTCCAGCACAAACCGCTTGCGTTCCTCCAGCTCCCGGCCGCGCACGCCATAGGTGCGGCCGTAGAAGTTCAGGTTTTCCGTCACCGTCAGGTCATCGTACAGGCTGAATCGCTGTGACATGTACCCGGCGATCCGACGCACCTGGCCGGTCTGCCGGGCGACATCGTATCCCAGGATCTGCGCGCTTCCCGACGTGGGCCGCAGCAGGCCCAACAGCATCCGGATCGTCGTGGTCTTGCCGGATCCGTTGGGGCCCAGGAACCCAAAGATCTCCCCCTCCCGCACGGAGAAGTTGATCCGATCTACGGCCGTGAAGGACCCAAATCGTTTCGTCAGCTCCTGAGTGACGATCGCGAGCTTGTCCGATGTGCTCATTCCCCTACCTTACCCGTGGTCGATAGCATCACATGGATACGTGAGTTGCGATCCCCGTCGATTCGCCTCTCGGGTAGGCAACTCATGGATCGCCCCACCCCATCCCGTGACTCAATCCAGCTGCAAATGCCTCAGGACGACAAAGGTCACCGTCGTGATGATCATCCCCAGCAATGCCAGCATTCCCAGCTCGTACCAGAAGGCCTGGATCCCCGCTCCCTTCAATAAAATGCCCCGCAGGATGATGAGGAAGTGTCGGATCGGGACGAAGTTCGACAGGATCTGGAGTGGCCGGGGGAGCGTCTCGACGGGGATCATATATCCGGAGAACACCATCTCTCCCATGGCCAGCATGAACACGAACAACAACGCCTGCTGCTGGGTCCTGGAGACGGAGGATACCAGGATCCCCCATCCCAGCTCGACGAAGAGGTAGAAGAGCGCCACGCCCAACAGCAAGGGCCATGAGCCGCGCATCGGCACCTTGAAGATGACGAGGGTGACCGCCAGCAGCAGCAGGAATTCGGCATAGGCCAGGATGACGGCCGGGATCGCCTTGCCGATGATGAGCTCGATGGGACGCAGGGGGGTGATCAGCAGCTGCTCCAGCGTCCCCAGCTCTCGTTCCCGGGCGATCCCCAGGGAGGCGATCATCAACGCCACCACGTACAGGATGAATCCCAGCTCGGAGGGCACGGTGTAGTTGGCCTCTCGCAGTTCCTCGTTGAACCAGACCCGCACGCTGGGCTCAAAGCTGCCGAAGGAGGTGGCCGCGATGCCCAGTTGCCGCGCCGCCAGATCCTGATTCATCCGGGCGACCACCCCTTCCGCCGATCGCATGGCCGTTCGCGCCGATGTCGGGTCCGAGCCGTCCAGGATAACCTGCACCTCCGACCGGCCGGCGTGGCCCGGCATGAGCGCATCTTCGAAGCCCGGCGGGATGATCACCGCAGCCACCACCTTGCCCGCGTCGAGCAGCCGGGTGATGGCGGTCTCATCCTCCGGCCAGTAGTTCAGATCGAAGGTCTCCGTGTTCACCAGCGCCTGGAGAAAGGCCCGGCTGGCTTGTGAGCGATCGTAGTCGATCACCGCCGTCGGCAGATGGTCGATATCCTGCGAGGTGGAGTAGGCGACGGCGATCAGCTCGGACATGGGGCCGAACAGGATGAAGAGCGCCAGCAGCCAGTTCCGTCGTAGCTGGATCAACTCTTTACCGGTCAGCGTCAGAATGCGGATGAGCATCGGGTCACAACCTCTTGCGGAACAGCAGGATGGTCAAGAGCGAGAACCCGGACCCCATGATAAGCAGCGCCAGGGCATAGGGCCATAGGATGTCCAACCCGGCGCCCTTCAGGAAGATGCTGCGGCTGATGGTCACGTAGTGGGTTGTGGGAACGGAATAGGCCTCCAGACGCATCTCCGGCGGCATGGCGGAGATGGGGAAGATCAAACCGGACAGGAAGAATCCGGGGAAGAGGAATACCAGCAGGGACACGATCATCGCCAGTTGCTGATTGCCGATGAAGATCGCCATCAGCAGCCCCAGGCCCAGGCTGGCGAGGAAGAAGTCCGCCGAGAGGAGCATGAACAGGGGAAAGCTCCCCCGGAACGGCACGCCGAAGAGCTGCATCCCCACCAGGGTGCACAGGATCACCCCGATCAGGCCGCTGAGCACGTAGGGAAGCAGCTTGCCGATCAGCAATTCCGACCGCCGTAGCGGCGTGGAGATGAGCTGCTCCAGCGTTCCCCATTCCCGCTCCCGGGCCAGGGACAGGGTGATCGACATGGCGGGCATGGTCAGCACGATGGCGATCAGGCCCGGCACCATCCCGATCACCGATTTGAACGCCGGGTTGTACCAGGTGCGCACCTGCAACTCGATCCGCGGCAACGGGATGTCGGGGCCGCCCGGGGCCAGGGCGCTTGCGATTCGGTCGGCCACGAAGGCGCCGGTGTACCCCCCAAGGTAGGTGATCGCGTGCTGTCCGGTGTTCGGATCCGTGCCGTCCACGATGATCTGCAGGGTGGGCGGCCTCCCCGCCATGAGCTCCTTCGCGAATCCCGGCGGGATGATGACCACGGCACGCGCCCTCGATCGCTCCAGCAGCGGCTGAATCTCCTCCCAGCGATCCAGGTAGCAGCAGACATCCAGCTCAGCGCTGTTATCGATCCCCTGGGTGTACGCCCGGGAGAGGACCGTCCGATCGTAGTCCATCACGGCCACGGCCACGTTCTTCACGTCGACGGAGAAGGCGTACCCCAGCACGATCAGCAGGAACACCGGCGATATGGTCACCAGAAAGAAGGTGCGGGGATCGCGCGTGATATGGATCCACTCTTTACGGACGACTGCCCGAACTTTGTGTAGGTCCACGTTCGCCCTCTAACTGCCTGCGGATCAGGGAGATGAACGCCTCTTCCATGCGCGGGATGCTGCGCCGGATCTGCTCGAAGGACACGTCGGCGTCTCTCAGGGCGGCCTCCACCTCCGGCTGCCGTTTTTCGGCGTCATCCACGAAGACGTGCAGCAGATCGCCGTAGGTTTGCACCTCGTAGACGCCCTCCAGGGGGGCGACCACCCGCCGGGCCCGGAGCAGGTCCCGGGTCCATATCGCCAGCAACTGTCCCGGCACCAGCGCCTTGATCTCGTCCGGCGTGCCTCGCTCAATGATCTGTCCCCGGAACATCAATCCCACGCGCGAGCAATGCTCCGCCTCGTCCATGTACGGCGTGCTGACGAAGAGGGTCACGCCCTGCACGTGCAGATCGGACAGGATGTCCCAGAACTCGCGGCGGGAGATGGGGTCGACGCCGGTGGTGGGCTCGTCCAGGAACAGGATGCGCGGGCGATGGATCAACGCGCAGGCCAGGGCCAGCTTCTTCTGCATCCCGCCGGAGAGGTGCGCGGCGCGGCGGTCGGTGAACTCCTCCAGGCGGGCGAAGGCCAGGAGCCGGTCGATCTGCTCGCGGCGCTCCCGGCCGCGGACGCCGAACACGTCGGCGAAGAAGTTCAGGTTCTCCAGCACCGTCAGATCGCCGTAGAGGCTGAAATGTTGCGGCATATAGCCGATGATCTTGCGTATGTCCTCCGCCTGCCGCACGGTGTCGAAGCCGCCCACAAGGGCCCGGCCGTCGCTGGGCACCATCACAGCCGCCAGCAGGCGAATCGTCGTGGTCTTGCCGGCGCCGTCCGGGCCGATAAGCCCGAAGATCTCCCCGGGCCGGATGGCCAGGTTCAGGCCGTCTACTGCTGTCACGTCGCCGAATGTCTTCGTCAGCTTCTCCGCCTGGATCGCCAGATCCGTGTCTAAGGGGGTCATGGCTTCAACGCGCTTCCAGTCCGTGAAGGAAGATGTCCATGATCATGTGGCTGAGGTCAGGCCAGTGGAGCTGATCCGGCATCATGGACCATTGGAGCATCATCCCGTCGAACGCGGCGATGAGCACCGCGGCCGCCGCTCGCGGGTCGGTCGGGTGGAACTCCCCCGCCTGAATGCCCGCGGCGATGAAGCGCTGTAGCACGTCCACGGTCTCCTGATAGATGCGAACCATGCGCTCTCGCACCTGCTCGTCCTGCTGCATCTGCGCCCAGAACTCCAGCGTGAGCGAGGCGAAGTCGCGCTGCTTGGCGATATCCTCGGCGATCAGCTCGGCCGCGCGCCGCAGCCGATCGGCCCACGTCATCTCCTCCATCCGGGAGAGCTCCTGGAGCGTCTGATTGATCCCCGAGATCCACGCGTCGATGATGGAGAGGAACAGCTCCTTTTTGCTCTTGAAGTACCAGTACAGGCTCCCCTTGCTCAACCCGCTCTCCCGCACGATCTCGTCCATCGTCGTGCGGTGATAGCCATGACGGGCAAAACATACCATGGCGGCCTGCAAGATCTGCGTCCGCCGATCCTCCGTCCTGTTCATCCGGGACAGCGCCATCCGTTTCTCTGCTCCTTGGTCGTGTGATATGGTGAGACGGGCTCGCCGAAGCTTCTGGGGTATCCTTCCTGTATGCGGCGGGCCAGCCATAGGATGAAGATCGTCACGATGCTGGTGTCGCCGAGGGCCGAAAGCCATCGCCAGATCGGTGCGGTGAACCCCATCTTCGGCACGAGCCAGAAGAGGGTGATGCTGACGATGGATTGGCAGGCGATCCCTATGAGGAGATCCCCGGCCAGGCCGTACGGACGTCTTCCCTTGCCGACGACGCCCGCCAGGTAGCCGTAGATCGCGCCCAGGATGACGGAGACGATCAAGAGAACGACCCGTTGTGTCGGGTTCATCATCCCTGCCCCTTTCGCGACCCCTCTAAACCGACTGGTCAGTCTAGTCCTGGATTATAGACGGAAGGCGTAACGGCGTCAAATTGGGGGGCGGCCTCTCTCATCCATGCTGGACATTCCCGTTGTCAGCGAGTATCATAGCGATGTGAGGCTCGGTCGCCGGGGCGAGGAGGAGGAGAAGGATGCCATATTCGCGTGAAGGGGTCCCCAACTGGCGTGGGATGAACCTGGCCGTCTTTCGTGGAGAGGATCCGGGGGGCGTGCTGTGGCAGCCCCGGATCGAGTTCTGGTATCGCGTGAATCGCAAGCGGGGGACGCTTCCGCCCGAGTACAGGGACGCCAGCCTGCTGGACGTTTACGATGACTGCCTGGCCTCGGTGCGCTATTTCACTTCTCCATTGCGGGTGCGCTACCACAGGGTGCGCGTGCGCGAGGATCAATTGGATGAGAAACGGATCGCGCGATATTGGGAGACCCCCGTGGGAACGCTGCGGGAGGTCCTCCGTTACGACGCGTGGGGGATCTCCGCTTACCATGATGAGTACAAGGTAAAGGGTGTCGACGACCTGCGCGTATTGGAGTACATCGTGCAGGATGAGGAGTGGTGGTGGGACGAGGAGGCCTATCAGGCCGACCTGGAGCGGATCGGGATGCGCGGCGCCCCCCAATTCTATTTTCGTCGCTCGCCCCTGCAGGGCCTGTTCATCGAGCATATGGGATTTGAGAACACCATCTACGCCATGCACGACTGTCCGGAGAAGATCGCGCACTACATGGAAGTGGCAAGCAAAGCGGATGACGCCCTGTACCAGCTCCTTTGCACGTGCCCGGCCCCTATCCTCAACTTGGGCGAGAATATCGACGCCCATATGGATCCACCGCCCATCTGGAACGAGCATCTTATCCCGTATTACCGGCGTCGGGTGGAGCAGCTCCACGAGGCGGGTAAGTTCGTCCATATCCACGTCGACGGGGCCATGAAGCCGTTGCTGCCCTACCTGCGGGCCTGTCCATGGGATGGCATCGAGGCGGCCAC
>JAJRVX010000387.1:0-7304 GCA_024277095.1 Chloroflexota bacterium
AACACGGGGCCGTGGAAGTCCAGATCGTAGTTGAGGGGGATATATGGGTCGCCCTCCCGGGTGGGGAACACAGTGCGCACATCCGCCACCATGGTGGCGGGCGTGTAGACCTCGCGCCCGGCCCGGGCGGCCTGCTCCGGGTCGAAGGCCACGGCATAGGTGATGGGCTTGATGGCCGAGCCCGGCTGACGCAGCGCCAGCGCGCCGTTGACCGCCCCGTTGATACGGGCGTCGAAATAGTCGGGGCTGCCTACCATGGCCAGGATCTCGCCAGTGCGTGGATCCAGCGCCACCAGCGCCGCCGTGTCCACCCGAAGCTCCGACGGCGCGTTCTCGTCCTCCTGGATCTCGCGCAGCTTCCGCCGCACAACGGACTCGGCGGTGTGCTGGAGGTCCAGGTCCAGCGATGTGTACACCCGTAGCCCGCCTGCCCGTAGCCGCTCGATGCCGAACATCTCTTCCAGCAGTTCCTGGACGTACATCACGAAATGGGGAGCCTCGATGGGGAACGGGCTGGAGGCAAAGCGCAGGGGCTCGGCGGCCGCCAGATCCGCCTCCTCGGGCGTGATGTATCCGTCCTTCACCATCAGCTCCAGGACGACTCGCTGGCGCGCCGCGGCGGCTTCGGGGTGCTCCAGCGGGTTGTACATCGTGGGCGATTGGAGCAATCCGGCCAGCAGGGCGCACTCGGCCAGGTCCAGCTCGGCGACCGACTTCCCATAATAGGCCTGGGCGGCCGCCTCGATGCCATGGGCGAAGTGCCCGAAGTAGCTCTGATTCAGGTAGATGGCCAGGATCTCGTCCTTGCTGTAACGGCGGGTGAGCCGCCAGGCCAGCCAGGCCTCACGCAGCTTGCGTGTGAGGGTGCGTCGTTGCCGCTCGGAGGGGGAGAGCAGCAGGTTGCGCACTACCTGCTGGGTGATGGTGCTGCCGCCGCTGACGATGCGCCTCTCTCGCAGGTCCTGCCACGCCGCCCGGGCGATGGCTCGCAGGTCGAAGCCCGGGTGCTGGTAGAAGCGGCTGTCCTCGGTGGCGATGACCGCCTGGCGGCAGGCCTGCGGGATGGCGGAGAGCGGGACAGGGGTGTGCTTCCCCCCCTGTGGATCGATAACCTCGTACAGCAATCGCCCGTGGCGATCGAGGATGAGGGTGCTGGGCGCGATCTGACTCTCGGCCAGCCGTTCGGGTGAGGGCAGCCCGGCCAGGATGCTGGCGACGAGGAGCCCTGCACCCACTACGAGCCCGCCGATCAACAGGAGCAGATAGTGGAACATGCCAAGGCGTTTCATCATAGTTGGAGACGTCCCCTCCCCTGCTCATGTTCCATTATCGGGCGGGATCTTACCTGACATTTGGTGGGCGCTGAGGTGACGGTCGCGTATTTATGGAGACCATCCAGGCTGAAAAGTAAGGCTTCTGTGCCGGTGAATCTCGGATGCAAAGCCTTGCGTGCTCGCCTGCTTTATGTTACGATGTCACCAACAGGTCATTTTGTCCAATTTGAGAGATGAGGTGAGGTATGAAAGTCGTCAGTATCGCCGAGGCGAAGAGCCGTTTTTCGGATTTAATCTCGCGGGCGGCGGCGGGGGAGCGCTTCTTGATCCAGCGGCGGAAGCGCCCGATGGCCGTCTTGGTCAGCGCAGCGGAGTGGGAGCGTCTGGAGCGTTCAGCGCAAGCTGCCCGGCAACTGGCTCTGGCCCTCGGCCAGGATAAGGATCTTCTGTCTCAGATCGAAGCCGGGGAAGCCCACCCGGCTATGGCCGCATTTGGTTTGTGGCGCGATGAGGAAGAACTGGCCGCCCTGGCTGAGGAGATCAACGCCGACCGGGAGCATCAAGGTTCACGGGCTGAGGTCGCGCTGTGAGGGTCCTGGACAGCGATCACTGTGTGGCCCTGCTGCGCGGCCGGTTGGACTTACGGGACCACATCACGCCGGATGAGGAATTGGCGGTGACGGCGATCAGTGTGGGAGAGCTGACCCACGGAGCTCATAAGTCGGCACGAGCTCTGGAGAATCTGGCTCGTTTAGATGTGCTGCTTGCCGCCGTCACGATCCTCCCCTATGATGAAGGGGCCGCCCGTCGGTTTGGCTTGTTGAAGGCCGAACTGGAGCGGACCGGGAAGCGGTTGAACGACCTGGACCTTCAGATCGCCAGCATCGCTCTGGCGCATGGGATCCCGTTGGTCACCCACAACCGTCACCACTTTGAGCGGATACCGGGGTTGGCCGTCGAGGATTGGCTGGGCTGAGGGACGGGATTGTATCTTGGTGTGGATGGCGGAAGGCAGCGCCTTTCGCCGCCCGACAGTGTGGCGTATGCCAGTATGAGCGAATAGCCAGGCTCACTGTTGGGAGGAGCGGCGGCGCTCGGACAGAGAAGCCCCTGTACCGCCGCCACGTCGGACTTTGATGATCTCCGCCATGATGGACACGGCGATCTCGGCTGGGGTATGGGCGCTGATGTCCAGCCCGATGGGAGCGTATACCCGGTCGAACTTCTCCTCTGGGATCCCCTTCTCCTCGCTGAGCAGTTGGAACACGGCGCGCACGCGGCGGCGGCTGCCGATCATCCCCAGGTAAGCGACGGGGGCGTCCAGCACCTCCAGCAGGCAATCGACGTCGTGTTGATGTCCCCGGGTGACCAGGACGATGTAGGTGTCCGGGTCCAGGTGGCCCTCCTGGGCCCATCGCCGCATCGTCTCCTGCAGCGGCGCGGCCATCACCTCGTCGGCCGTAGGGAAGCGATCCGGTTGGGCGAACTGCGGCCGATCGTCCAGCACGGTGACCCGGAAGTCGCACATGCTCCCCAATTGTGCCAGCGGCTGGGCGATGTGTCCCGCGCCGACGATGATAAGACGCGGTGGGCGGTGCTGCACCTCGACGAACAGCTCCAATGCGCCGTCCGGAGACGGATAGCGCAGGATCCGGTGTTGGCGCTGGCTCAGCGCTTCTCGTGCGTCGGACAGGGCCTGTGCCTCTCGATCACCCAGGCCCAGATCGCCCAATGGGGGGCGGTCCAGCCACACGACGGCGTGGCGGCCACGCGCCGTCGTCAGCTCCGGAGGCGCCTGCGTCACGGTGACCAGCGCCACGGATTCCCGCTCCTCGATGGAGTGCAGGATGGCGTCGATGATCTGGCGGGCGGGGGGGGGCTCGTCGGATCGCCACCGCTCGACGTATACCTGCATGATGCCGCCGCACACGCCCGTGCTCTGCAGGGAGATGTCCTCGGTGAGGTCGACCGTCACGGTGGTCGGTTGGCCGGTGCGGATCACATCCAGCGCGGCCCGGATGACGTCCGCCTCTCCGCAGCCGCCGCCCACGGTGCCCACGTGCTGCCCCAGCGGGTGGATGATCATCTTGGCCCCCACCTCGCGAGGCACGGAGCCCTTCACCTCGATGATGGTGGCTACGGCTACTGTCTCACCACGCTCCAGGAACTCAGCCAGCTTGCGATAGAGCGTCTCCATAATCTCCGATCTCTGGTTCAGAAAATACGACGACGGACCAAAAACGACGGACGAAAGACGGAATCTGTTACTGACGCCGCTCTCCTTGCTACTCCAGTCGCCCAAGCGCCCGTTCGTAGTCCTCCGGCGTGTCCATATCTATGAGCACGGCCTCGTCGGGGACGGCCACTTCCATGATGTCCTCTCGGTGGCGCCGGATCACATCGCGCAGGCTGGCATCCCATCCCAGCGCCAGCACCTCCGGCCAGAACCGGCGCGGCAGGCCGATGGGATGGCCGCGTTGACCGCCATAGGTGGGCAGACAGATCTGGTCGCCGTGCGCCCGCAGCGCGGTGACGATCCGGTCGATGACCGCCGTGGAGATCCCCGGCTGATCGCCCAGGACGATGAGGGCGGCCGTGACCTGGGGGGACGCGGCCCGCAGCCCCGTCTGGATGGAGGACAACATCTCGCCCTGCGCGTAATCGGGATTATACACCACGCGAGCGGGGAACTGCTTGAGCGCATCCTCCATCTCCGCCCGCCGATGCCCGACGACCACGATGGTCTCGTCCACGGTGGAGCCTGTCACCGTGCGCATCACGCGCTGGATCGCCAGCTCGTCGCCGAGGGGGAGCAGCAGCTTGGGCCGCCCCATGCGGCGAGACATCCCCGCGGCCAAAACGATGGCCGAGATCACGTCGTCTCCTCCGGCGCCCAGCGCTGCACCGGCCCCTCGCGGCACACCAGCCAGCCGTCCAGCTCGCACGTGCCGCAGATGCCGATGGCACAGCGCATCTTATTTTCCCAGCTCAACTGACAGGGCAGCCGCGTCGCCTGACACAGCTGCAGGATGGCCTCCAGCATGGGGCGCGGCCCGCAGGCATAGATCTCGTCCACCGGCTCCCGTTCCAGCACGCGGCGGATGCCGTCGGTGGCCAGCCCATGGATCCCGGCCGACCCATCGTCCGTGGTCGTGGTCACGGGGCATCCCAGTTCGGCGAACCGCTGGGTGAGCAGCAGATCGTCGGCGGTGCGGGCGCCGATGATGGCCGTCACCCGGCGTCCAGTGGCCAACGCCTCCCGAGCCAGGAAGAGCATGGGCGCCACGCCGTAGCCGCCGCCCACGCATAGCAGGTGTTGGCCACGCATCTCAAAACCGTTGCCATATGGCCCCCGCACCCACAGGCGATCGCCTGTCCGGAGCTGGTGCAGCGCGGTCGTGAACGGCCCCACCCGGGCCACGGTGAACGACACTGGATCGCCCGAGACGAGGCTCAGCGGGCGTTCCTCGATGCCGGGCAGCCAGACCATCACGAACTGGCCCGGCCGGGCCTCCAACCGCAAGTCCAGCACGAAGGTACGGGTGCGGTAGTTTTCCTCCCACGTGTCCGTGACCCGGGCCGCCCGGGGCAGGTCCGGCGCGCAGCGATCCAGGTGCAGCGTCATCGTTCGCCTCCGCCAGGGTATGGAAGTGGGAGTCGATTCGTCCCTCTATGGGGTGGGGCTGGGCGGTGGCTCGGAGGGAGCCTGCCTTGCCCTGCCAGCCAGCGATCGAAGGGATCCTGTTCCTGGCGGTTGGGGTTTTCCCGGTCCACGGCCCATCGTGCCGGATTGGTGGCGATGTATTCCCGGATGTGGTGGAGGGCGGGTTCGTTTCGGATGACGTGTTCGTAATAGTTGCGCTGCCAGACGGGCGCGCCCGGCGTCCCCCGCAGCGCGTTGATCCGCCGGGTGACGGCGGATTTGAACGCACGAACGATGGTGGGGATCGAACCGGATACCGGTTTGCCGAATCGTTCCAGGGTAGGGGCACGGCGCCGCCGTGCCCCTACATCATCCACGATCCAGATGATACCGTGGATATGGTTGGGCATGATCACAAATTCATCGTCGAATAGCGTCACATTGGGGCGGATAACAGCGGTTTTGAACCATTCCTCCTTCACGATCTCGCCAAATGGATTGATTTGCATCTTCCCGTCCACGATCTCTCCAAACAGGCATTGGCGTTGGTGGGCACAGACGGTGATGAAATACGCGCCGGACTGGGCATAATCGTAATCACGCAACCGGATCGATCGGCGTTTCTGGCTTTGGGTTGGACCCTTCACTTCCACACCCCTGCAGGCTATTCGGCGTCGGGGGCTGGGGCCGATGGGCCAGCCCCTCCATGTCGCTGATCCGGGCGTAGCCATGCCCGGCCATGAACTCCGCTATCTCCCGGGCGATTCGTCCCAGCGTGTCCACGCCACCCCAGAACACGGCCGATCCCACGCCCACCGCGCGGGCGCCCGCCATGATCATCTCGATGGCATCGGCGCCGCTGCTCACCCCGCCGATGCCGATGATGGGGATGGAGACCGCCTGATAGCAGCGATACACGCAGCGGACGGCAATGGGCTTGATGGCCGGGCCGGAGATCCCGCCCTCTTGATTGGCTAAAATGGGCCGGGCGGCCTCGATATCAATAACCATGCCGGACACCGTGTTGATGGCGGCGATGGCGTCGGCGCCCGCCTCCTCCACCGCCCGGGCGATGACGGCGATGTCCGTCACATTGGGGGAGAGCTTGACGATGATGGGGATGTCCGTGGCCGACTTCACCGCCCGGGTGACCGCTGCCGCCGTCTCCGGCGCCGACGCGAAGGGCGCCCCGAGCTCGTGGGCCACGTTCGGGCAGGAGATATTCACCTCCAGCAGGTCGGGCTCCGCCGTGCTCAGTGCCTCCGCCACCCGGGCGAAGCCCTCCACCGTCTCGGCGAAGATGCTGCCGATGATGGCCACGCCCGTGTCCGCCAGCCGACGGCGCGTCTCCCGCAGGATCTCGACCTGGGCCTCCATGCCGGGGTTGGCCAGCCCCACCGCGTTCAGGAACCCCGGCCCCCATTTGATCACCGTCGGGTTGGGGTGCCCCTCTCGGGGCTGCGGGCTGCACGACTTGCTGGTCACGGCGCCCGCGCCGCCGCGTCCCACCCGCTCCATCAGCGCCGCGCTGGTCCCCAGGATACCGGAAGCCAGGATCATCGGGTTCGGGAGCCGGACGTCGCACAGATCGACGCTGAGGTCTACGCTCATCCCCGGTTCTCCGCCAGATAGGTCCGGACCGCCTGCGCCTGCTCGGCGGTGATGCGGCCAGCCTCCACCAACACGGTCAGCATGTCGCTCAGACGCATCACCGCGTGGGCGGTGACCCCCGCCGCGGCCAGGTTCTCCACGCCGCCCTGCTCTCGATCGATGAGCACCACCGCGTCGGTGACCTGAAGCCCTGCATCACGCAGCGCCCTCACCGCATCCAGCACGCTGCCCCCGCTGGTGATCAGATCCTCGATGATCACGACCCGCTCGTCGGCCCCGTAAGTCCCCTCGATCCGGCGGCCAAGCCCGTGCTGCTTGGCCTCCTTGCGTGGGTAGATGAGGGGGCGGCCGAGCAGCTGGCCGACGACGGTGGCGATGGGGAGCGCTCCGTAGGGCACGCCCGCCAGTCGATCGAAGCGAAGGCCCCGCAGCCGATCGGCGTAGGCCTGCGCGGCCATGCGCAGCGCGCCGGCATCGCTCACCAGCAGCCGCAGGTCGATATAGATGGGGGAGGTCCGTCCGGAGGCCAGCGTGAACTGGCCAAACCGGATCGCTCCCAGATCGTACAGGCGCAGGATCAGCGGGCGCAGGGCGGCCAGCGTCCGGCCTGAAGGCGATGCGGATGCCGCCTTTCGGGCGGCGTTGATGGCATCGTAGAGGTCCAGCGCGGCCTCCCGTGGGTTCTCCGCCCGGGCGATGCCGCGAGACACGTTGATGATCACGCCGAGCCCATCCGGCCGCAGGGCGGCGCGCAGGGCAGCCTCCAGATCGCCGCC
>JAJRVX010000388.1:0-4610 GCA_024277095.1 Chloroflexota bacterium
AGCTGCACGCTCTACGGGACTAACGGCAGAAGTAGAGCCTGCCGCTGGCTGGTTCAATCACAACCGGTTGTGCGTTACAGGAACGAGCAAGCTGCACGCTCTACGGGACTAACGGCAGAAGTAGAGCCTGCCGCTGGCTGGTTCAATCACAACCGGTTGTGCGTTACAGGAAACGAGCAAGCTGCACGCTCTACGGGACTTTACTGAAAAACTCGTGTCATTCACCCATGAACTCCCCCACTCCATTCGCATCCATCTCCGCAACAAACACACGGAGGCCATCCCGGGTGGCGACCAATCCAAACGGGCCGAATCCCACGTCGATGGCGCGGTGCTCACCACTTGCGGGATGCCACATCCACACCCGATTCTGAGCCGTGTCGGTCGCATACACCAGATCCGTGCCGTCGGGAAGCCCCGCGACGACGATTCCGGCGAGTCGAGAATCGGGAATCGACAGTCGCTCGACCTCCACAGCCCCGGCCGCATCGACCCGCGAGATGCTCCCTGCGTTAGCGGTGTAGACTGAGTCGCCGCCCGGACTCACCGCGCACCCGAGAGGACGCGCTCCCACCGGCACATTCTGAGCGACGCCAGAACCGAGGTCCACGATGGAGAGTAGGTCATCGTCATGATTCGCCACATAGATCGCCCGACCGTCCGGGTCCGCGGCGATCCCGGAGGGGAGTCTCCCCACACGCAGATACCGGACGACCCGGGTGCTCTCCGCATCGATCTCCGCCACTTGATTCCCCGAGATATTGTCCTGCAAAGTCACGTACAGCATCCCGCCATATGCGGCCAGATAGGCGGGGCGTCCGGGCAGGTCGAACGTTTCGGCATCGAGCCGATCCAGATCCACCACACTCACACTGTTATCGAACCAGTTCGCCACAAACGCCCGGTTTTCTATCACAGCGATGCCATGTGGTTCCTGCCCCAATGGGATTTCGCTGATCCCCCGGCGCGTCTCCGTATCGGCGATGGAGAGAAATCCCCCATCCCGGTTCACGATGAGCAGCCGCTTTTCGTCCGCGCTCAACGCCAGCATCCAGGGCGTGTCGTAGCTGACGAGCGGGGCGATCTCTCCGGCGCGCCGGGGCACCGGGATGAGCGAGATTTCCCCGATGTCACCGAATGCCTTCGTGGTGATGAGGCTCCCCTGCCGGGGGAGATAGTCGGCATGTTCCGTTTTCCAGCGGAAAAGCCCCTCCTGCTGGTACCGGATGGAGAAATGCCCCACGCTATCCGTGATCCCACGTCCCACATCCGTGATGAGCGAGACCCCGGGCACGGGGACCGCGGTGAGGATGTTCCGGCAATCGCCCTGAAGTGTGCCGATGCGTTCGAGTTCGACGGTGAGCCGTTCTTCTTGTGGACCTCCCTGGAACAGGAAGCGCACCTGCGCCGTATGTGTCCCGGCATCGAGATCCTCCGACCGGCCCGTGACGGTGAGTGTGGTTGTGTCCCCTGACGCAAGCTGACCAGCAGATTTCCCTGCCGAGAGCCACGACCGGGTGACGATCGCCTCCCAATCGACCTTGCCCTCCCCACGATTGATGAGCGTCACGTCACCCTTCCAGTTGGGTTCACGCAACAGCACCTGCGTGGGTGAGATCAGCATGTCGATGTCGGGCACTTGCACACGGATGGCAACGGACCTCTGCTGTCCGCTGCCTTGCACATGCAGCGCGACCGGGTAGCTACCGGAAGGCATCTCACGCTCCAGGGCACGCAGTTGCACGGGTTCCGAATCACAGGCAGCCACCGTGCCGGAACGCGGCTCCACTTCCAGCCATTCCTCGCCGCCGAGGATCTCCCACTCGATGTTCCCTGTGCCCGTATTGAGCACTTTGAGCTGTGCTGTGTCTCCCGGTTTCATCTCCCGCTCCCCAGGTTCGACGGCAAGCACGGGATCTTCGGCGATCTGCATCGTGATCTCCAGCTTCAGTGGATGTCCCAGGTTCCCCATGATCGTCGTCTGCGCTCTGTACGTCCCCGACTGGCAGGAGAGGCTCGGATGCCGTCGATCCACCCGCACGACGATGGGAACTTCTGACGCACCGCATTCCCCCTGCTGGGGGACGAAAGAGAGCCAGGGTTCGCTGGGCTGAATGCTCCACTGGATGGTTCCGCCGCCTCGGTTTTTCAGCGTCGCGCGGAATTCCGTGCCCTCCTGTCCGAAATCGATCTGCACGGCTTCTGAGGTGCAGGTTTTCTTATCGCACCAGAGCAGTTGAGGGGAGGCGTAGGTGATGCTTCTGCGCTCCGAATCCGGCCCGATCAGTCCCGGCCAGACCTTGCCGTTCGTCTCAATCGCGGGCGCGATCCCCCGCACCCAGTACGTGTATGGGGTGTCTTCCTCCACGTGTCGATCCACAAAGGAGGTCGCCGACACAACTTGCAGCGGGCGATCTTCGTTCCCTGGAGAACGGAACAGCTCATACGTCTCGGCTCCGGAGACGGGTTTCCATGTGAGTTGAATCCCATCCGGTAGCAGCTCTGCCTGCAAGTTTGAGGGCTTGGCAGGCTCCTGTTGATCTTCCAGTGGATTCGTCTCCTCGCCACAAGCGGCGAACAAGATCCCCGCAACACACAACAGGATGGCTGTTCGTAAAACCGCTATCTGTATCATGATTGGCTCCAAGTGTGAGGTGAGTCCCGTAAAGCGTGCGGCTCGCTCGTTTCTGTGACTCGTTCCTGTAAACGCATAGGCTTCGGATTAAACCAGCCGGCGGCAGGCTCTACTGCCAGTCCCCGTAAAGCGTGCAGCTTGCTCGTTCACAACGCGGAGTCCAGGGAACAAGCTGGCAGCATGCTCTACCTACCATCTCAAATCCACCATCCCCCTCCACGAAATCAAAATCCCTTCCGATGGAGAGGATGAGATATTCCATTGTCGTCTCCGTTTGTTTGTAGAACGTGCTTCCAGGTATGCGTCGAGGGCTGATCCGAGCGCCCAGGCGATGGTGGCGATTGTAGCCCCATTTCGCAGGCGCAGTGGGCTCCGGTACTCATCGGCGTAATGTTCGATTTCGTCCACGGTTCGCGCTGCCAGATACTTGTCGTGGGATTTGGTGTAACGCTCGTGTGCGACGAATATGGTCGTGACCAACCCCGCAGCACCCACCAGGAACAGCGTTCCCTTTCCGGGCCTGCCGTTCATGAACTGACCGAGACCGGGGATGACCAGCGACGCCATACCCGCCTTCCGAGGAGAAGCGGAGCGATACCCCAATGTCCGGCACGCCCACACGATCCCTGTCGTCTCGATGTCGATGAGTTTCATCTGGAGATCCTCCGCCTTTCCACTCGCCTGAACATCGCCGACCAACAGGTGTGTGGCTCCCAACGCCTTACCGATCCTCGACGATTTCTTCGGATCGAACAGATCGGAGAGTGTGATGTCGAATTCATCGAAGATCGCCTCGAAGTTCCGTCGGTCCACCACAATGAACGCGAACTCCGTGGAGATCTGCCAAAGTTGCTCCGACCAGAGACGTTCTGCCCGTTCATCTCGTCCGCCACCGCGCCGCACGGTGGCGAGCGCCACACGAGCGGGTTCCTCACCATGCTTCAGCGCGACCTTTTGTTCTCGTAGTTCCATCCTGAGCCGCGACACTGCTTTGCCGACGGCGTTTTCGAGCGCGCTTTCCGCGCCACATACCCCGGTTACCATCAGGAGCATCCCGATGCCTAATAGGAACCCAATTCGTTTCATCCCTCGTCCCTCCTCCTCCTCCGATGTCGTCATACACCTCACGGAGGATCTGTACCACGGTCGCCACATCAGCTTCGGGAATCGCGAGTTCCGCCTGCACGGTGAACTGCTCGTTCTGAAATACGCGTACCTCCCATCGATCCCACGCAGCAAGTGAGTCCTCCGTTGCGGTGCTGTGGGTCATAACCTCTGCGGCTATCTTCTCGCGGATCCGCCGCCGACGTCGGGCCACCCGCTTTTGCAGTTCCGCACGTTGGGCAGAGTCTCGTGCTGCGTCGATGGCTCGATCTGCGACTTCCAGCGACTGCTGCCAGAGTCCCTCCTCCCTCCTCGTACAGTTTTCCGAGCATTTCCAGCGCGTGCAGCGAGGCGATCCCAGCATCGAGTTCCTGCACGATATTCTTGTGTTGGCGCAGGCGTGCCATCTTCTGGCTCTCCTTGCGCAGTTGCAGCAGGTGTTCGTTGCTCATCCCCGGGATGGGGAGAAACAGCTTCAGCGCACAGTTCTCCTGCAAATCGGGGTGATGCGCCTCGAACACCAACCCAAAGCCGCCTTTATCGCTGATCAGCTTTTCGATACGATATTTGTCGAGAAACATGGTTGTCTCCTGGGGAGTCGATGAGTCAATATATGGGAGAGCTTTGTAAGCTCGACCCATTACGAGTTTTTCACTGACGGAGAAAGTAGAGCATGCTGCCAGCTTGTTTATCGAACCGGTGCACCACATTGAACCAGCCGGCGGCAGGCTCTACGGGACAGGCTCTACGGGCTATGCTACATCGTAGAGCGTGCGGCCCCGCTCGTTCAGTCCAGCGAACCGGTGAGCCACATCGAACCAGCCGGCGGCAGGCTCTACGGGACAGGCTCTACGGGCTGTGCCACATCGTA
>JAJRVX010000389.1:0-6126 GCA_024277095.1 Chloroflexota bacterium
ATGCTCCATCAGCAGTATTATCTGAACGACTGGAGTGGCCTCTTCGCCGCGGTCACCCTGGTGATGATCCCCACCGTGCTGGTGTACTCGATCTTCCAGGGGAGGATTCAGAAGGGCATCACCGTGGGCGCGCTGAAGGGATAGGCCGATCTCCCCACCACAAGCACGTTGAGGTGTGCCATCATGTCCGCTTCCCCCGTACGCGCCTGGGAGACCACCCTGGCCCTCGACACCTATCCGATCGGGCCACCCGATCCCTTCCCGCCCTACCAGCTCATGGGCAACGCCAGCGTCTACCCGTACCCTCTGCTGGACACCCTCTCCATGGAGAAAGAACGCCGCGAATATCGGGCGCTGATGCTGGAGAATCGCTATCTTCAGGTGACAGTGCTCCCGGAGCTGGGCGGGCGGATCTACCGCGTCTTCGACAAGATCAGCCAGCGCGACATGTTCTACACGACGCGGGTCATCAAGCCCGCCCTCATCGCGCTGCGCGGGGCCTGGATCGCCGGCGGCATCGAGTGGAACTTCCGCAAGGGGCACCACGTGGACACCCTGTCCCCCGTGAGCGGCTGGATCGCCCAGAACGACGACGGCAGCGCCAGCATCATCGTGGGACACCCGGAGTGGGTCTCCCACATGCGCTGGCAGGTGCGGATCACCCTCCGCCCGGACGACGCCGCCATTTACGTCGACATCCGGCTGAGCAACCCCACCCGGATCGCCCACCGATATTACTTCTGGAGCAACAGCGCCGAGGCGGCCACCGACGGGCTTCAGATCATCTGCCCGGCCAGCAGCGGATGGGGATCCAGGGGGAATCGCTTCCGCTGGCCCGTGCACGAGGGCCGAGACCTCCAATGGTACCGCAACATCCCCGGCAGCTCGGACGCGTTCCTGTATGCGCCCCACCGCGACTTCTTCGGGTGCTACGACCACGACGCCCACTACGGGCTGGTCCACTTCGCCGACGCGCGCCGGGCGCCCGGGAAGAAGTTCTTCACCTGGGGCGTGGACGAGCACGGGCGGATGTGGGCCGAGATCCTGAGCGACGGCGATGGCCCTTATGTCGAGTTGCAGGCCAGCCCCCAGCTCGACCAGCACGTGTGGGACATGTTCCCGCCCCAGACCATCCACGCCTGGAACGAGCGGTGGTGGCCCGTGCGGGCGATCGGGGGGGTCGCGTGGGCCAACGATCGGGCGGCCGTGAACCTGCAGGCCACGAACGGCCGGGTGCAGGTGGGCATCTGCCCCTCCCGTCCGCTGGGCCGTTGCCGCATCACGCTGCAGGACGGCGATCGCATCCTCTGGGAAATCCACGCCGATCTGGCGCCCGAGCGCCCCTTCACGACGAGCGTGGAGCTTCCCCTCGACGCGTCCGCCCGCGAGCGCCTGTCCGTACACGTGACCGACGCCTCCGGAGAGATGATCATCGCCTACGATCCGAAGGTGCATACGCCGGACGTCCCGCTTCCCCCCGAGCGGCCCCGTCCACCCCGCGCGTCCATGACGGCGGAGGAGCTGACCGTCGCCGCGCGCGTGAAGGAGACGGAGGCGGAGTACGACGAGGCGCGAGACCTCCTCCGGGAGGCCCTCTCCCGTGATCCGGGATTCTCCGCGGCCCACGTGGGACTGGCCCGGCTGTCGGCCCGGCAGGGGCTATGGAGGAATGTCCTGGAGCACACGGAGCAGGCGTTGAAGCGGGACCCCCATCACGGGGAGGCGATCTACCTGTCCGGCCTGGCCCACGCGGCCCTGGGCGACGATGAGGTCGCCGAGACAACGCTGTGGCAACTCCATCGCGATCCCGCCTGGGCCACGCCCGCCTTCGTCGCGCTGGGCGACCTGGCGGCGCGGGCGGGGCGGTGGTCGGAGGCGATCGAGCTGTACGAGCAGGCGGCCTCCCCGCTGACCGGCTCCCGCCTCTCGCTGGCGTTCCGCCGCCTCGGACGGACAGAGTCGGCGCTGCGCCACAGCCGGGCGGCCGTGGAACGGGATCGCTGTGACGGAGCGGCCTGGGCCGAGGTGTGGTTCGCCACCCGGGAGACGGCGGACTTCGACGCGCTGCGGGCGGCGCTCATGGACCAGCCGGAGATGTGGCTGGACGTGGCCCTCTTCTACGCCGACCTGGGGGCCACGGACGAAGCCCTGGAGCTGCTATCCTGGGCCACCGACGAGGGGCACCCGGCCGCGGATCATCCCATCGCCAGGTATCACCTCGCGCGCCTCCAGGACCGGGCGGGAGATCGGGCGGCCGCCGGACAGGCGCTCCGACGGGCCCGCCGGCTGCCCCCCGCCGAGATCTTCCCCCACCGGCTGAGCACGCTGGATGCGCTCGATTACGCCCTGGCCCACGACCCGGCGGATGCCCGTGCGCACCTGTACCGCGGCGAGATCCTCTACGCCCTGGGGAGGCGCCCGGAGGCGGAGGAGGCGTGGCGCGCCGCCGTCCGTCACGAGCCCGGACTGGCCGTCGCCCATCGCAACCTGGGGCTGGCCGCCTACCAGGCTGGCAGACACGAAGAGGCGCTGCGACACTACGAGGAGGCCGTCCGGCTGGCTCCGGACCAGGTCCGCCCGCACCTGGAACGGGATCGGGTGGGACGGGAGGCGGGTGTGGAGCCCCGCCAGCGATTGGATTGGCTGCGCCGGGTCCCCGCCAGCGTCCGGGCGGACCATCGCGTTGCGCTCCAACTGGCCCATCTGCACACCCTGGTCGGCGAATACGACGCCGCGATCGACCTGCTGGAGTCCACCTGGTTCCACCCATGGTAGGGGGAGAAGCGCGCCCGGCAGGTGTACGTGGACGCATACCTGGGACGAGCCGGCGAGGCGTATCGCCGCGGCGATTACGAGGCCGCGCTGGCCGATTGCCGCCGGGCGCTGGAGTACCCGCCCAATATCCGGGTGGGACGCCCCCATCAGACGGCGGACGCGGTGATCGCCTACCTGGCGGGGAGGGCGGCGGACGCGTTGGGGAGGCGAGAGCTGGCCGCGTCGTTCTACCAGGCCGCCGCTCAGGAGAGCCATCCCCCCGAGTCGCCGCTGCGATACCATCAGGCGCTGGCGCTGCGCGCGCTGGGACGAGGGGAGGAGGCCGAGGCGATGCTGGCCGGGATGGATCCGAGCCTGCGAGCCCAACTGGACGCCCAATGGGCCTGGCTGCGCGAGGGGTAGCCCATGCCATCGAGCGGGCTTCTGATCGCCATCGAGGGAGGCGGCACTCGCACCCAGGCGGCCCTCTTCGATCTCACGGGTGAGCTCCTGGCGACGGCCCAGTCGGGCCCGGTGAACGTGAACTTCACCACGCCGGAACAGGCACGGGCCGCGGTGGAGGAGGCCGTCGCCGCCGTGCTTCGTGCGGCAGGCGCCATCCCCACCGAGGTGAAGCGGGTCGCCTACGCGCTGGTTAGCACCCCCCAGGTCGCACTGCACGCCCTGCGTCGGGCATGTCCCCAGGCCGAGCGGAAGCCATACGGGGAAGGTCAGGTGGTATTCGCCCGGGCGGGACACTACCGGCCCCACGGCGTGGCGATCGTGGCCGGCACCGGGACCAGCGCCTGGGCGATCCGCCAGGATGACGGGCGCCAGACGTTCCTGGGCGGCTGGGGCTCCCTCCTGGGGGACGAGGGCAGCGCCTACGCCGTCGGCCTGATGGGGCTGCGAGCGGCGGCGAAGGCCTGGGAGGGGCGGGAGGCGCCCACCTCCCTGATCGAGGCCGTGCGCGAGCACTTCGGCCTGCGCGATCCCGATTTCAAAAAGGCGCTGATCCGTCTGGCCTATCGCAAGCCGCTGAGCCGCACGGAGATCGCCGGCTTCGCCCGGGCGGTCACGCGAGCGGCGGCGGAAGGGGATGCGGTAGCGCGCCGCGTCGTGAACAGGGCGGCGCACGATCTGGCGGAGCTGGGCCTCCAGACCATCCGACAACTGTTCTCCCCCCAGGAGGCGCTCGTCGTGGTGGCGGCCGGCGGCCTGCTGAACGCGGGAGAGCCGATCCTGAGCCCTCTACGTCAGCGGTTGCGAGCGGAGTACCCCGCCGCCACGCTCCAAATCGTAACGGAGGAGCCAGCCGTCGCCCTGGGCCGGCTGGCTCTTTACGATATCTCTTCGAGAGGTGAGGTGTCACCGTGCTGATCGAACGCTACTTTGAGGCCATGCAAGCCAGGCTTTCCGAGATCGCCTCGGATCTGGAGCCGATCCGACAGGCCGCCCGGCTGTGCGCGGACGCGCTGGCCCGGGGTGGAGCCATCCACATCTACGATAGCGGACACCTGGTGTCCCACGAGCTGGTTCGCCGGGCCGGGGGGCTGGTCGCCCTCAGCCGTCTCTCCTTCTCGCTGAATGTGGACAATGAGGTCCGCACCCGGCCCGCCCCACCCGATCCGGACGTGCGCCAGCGCATCGGCTACATCGAGCACATCTTCGACGGAGGCCAGTTGCGCAGCGGCGACGTGTTGATCGTCGGCAGCGTGTCGGGGAAATCGGCCACCATCGTGGAGCTGGCCCTACAGGCCCGGGCCCAC
This sequence comes from Chloroflexota bacterium, assembly GCA_024277095.1. Classification (GTDB taxonomy): domain Bacteria; phylum Chloroflexota; class Anaerolineae; order DUEN01; family DUEN01; genus DUEN01. The sequence goes on from JAJRVX010000389.1 coordinate 4,524, forward strand.
GGGCTGACCGTGATCGCCGTGACGGCGGTGGCCTACAGCTCCCGGCTCACATCGGAGCACCCCAGCAGCCGGCGGCTGTTCGAGGCGGCCGATTTGGTCTTGGATAACCATGCGCCCTATGGCGACGCGATGCTGACGGTGGAGGGGCTAGATACTCCCATCTGCCCCGCCTCCGGGATCGGCGCGGCGTACGTGCTCTGGGGGGTGACGGCGGGCATCATCGAGGAGCTCCTCTCCCGGGGGTTGACGCCCACCGTCTACCCCAGCGTCAACCTGCCGGATGGCCCCGAACGGGTACGGGAAGCGGAAGAAAGAGCCCTGGAGAAGGGATACTGATGAGATACCTAGATCAGATCATCGATCTGCTACAGGAAGTCCGTGAGACGCAGGTGGAGGCGATGGAGCGAGCGGCCGAGATGATGGCCGACGCGATCATGAACGATCACATGATCTTCGTGTTCGGCCCCTCCCACGCGGGCATCCTGGCCCAGGAGCTTTTCTATCGGGCGGGCGGGTTGGTGCCCATCAACCCGATCCTCCCCCCCGGCCTGACGACGGACGTGCGCCCCGTCACGCTCACCACCCGGCTGGAGCGGCTGCCCGGCTTCGGCACCCAGATCATCGAGGAGACGCCCATCGGGCCGGGGGACGTGCTGATCTCGGTCTCCGTATCGGGGCGAAACGTGACGGTGGTGGAGGCCACCCAGGCGGCCAAGGCCCGTGGGGCGAAGATCATCGCCCTGACCTCGCTCCAGTACTCCCGCTCCGTCGCCCCCCGCAGGCCCGGCATGCCCCGCCTCTTCGAGATCGCCGACCTGGTGCTGGACAACCGGGCGCCCATCGGGGATGCCCTGGTGGAGATCGACGGCCTGCCCCAACGGGTCGGGCCATCTTCCACGGTGACGGGGGCGGCGATCCTGAACGCGGTGGTCGTGCGGACGGCGGAGATCCTATCCGAGCGGGGGGAGGAGGTGCCGATCTTCGTCAGCGCCAACGTGGAAGGCGGGGACGAGAGCAACCGGCGCTGGCTCGAGCGCTACCGGGGGCGGCTCACCTACCTATGAAGGGCAGAGAAGGCCAGGGATGATCGGCGGCCGTTAGCCCGTTGCCGAACGGGCCGCCAGCTAGCAAAACCAGAGGAGGGCAGATATGGGAATCTGCCCTCCTCGAAGCGAGTCGGTATCTCCTGAAGGTTTGCATAGACGTGCATGGAGCGACCAACCGGTCGCCCCCTACCGCAGTCCTGCGCAAACAGGCAAGACACAGGAACTCTGCCCGCTGCGATCGCCGTATCAGAGCGCTCATCGCATCTGCGCCGGGGCGGGATGGGACGCGGGTTGCCAGCGCAAGGTCCAGAACGTCAACCCGCTCAGGACGAAGATGCCGGTGCTGACCAGGAAGAGCGCCTGAAACCCCGCCCGCTCCACCACCTGGCCGCCGATGGCCAGCCCCAGGATCTGTCCCAGGCCGATGACCCCGTTGTAGATCCCCACGGATCCCGCCCGGGTGCGCGCCGTGCCGCTCTCCGCCGCGTACACCATGGACGTGGCCGTGAAGGCGGAGTACGCGAAGCCCCGGAAGACCTGCACGCCGGCCAACGCGA
>JAJRVX010000390.1:0-6066 GCA_024277095.1 Chloroflexota bacterium
AACCACACGGCGAAGGCCAGCGCATGCTCCCGTGGGATGCCGAATAGCCCCAGTCCCATCATGGCCAGGTAGTGGAAGATGCCGATCTTGGCGGGCGAGGAGGGGAGCGCACTGCCTGCCTGCAGGATCACCAGCAGGGCGATGGCGATGAGCGGTGAGGGGGGCAGGTTCAGTGCCCGCAGGAGCAACAGGTTCGTGCTCGCGGACAGCAGCCAGACGAGGATCGTCCACCCCAGCAGGGCGCCCATCTGAGGAGCGGAGTGCAGGGCCGCCAGCCCGGCGTGGGCGGCCTCCCATCCCCGGCTGAGAGAGGTTCCCCAGTGGCTGGGGAGGCGATCGAGCCCCCTCTGGATGAGGGGCTGCGCGCGCTCCAGGAACATGAGGGCGCCGATGAGGGCCAGGGTGAGCCCCACGGCGAGCGTGGCGAGCCCTCGTCCCCACGCGACCAGCCAGGAGGGCCAGTCGATGGTGAGGAGGAGGCCGCTGAATGTGGCGAATAACAGGATCAGGTCGGCCCACTTCTCTATGGCGATGGTGCTGAGGGAGAGGGCCTTGCTGTGCCCCTCCAGGCGCTCCAGGGCATAGATGCGGGCGAGTTCCCCCAGCCGGGCGGGGATCAGCAGGTTTACCATCATGCCGATCAGCAGGGCGGGCGTCAGTGCCGCCAGGCTGGGACGATCGCCTTCCCCTGGATAGAGCCCCCGCCAGCGGGCGGCCTTGGCTCCGGCGGTGGCGGCCACGGAGATGACGGCGAGGACCGCCCAGGCCGGATGGATGTCGCCCAGGGCCCGGGTTACCTGTCCGATGTCGACCGTTCGCAGGGCCAGGTAAAGCGCTCCGCCGCTCAGGATCAGGCCGAACCAGAAGCGGCCGGCTCTTACTGCCTGGCCGGCCGCCGACGAGATGATGAAGGGAAACGGGGACTCGTGATCCGGGTTGTGATCCAAGCTGACTACTCTCTTTGTTTCTCCGGCCGTGAGGGCGGCTTGCGGAACCACCGTGTCGCGATGCTGCGCCACCCCCGTCCATCGGCCTGCAGGCTCCGCCGTCGTCGGTAGCCGTTCTCGCTCTCGGAGTAGTAGTAATAGTAGTAGTAATAATAGTAGTAGCCGGATCGCCCCGTCGCGAGCTTGTTCAGCGCGACGCCCAGGATGTGAGCGCCCACGTTGGTCAGCTCCTGGCATGCGCGTTGCGCCAGCGGCTGACGTGTCTCCCCGGCGTCGATGACCAGGAGCACGCCGTCGAGCTGACGGGCCAGCACGGCCGCATCGGTCACCGCCAGGGCGGGAGGGCTATCAAAGACGAGGATGTCGGCCTCCTGTTGGAGGCGCTGGATCACGTCCTGCATGCGCTGGGACCCCAACAGCTCCGAGGGGTTGGGGGGCGTCGGGCCGCTGGTGAGGACCCACAGGTTTTCGACCTCGGTAGGTTGCAGATAGCCGTCCAGGATGGGATCCGCCCCGGTGAGCAGGGAGGTTGTCAGGCCCGCGGCGTTGGGCAGGCCGAAGAACTTGTGCAGGATGGGGCGCCGCAGGTCGGTGTCGATCAGGATCACGCGCTGCCCCGTCTGGGCCATGACCACAGCCAGGTTCGCCGCGGTCGTGCTCTTGCCCTCGCTGGGGCTGGAGCTGGTCACCAGGAGCGTGCGGATGGGGCGGTCGACGCTGGAGAACTGGATGTTAGTGCGCAGGGTGCGGTAGGCCTCGGAGATGGGGGACTTCGGCTCGCTGTGCGTGATGAGCTGTTGCGCTCGACCATCGGTGCGGATGCGAGCGATGGCGCCGAGCGTGGGCAGTCCCAGGATCTGTGAGACGTCGTCGGGCGTCTTGATCGTGTCGTCCAGGTACTCGATGAGGAAGACGCCGCCGATGGCGAGCATGGCTCCTACGATGGCAGCCAGGAGGGTATTGAGCAGGACGCGCGGCCGCACCGGATAGGTGGGCACCTCCGCGGGCTCCGAGATGACGATGTTATTGATGGAGCGGGCCTCCGCCAGGCGGATCTCCTCATAGCTTTGCAATAGGTTGGAGTAGCTGTTGCGATATTGCGTCAGCGCGCTCTGGAGCCGGTCGAGCTCGGCCTGCTCTGCCGGGGTCTCCGGCGTGCCCAGGCGGGTGATGGCCTCCTGAGTGCGCGCGATGTCCTGTTGGATCGCCTCGATCTCACGGGCCAGGTTCTCCTTAGAGCTGGCGAACCGCCCCAGTTGCATGCGCTCGTTGCGCTCCGCGAAGATGACCGGGATCATGTTGGCGATCTCGGCCGCCAGTTCCGGGTTCGGGCTCTCCACACTGAGGCTAATGAGCTGGGTGTCCCGCACCGGCTGCACGGAGATGTTCTTCGCCAGCTCGTTGGCCTCCATGGGCAGGCCGAGCCGCTCGATCACCTGCTCCAGCACGGGACGGGTCTTCAGCAGCTCGGCATACGTGCGTGCCAGCCGTTCGCTGGTGAGGATCGCTGTGTAATCGTTCAGGTCGGGATTTTGCGCTTCATTGATCAGCAGGGTCACGGAGGCTTGATAGATAGGGGTGCTGTTGCGGCTGACCCAGTACGCCGTGCCGCCGGCGAGAATCGTACAAAGCAGGATAAGCCATAGCCACCGCCAGATGATGTTCGCGTATTGTCTGAGTTCCATGGGGTAGCCTGCGCTCCTTCTGTGTCAGTTTGATTGAGACCACACCCTGATCTGGGCGCCCACCGTCTGAATGCGCGAGACGCCCGACGCTCTCAACGGATTGAGAGCCTCAGGGAGTCCGTGCGGATCCGTTCATTCCTGCAGTTTCGCTCGCACGATCACGCGATGGGTATTCGTCCAGAAAGGCCAACAGGTGATCAACGTCAAGCTGGGCTCATCCGTGGGAGCCATCCATTGAGCGTTCTTCCGCCGTTCCTCCTCGGAGGCGCCGACTTCTTGTAACAGCAGGACCTGTTCCACCCGATACGTGTAATCACGCCCATCGGCTGTGTAGACCTGGATCTCCGCTCCCGGGGTGAGCCGGGGCTCCTTGCGATCGATATCCCGGCTGATCTGCTCGAAGACCTTCCCCTTGATATTGTGGTGTCCGGAGATGACCACGTTACCGACCTGTCCCGGATTGGCGCTGTTGACATGATGGCCGGCTGCGTAATCGGCGGTTTGCCACTCGCTGCGTCGTTCTTCGCCCTCCCCTACGATGTGCCATCCAACCTCCACGACGGGTACGTCGATGCCGAGCACGGGGATCACCAGGCGTACCGGTGGGCTGTCAGGCGTCGGTGAGGGGATGGTGTGGGATTCGCTCTCCTCTTGGATGGGCTTCGTTGGGACAGGGGTCGGCGTTGCCAGTGGGCGCGGTGTAGAGGTCGCGTCGGTGACCTGTGAGACGGTCTCGGTGACCGTGGGAAGCTTCTGCTCGGGCTCCTGCCGCGCACTGCATCCTGCGATGATGCCCAAGAGCAACATGAGGCTGGCTGCAAGCAACCTTATCGATGGTAACCGATACGAGCGGATCTTTCGTATGATATGCATCTGCTTTTTCGTGACGATCCCGCATCCCAGGAAGCGAACCCGTGTCCCGCTCTCTACAGTATATGTCAAAGTGAATCGCAGAAGGCTACCAGCGTATGCTATTATATCCTAGCCGGAGCGAAAAGGCAATACGTTTGCTTACCTATGTGGATGGATGTGGTTTCCCTGTGCCGCTCTTTTTCCCGGCCCCCTCAAATGGCTCCATCTTTCTTTGGCTCGCGCGCGTTAGGCGTGCACTGTAGCTTTATGAGAGGGATACCCTGATCCCGCTCCTCGATCCGCCTCGTTCTCGCGTCCATTGACCGGTGAATTCTCAGGGGGCGACCTCCTGTCGGGCAACGCGCTCTCCCGCGGTTGACGGATAGCACATTTGTTCTTATAATGCGGTGCAGGGGAGTGGGACATGGAAGAGAGGGCGCGCGGCCGGGCGAGGGGAGGGCAGGATGCTGGTGAAAGCGGTAATGGATATCCGTGATCGGGTGTCTCTGCTGAGTCAGGCCGCCCGATATGATGCCTGCCCGGAGGCCGGGCGGGTTGCCTCCGCTCCGCTCACGCGGGAGGCGAGGGTGCCCGCGGGATTCCTGCCGGAGCAGCGGGTCTCGCATGTCCTCGCTGGGGGACGGCGCATGCCCGTGCTCAAGATCTTGCAGACCAGCGCCTGCGAGCGGAACTGCCTCTATTGTCCCTTCCGCGCGGGTCGAGGATTCCGCCGCGAGTCTCTGTCCCCTGACGACCTGGCCCACACCTTCGATCAGATGGCCCGCGCTGGATTGGTGGAGGGACTGTTTCTGAGCTCCGGCATCCTGCACACAGCCCGCAGCATGGACCGGATGATCGCCACCGTCGAGATCCTGCGTCGGAAGTATGGGTTTCGCGGATATGTCCATCTGAAGCTGTTGCCCGGCGCGGAGGCGGCGCACATCGAGCGGGCGATCGCGCTGGCGGATCGGGTGAGCGTGAACCTGGAGGCGCCGACGCCGGATCGCCTGGCGCGACTGGCACCTCGCAAGGAGTTCACCCGTGAGCTGTGGGATACATTGCACCGAGCGGCGGCTCTGATTCGGAGGATGCGGCGGGAGGGGCGGCCCGCTGCCCGCGCCGGCATCGTCACCCAATTCGTCGTCGGGCCCGCCGGGGAGAGCGATCGGGAGCTGCTGGCCACCGTGCAGGCCCTGTATAATGCCCGTGCGCTCTCCCGGGCGTACTTCAGTGCCTTCTCCCCCGTCCCCGATACCCCATTGGAGGACTATCCGCCGACCCCCTCACTGCGTGAGCATCGCCTCTATCAGAGCGATTTCCTCCTCCGCCACTACGGGTTCCGCGCCGACGAGTTGGTCTATGATGAGGATGGCCATCTCGTGCTGGATCGGGATCCGAAGCTGGCCTGGGCGCTGGCGCATCCGGAGCGGTTCCCGATCGAGGTGAACCGGGCGGGACGTCATCTTCTCCTTCGCGTGCCGGGCATCGGCCCGCGCTCGGCCGATCGCATCCTCGCGGCCCGTCGCCGGGGGACGCTGCGCGATCTAGGCCAGCTGAGGCGTCTGGGGGTGAACACGGAGCGGGCGGCCCTCTTCCTCCTCCTGGCCGGGCGCGCTCCGGCCGTTCAACTCCCGCTGTTCCCCGGGTGGCGCGCCGCATCCTGAGCCTCGGGCGTTCCGAACGATATATTCTTGACGAAATTCCCCTTTTCATGGCATACTCTGTTGCGAGCCATCCTGGTGATGAGCTCTTTGGTGGGAATTGTGTGTGATCGGGCGTTCACACGATAGCAGGGCGGCTGGCGCCGATAGGGGATGATGACCCGGGAGCCCTCGGCGATGCACGAGATTGAAATCCAGGTCCGCCCGGCGGCGCAGGAGGATCGAGCTCGTATTCTGACGTTGCTCGATCAGGCTCGTCGCCAATACGTGGCCTTTGGCCTCGAGGACCTTTCCAGCCTGTTGGCTCATCCCACCCACATTTTCGTCCTGGCCGATACGGGGCCGTTATTGTGGGGGATCGCGTGCGCCACGGTGCGGCCACGTCCGGTAGCCCCCGGTGAGGAGGCATCGGTCAACTGGAGCTATCTGCGCGGGCTGGCGCTGACCAACGGCTGGCGTGCCGAGGTGGGTGTGTGGACGCTGCTGGAGGGCCTGCGTGTGGGGTTGCAGGCCCGTGATGCCACGTATCTGGTCGCCTATGCCACTCAACCGTGGATGGTACATCCTCTATTGAAAGCGGGGTTGCGTCCCGTTGAGCACATCATCACGTATGAGCGTACTCATCGGGCGTTGCCCAAGTCCGTGCTTCCCCCTCATGTCCATATCCGCCCGGCTCGCCCGGATGACGTGTCCGATCTGACCCTGCTGGATGCGGCCGCCTTTGAACCGCTATGGCGTTTGGCCAGCGGCGAGCTGATCGGGCTGTTGGTGACCAGTGGGCATTTCGTCGTGGCCGAGCGCGCCGGGAGTCTGGTGGGGTACGTGTGTAGCGATGCGCAGCGCGGCCTGGGCCACGTGCATCGCCTGGCGGTGCATCCCGATGTGCAAGGGCAGGGGATCGGCCGGGCCCTACTGGCCGAC
>JAJRVX010000024.1:0-25662 GCA_024277095.1 Chloroflexota bacterium
ACGCACACCTCACCCGCGCTTCATCGCCCGCTCGTACTCCTGCGTCACCACCTCCACCACCTCGTCCAACGCCTCCTGGGCCGTCTTCTGCCCCTGCTTCACCGCATCCTCCGCCTCGCCCAGCTTGGTGAAGTAGAACTCGGTGACTGGCGTCTTGGGCGGCCCAAAGCTGTTCTCGCCAGAAAGCATGTCCACCGCCAGCTTGAACTTGGGATCCCCCACGAACCGATCCTGGTAGGCTACGCCCGTCTTGGGCGGCACATTGTGGATCACGTAGCAGAACTCGCCCATGTTCTCGTCCTCGGAGAGGAACTTAATGAACTCCCAGGACACGTCGGGGTTCTTCACCCCGTTGGGAATGGTGAAGATGGAGCCCCCAAAGGTGGTGCACATCTCCCGCCCCCCCTCCGGTATGGGCGCCGGCATGAAGTCGTACTCCAACCCGGGAGCAAACTTGTCCACAAAGGAGATGAACCACTCCCCCACCTGCGTCATCGCCTCCTTGCCCACGAAAAAGGCGTTCTGCGGACTCATGTAGTCGCCAAACCCCTGCTGGAAGGCCGCTACCTTCGCCGGATCCAGCCGCTCCGCATACCCCCGCATCCACTCCAGCGCCGCCACGATGGGCTCATCGTTGGCCGTGATCTTGCCCGCCTCCTCGTCGAAGAAGGTGCCCCCAAAGACGTTGCCCCACCAGAAGAGGTAGCCGGGATAGAGGCCGTAGCGCACGATATTCCCGTTCTCATCGAACTTGTCCAGCTTCATCGCCGCCTCATCCAGCTCGGAAATGGTATCCGGCGGATCCTCCGGATCCAGCCCCACCTCCCGGTATAGATCCTTCCGGTAGGCGATCACGTTGGAATTGGCCGTGATGGCCAGCCCCCACAGATCCCCCTTCCAGTGCCAGGCATCCCACAGGTTGGGAAAGTACGGATCACCCGTGATCCCATCCCGATCCGCATAGCCGGTCAGCGCCATCAGCCCGTTCCGCGCCGCCATGGAGACCAGCTGGTGAAGCCACACAGCCGAAACCACATCCGGCGGCGTCCCCCCAGCAATCGCCGTCAGCACCTTCTCGTACTGGCCAAAAACCGTGGTCATGACGAACGGCGTGTCCGGATGCGCCTCGTTGAACTTGTCCACGATCTTCTGTAGCGCATCAAACTCGAACCCGCTCCACCCGGTCCAGTAATCGTACTTCGCCTTCCCCTCCTTGGCCGGAGCCGCAGCCCCCTCCTCCTTCTCGGCAGGAGCCGCAGGGGCCGGAGCCTGCCCCGCCGGCGCACACGCCGCCAGCACAGCACCCGCCGCACCAGCCCCCAGAAACCGCAACATCTCCCGCCGTGTGACGCACTTGCGCATCGTGTCGCCTAACACAGACATCGTTCTCCCTCCTTTGTCACGCCCAACATCCCACGTGTGGGATGTTGGCTGAACGTGGCAGGTGTAGACATTGGGCTCGTAGAGAACCGCCGGAGATCCGTGTGCCTCGCCCGCCGATTCAGGGGCAAGCCGTCCTTCCGCCCATACAGCGTCCCCTCCGTATTCGCGAGCAGGCACGATGAGCTTGGCCATTAACCTTTCTCTGTCCCAGTCTCACCTCCTCTCTCAGCAATACACGGTTGGTGATGAGCCGACATGTGGATGCCCTCCCGGTTGTGCACCTTTTTCGGTGGAAATGCAGCGGGGAGCTTTGAGGAGCACAGCCCCTCAATAAGGAACTTCCTGATTTCCGCCCCTCACCTGCCTCGCCCGACTCCGTCTACCCGAATCAGGCCAAGAAAGGGCAGGTGCCAGGCGGGAAGGGGATGCCCTGGCGAAGAGGTCGCTCTGATCATCCCCTGTGGGCTTGCGGCGGGCGTCGTGGACCGTCTCGCGAGATCTCCACCCTTTCGGATACACCACCCCTCTTGAACGTCTGTCGCGGGGGGATAGAAGGTGGTATAATGGCAGCCGGGCTAAAGTTCGACCCCATGTTTAAGTATAACTGGATAGGCTGTTGGAGAGGGCAGGAAAGTGCCACATCAGTGCCCGATTGGTGACAGTTTACCGTGAACCTGGGACGGCGATATGCGTACGCGGGAGGAGTTTATCCGGCTGGTCAAGGACGCCTTGGCCCACCTATACGATTACCCGCATCTTCAAGATCATCCGCTGGCCCTGCAATATTGGCCCAGGGATGAACACGAGGGCCCCAGTCGAGCCCAGCGGCTTCACCGCCTCTTGCTGGAGAGCATAGAGGAACTGTATCCCCCTGATACGCCGCTATCAGACGCGCCTCATGCCCGATATTATTCCCTCTTGGTATATCGCTACGTGGAGCGGTGGCCGCTGCTCGAGATCCTGCGAGAGTTAGCGTGCAGCCGACGGCAGTTCTTCCGTGAGCAGCAAAAGGCGCTTATGGCGCTGGCCGATGTGTTGTGGGAGAAGCTCCCCCGACAGACGTCGCCATCCGCCGAGGCGGAAGACCCGATCGTCGCTGAGGCGGAGCGCATCTTTAGCCAGCGCGAGGCTGTGGATCCCATCGAGGTGGTCCGTGGGGTGCTGAAGGCCATCGGCCATCTTGCGGAACAACGCGATGTGGGCCTGGAATGTGTGTTGAGCCCCCGGCTCCCGTCTATTTACGGCAACCGCACCTTGCTCAGGCAGGTCCTCCTAAACGCTCTGAGCCGCCTGATCACCCTGCCGGGTGTCCAGAAGATCAGCCTTCACATGCGATATGAGAGGAGAAGGATCCTCATCGAGCTGGTCGCTAGAGCGGACGTCTCATCCCTCCCGGGAGACGCATCCGGTCCCCACGTACCAGCGCTGGATTTCTCACAACGGCTGGTGGAGATGATGGGCGGGCAATGGCAGGGCTTGCAGGTCAGCCCGGCGGGGTACACGTGCCGCTTCTCCTTCCCGACCGACGGCCAGAAGATCCTCCTCGTCGTGGAGGATAACGAATCCGTCATTCGGGCGTTTCGCCGCTTCCTGGCCGGATACGAGTATCAGGTCGTCGGGGCTACCACCGGGGCTGAGGCGCTACGGCTCGCGCGGGAGTTGGAACCTACGGCCATCACCCTCGACGTGATGATGCCCGCCCAGGATGGGTGGGAGATCCTGCAGGCGCTGAAGAACGATCCCGCCACGCAGCATATCCCGGTGATCGTCTGCTCGGTGCTGGATGATCCGGATCTGGCGCGCTCATTGGGAGCCACCGCCTACCTGCACAAGCCGGTCACGCAGGTCGATCTCCTGTCCGTTCTGGCCAGCCTGTCCGGTGCGCCGTAGCCGTGAGGGGAAAGGTGGAGGGGCAGCCTCGAGAAGCCCACTCAGGTAGCGCAGCGCCTCTTCATTGGTAAAGCCTGACCTGCTGGTGACCATCAGCGCCCCCTTCCCCAACCGACGCTCCTCCTCCGGAGTGCGCTCGCGGGCGGTGATCACCACAACCGGGATATCGCGCAATCCGGCGTCTGCCCTCATCTGGGCCAACACAGCGTAGCCATCCATCTCCGGCATGATCAGATCCAAGAGGACGAGATCCGGGCGCTGACATCGCATCTTGCGCAGCCCCTCCGATCCGCTATACGCGCGCACCACCTCATATTCACGTGGCGCCGAGCGGATCATGCGTGAGAGGAGCCGGGCCATCCGAGGATCGTCATCCAGGATGAGGATCCGACGCACATCCTCGCCCTGCCGATCGAGCAGATCCATGAGCGCGGCGCGAGAGATCGGCTTAACGAGATAGTCCATCACGCCCAGGGCCCGCCCCATCTGGCGCTCACTCACCAGAGGGCACAGGATGACAGGCGGAGCGGCATCTCCCAGGCGCTGGCGCAACGTCCGCATTTGTCGCCACGCCTGGCGCCCCCGGGCTGGGTTGAGGATCACAGCGCGGGGATGCAACTCCGCAACGAGCTTGGGAACCTCCGAGACATCCTCAACGGGCACGATCAGATACTGTTCCAGGGCTTGCTCCATCATGCGGACGATGGCCGGGTCCCGATCCAGGAGCAGGACCGTTCGGCCACGGCCGCGAGGCCGCCTCCAGGTCACCGGCGTCCGATGCACCGAGCTCTTCTCCACCATCTTGGTGCCTGCCAGGGGCAACGTGAAGTGAAACCGGCTGCCGTGGCCGGGAATCCCATCGCTCTCCACCCAGATGCGCCCCCCGTGCATCTCCACAAACCGCTTGCTGATGGCCAACCCGAGCCCGCTACCGTTCTGACATCGGGTTGTGGTACCATCCAGTTGCCGGAACTCCTCGAACACCCTGTGATGATCCTCCGGCGCGATGCCGATCCCTGTATCAGCGACGGTCACCCTGATCTGTTCGCGCTCTTGGGCGACCTGCACGGTGATATGGCCGCGATGGGTAAAGCGTCGGGCGTTGTTGAGGAGGTTGAGCACCACCTGTCGTATCCGGGCCCGATCCATCAACACCGAAGGCAGATGGGAGGGGATATCGACGCGTAGCTCGATCTGTTTGTCCCGCATCAGGGGGCGGATGATGTCGAGAGCCTCCGTGATCACGGCGCGCAGATCGGCCGGCTCCAGATAGATCTGCATCCGGCCGGCCTCGATCTGGGACAGGTCCAGCACGTCATCGATCAGGCGAAGGAGATGTTGGCTGCTACGGTAGACCTCCCGGATGTCCCCGCGGTACTCCGGGGGCAGCGGGACGCCTCCGTAGCTTTCCGGGGATAAGTACATCATCTCGCTGAAGGCGACGATCACGTTCAGCGGCGTGCGCAGCTCATGGCTGATATTGGTCACGAACTGCTGCTTGACGAGTCGCGCCTCCTCGGCGGCCTCGCGCGCCTGGGCTAGCTCATAGTTCAGATGCTGCAATCGCCGACAGGCCTCGTCTAAAGCTTTCAGCGTGCGAGCCAGCTCGGCCTGCTGGTCTCGAAGCTCTTCCTCTCGGCGCTGCGCGGTCATGGCGCGCTCCCAAGCCCAGTGAAGCGCCAAGTACAGGTTGCGAACGGAAAGCGAGGAGAGGATACCCACCGCGCTGACAAGGAGGATTGGCCCCAGGATTTTCGATGAGAGGGGGGAGTAGCCAAAGCGGAGGACGCCGATGGCGAGAACCAGACCGTTGCACAGGAGAGCAACGCCAGCCACGGCTCGTGGGCTGAACAGCAGGCTGGTCAGGCTGATGACGATGACCAGCATATAGGGAGCGACGTCGAGGTCGGAACGCCACATGAGGAGAGATACAGCCAGCGTAATACCCGTGATGGCGCTGATGGCAGCCGAGGATAGACTTTCCCTTTGAAGGACGAACGCGGCGACCAATCCCACGATGATCGGAAGGGGGTTCAGCCAGGCGCGATTGAACCAGAGGTTGCGCGAGAATAGGACTCCGATCCACAGGTACAGGGCGCCCATGACGAGGATGAGGATCATCTGGAAGGATTCCCTTCGCAGATAAGCCAGATCACTGCCTCCGGTCATGCCCGTCCTCGCCATAATGCGCCTCCTCGTTCATCAAAACCCTACGCTCAGATCGGTAGGCACGTACACCCGGATGGCCGCCTCGCCGTTCAGCGGGCAGTGGTTCTCGCAGATCCCACAGCCGATGCAGCGCTCGCGCACCACATGCGGCCGCCGGACGTGCACGAGCTCCCCATCCGGCGTCTGAACGTCTACCTCCTCCAACACGATGGCCTTATCCGGGATCGGACACATCTCCTCGCATACGATGCAGTCCCGCAGATCCGCCCAGGGGATGCAGCGGTTTTGATCGATATACGCATGGCCGATCACGGCCTGTCGCTTCTCCTCCAGCGTAAGCGGCGGGATGGCGCCCACCGGGCAAGCCTGCCCACACGCATTGCAGGCGTAGTCACAATATCCCAGCCGGGGGATCAACACCGGCGTCCACAGCCCGGCCCATCCGGCCTCCCCCAGGCTCGGCTGCAGCCCCGACGTGGGACATACTCGCACGCAGATGCCACAGCGGATGCATTTGGCGAGGAAATCGTTCTCGCGGGCACCCGGCGGCCGGATAAGATAAGGATGCTCCCGGCCGGCCGCGGGCTCCGCGCCGAAAAGTCCCAACAACGCCAGCGCGGCGCCGGCCGACGCGAGAACCTGACGGCGCGAGGGGTCATACGCGCGCCAGGCGGCCGGCCGCCAGTGCCCGACAAAGTGCTGCTCGGAGCGCGAGCACACAGGCACGCAATCCAGACACAGGGTGCACTCAGACGGATCGCTCGCGTGGCCGCGCGCCGGATCGATGGTCCCCATGGGGCAAGCCCGAGCGCACAGGTGGCAATCAATGCACCCGTTCCCCACCACCCGTCGCAGCCAGGCCACTTTGGCGACCAACCCCAACAGGGCCCCCAGCGGACACAGATAACGACACCAGAATCGCTTGCGAGCCGCGTTGAGCGCCAGAATGGAGACGAAGAACAGAGCGACCCACACATTCCCCCGGTACAGCGGCTGATACAGGGGCAGGATGGGCCCACGAGCCGCGGCTTCAAAGATATCGATGGGAGCCTGCAGGAAGGGCACCGCGTAAGCAAGCGCCTCTGCGCGGGAGATCAAGAAATTCGACGCCGGCCAGAGAGCGGCCGCCGAGGTGCGATACAGCAACGTGATGGGATCAAGGATCAGGAATGTCAGGTTCCCCGCCAGAGCCGCGATGAGGATCAGGGTCAACAGAAAGTACTTGGCCTGCCGCCAACGCGGCGAGGGGTCCGGCTGATCCAGTCGCGGGCGACGACCAGGCGTCCAGTCCAATACAGTGCCCAGGGGACAGATCCAGCCACACCATACCCGCCCCAAGGCCAGCGCCAGGACCAGTGCAAGGAGAGCGCCCAGGAGAAAGGCAGGAATGAGACGTCGACTGGCCAGCATGCCGGCGAGGCCGGCCAGCGGGTCCAGGCGGAAGAAGAGGTCGGCCGGTAGCCGGAGATCTCGCCCCGCCATCAGGAACAGGGACACGAAAAGCAGGAACAAGACAGCCTGTATCCAGGGGCGCACCCGGCGCCAGGTCTGTGCTCGCAAAGATCTTCCTCCCATGGCCAAACGCTCGAAGGATTATCTCCGGCGACGGCGGACGAAAGAACTCTGCCTGGGCTCCGGGCACCCAGGCAGAGGATTCCGAATCGCCGCCGATCATCACAACGCCCGACGCACGATCTCTTTCAGGTCATCCAGCGTCACCGGCCGAGGGTTGATGAGCATCAACCGCTTCAGGCCGAAGGTCCTCTCGGCGATGTAGTCCACCTGCTCGGCTGTGATGCCGATCTCCGAAAGGCGCATGGGCACGCCTACAGCCCGCTCCAGGCGACGCACCGCCTCCACGGCCCGGGCCGCCGCCTGATCCTCCGACAGTCCATCCACGTCCTCGCCCATAGCCCGGGCGATCTCTGCGAACGCCCTGGGGCGTACCGGCAGGTTGAACTCCATCACGTACGGCAGGAGCAACGCGTTCCCCTCCCCATGAGGGCGATGCGCCAGCTCGGCCACAGGGTATTCCATGGCGTGCACCACCCCCACGCCCGCGTTGGAGAAGGCCATCCCGGCCATCAGGCTGCCCAGATGGACGGCGGTGCGCGCCTCCAGATCGTCCCCGTGATGCACGGCGCGCTCCAGATTCCTGCCGATGAGCTCGATAGCGCGCAGGGCCAGGACGTCGGTCAGCGGCCCCTTGCCCTGGAACAGGGCGGGCCCCTCCGGCGGTGCGGGCTTGGCGTGAAAATCGATGTTGATATAGGCCTCGATCGCATGGGTGAGCGCGTCCATACCCGCCGCGGCGGTGAGCCGGGGTGGGCAGGTCAGGGTAAGCTCGGGGTCGCACAGGGCGACGGCCGGGCGTATCAGATCGCTGAGGATGGCCCCCTTGACCCCCGTATCCGGATCCTTGAGCACGGCCGCGGAGGAGACCTCCGATCCCGTTCCCGCCGTAGTGGAGACGGCGATCAGCGGCATGATGGGGCCGGGCACCAGATCCTCGCCCATGTAGTCCCGGGGATGGCCCCCATACCGGGCGACGACCGCGGCCGCCTTCGCCAGGTCTGTGTTGCTGCCGCCGCCCACGGCCACCAACGCGTCGTAATCGCCAGCCCGAATCCGCTCCGCGCAGGCGAGAATGACGTTCATGGGCGGCTCCGGTTCACCCTCATCGAACATCTCGAAGGCCACGTTCGCGGCCTTCAAGACCTCGGTGACCCGGCCCACCGGCCCCGCCTGGACCAACGGCGCGTCGGTGATCACCAGGACGCGTTTGAGCTCGCGCCGACGAGCCTGCGCCTTCAGCTCCTGAACGGCCCCCGGGCCGAAGAAGGTCTCCCCAGCCGTGTGGAAAGTCCAATAAGTCGCCATGATTCCCTCTCCTCGCGAAGTATCGGTCCCGCTAAACGAGCTATGTTTCGTCCCACCCACGCCTGATACAGATTCGCTCATGCCGGACCACCGATGCTGCGCCTCCGCCATGCGAGATGACACATGTCCGGCGGCAGGAGAAGAGCTTTTTTCCGGAAGGGCTCTCCACAGCAGAGGCAACGGCATCTCTCAGGCACGCTCTCAGGCCCGGCGACCTCCCAGGCAGCGCATCCTGAACATATCCTGGGCGGAACACCGTCAGGCCCGCCCGAAGGAAGGTCCGCTCAAAGGGCGATCTTCTCGATCTTCAGAGCGTCCAGGTCCATCCGGCCCAGGCCCATCTCCGCTGCCTTCACGATGTAACCGATATCCGAGGGCTTCTTGCCGAACAGCGTGGTCGCGTAGGCGTCGGCCGCCACGATATCACTGCTGGCGATCACGGTGTCCATCTTCTTCACATCATCCAGGTTGCCGCCGGTCGGCCCGTGAGCCGTCAGGATGCGCACCGCGTCCACGATGGTCAACGTGGGGCGCACGACGGTCGCCAGGTCGGCCAGGCGCTGATGCAGATTGCGATGGAACCGCCCACGGCCGTTCGGGATGATCACCCCCATCAGGTTCTTGATGGCCAGCGTCAGCCCGGCCAGGCTGTGATGCTTGGCGATGGGCACATCGATGACCACGTCCGCCTGAAAGATCTCCTGATAAATGGGCCAGCTCTTGATATCCTTGCCCTGGGGGATCGGGGTATCCTTGTACTTGACCGGGCTCATCACTTCCATGACGCCTCCGGCCTCGCCTACCGCCTGCGCGATCCCAGATCGCTCGTAGGCCTGCTGCGGCGTGCCGGAGAAGGGGGCATCCATGACCCGAACCCGTTTGGCGCCCGCGGCCACGCACAACGCCACGATCGCCCCCACGACCTGGGGATTGGTGGTGGCGGCATACTCGTAGGTATGCGCCGCGGTGCAGATGTTCGGCTTGACGATGACATCATCCCCCTTCCTCACGAACCGCTCGATCCCGCCCAGCGCGGCGATGGCGCGCCGGGTGAGCTCGGCCGGATCGGCATCCGGGCCATGCGTCACGGCCAGGTCCACCGCGCCCGCCGGGGCGCTCGGGGGGGGAGTGGGTGGCAAAGCCTCCGCCTCCGGGGCAACCGACTGCTTTGAACGGCACCCATTGGCGCTCAACACTGCCCCGATCGCGGACAACGCCAGCAAGCGCTTTACGAAGTCACGCCGATTCCACATCTCAGACATGATCCCCGTCCTTTCTCTCAGATCGATCCTCATACCTTGCGATTTATTCTACCACGCCCATGTTGGAATAGCCAGCAAAGATGGCGTATCCAACGACGGAGATGAGCCGTGCCCCTCAAAGCTTCCCCCCGTATCGCCACCGAGCGCCACCCAACAGCCGGGCGCTCGCCCCCGCGAGACTCGCCTCCCGGCGCCGCCGCCTTGACATCCCCCAGCCGGACGTGTATGGTGGGCAGGCGAACGGGTCGAAATCCATGGACGTTCTCATCAGCGAGGGATCTTATGGGCGATCGCATGAACATCTTGCTCATCACCACCGACCAGCATCGGTGGGACACGATCGGATGCTATGGGGCCGAGATCTGTGAGACGCCCCACCTGGACGCACTGGCGGCCGAGGGCGTCCGATTCACCCACGCCTTCACCTGCACGGCTATCTGCACGCCGGCGCGCACATCGCTACTCACCGGCGCGGCCCCGTTCCGTCACGGCATGCTGGCCAACTTCGAACGCAATGTGGGCTATCCGTGGGAGATCCCGGAGCATAACACGCTTCTTCCAGCATATCTGCGCCCGGTGGGCTACATCTGCGGCAACGTCGGCAAATGGCATGTGGGCGTCGAGCGCGGCCCTGCCTACTACGGCTTCGAGGGGGAGCATTACCCCGGCTGGGCACCGCCTTACGATCACCCGGACTACCTGGCCTACCTGGAAGAGCGCGGCCTGCCCCGCTTCTCCGTGCGGGACGAGGTACGCGGCACGTTCCCCAACGGACGCCCCTCCCTGCCGATGATGGGCGTTCACGACGCGCCGGTCGAGGCGACCTATCCCTACTACCTGGCGGAGCGGACGATCCAATTCCTGCGCCGCTACGCCGAGCGATTCCGACGCACAGGGGATCCCTTCTTCCTGGCCTGCCATTTCTTCGGCCCACACCTCCCCTACTTCCTGCCCGAGCCCGTGCTGAACCGCTATCCCCCCGACCAGGTCGAACGCCACCCATCGATGGCGGAGACCTTCGCCGGTAAGCCCGCGGTCCACAAACGCTACCACGAGCACTGGGCCTTCGACACCTACCCCTGGCCCGTGTGGCAACGGGTGACCGCCGCCTACCTGGGTTATGTAAACCTAATCGATCAGCAGATCGGTCGCATCCTGGCCGAGCTGGAAGCGCTGGGGATCGCAGACGACACAGCCGTCTGCTTTACCTCCGACCACGGGGGATTCGTGGGAAACCACCGACTGGCCGACAAGGGACCGATGATGTACGATGACATCTACCGCATCCCGATGATCGTCCGTTGGCCGGAGAGGACGCGGCCGGGCAGCATATGTGACGCGCTGGTATCCCTGACCGATCTGATGCCGACGTTCCTGGACATGGCGGGAGTGCCCGTGCCGGACGGATTGGACGGCCGCAGCCTGGCCCCATTGCTGCGGGATCCAGAGGCCGACTGGCCGGACGCCGTCTTCGCCGAGTTCCACGGCCATCACTTCCCATATCCGCAACGGATGATCCGCACGCACCGGTACAAACTCATCGTCAACCCACCTGACATCAACGAGCTATACGATCTGGAAGCTGACCCGCACGAGCTCCACAACCTGTACGGCCATCCGGCCTACGCCGATATCCAGCGAGAGCTCATGACCCGGCTTTACGAGCATCTCGTGGCAGCAGGCGACAACTTTCATCACTGGCTGCCGACCATGTTCGAGGTAGAGCCCCGGTCGGATCTGTGGAGATGGCGAAGCAGGTGATTCCCCTCTCGCCGCCCATCAGCGCGCGTCTGTCAGCCTTCATCATTCGTCACGTATTATGTACTCACGTTTCACATGCCCACTGCACGCCACAAACCGGGAGGGTCTGCCATGCGCGATGTGCTACTCGCCGAGGACTACCAACCGCGCTCGGAGCTCGTCGTACCTCAGCACCACGTACCTCGGGCGAAATTCCCCGTAGTAGACGTTCACAATCACCTGCCCATATGGGACAAACGCATGCAAAACGTCGATCTGGACGAACTCGTCCGGATGATGGATTACCTCAACATCGCCACCCTCGTGAATCTCAGTGGCGGCACGGGCGACCGGCTGAAGGAGAGCGTGGAGAGGCTCGACGCCACCTACCCCGGCCGGTTCATCACCTTCTGCAACGTGGACTGGACCGGCGTTGGCCAGCCGGGCTGGGCAGACAGAGCGACGACCCGGCTGGAGGACGACGTGAAGGCCGGGGCACGAGGGCTGAAGATCTTCAAACGTCTGGGGCTGCAGGTCCGGGATCAGAAGGGGCACCTGGTGATGCCCGACGACCCGCGCATCGCCGATCTGTGGGACAAGGCTGGCGAACTCGAGATCCCCGTGCTGATTCACACCGCCGATCCGGTGGCCTTCTTCCGCCCACTGGATCGCTTCAACGAGCGCTGGGATGAGCTCCACCGCCGCCCCGAGTGGCACTTTTACGGCCCGGAATATCCCTCCTTCGAGGAGCTCATCGACGCACTCTACCGGATGATCGAGACGCACCCCGGCACCACGTTCATCACCGCGCACGTCGGCTGTTACCCAGAAAACCTGGGCTTCGTATCGCGGATGATGGACCGATACCCGAACCTCTATACGGACATCTCGGCCCGCATCGCGGAGCTGGGCCGGGCGCCTTACACCGCCCGGGCGTGGTTCCTGAAGCACTCCGACCGCATCCTCTTCGGCACGGACGCGCGCCCCGACATCCCGACATATCAGACCTACTTTCGCTTCCTGGAGACGGCGGACGAGTACTTTGAATACGCCCCGTGCGCCTCCATCCCGCCCCAGGGCCGCTGGCGGATCTACGGCGTATGCCTGCCGGATGAGGTGCTGCAGAGGATCTACCAGGAGAACGCAACCCGCCTGCTGAAGCTATAGTCGGGAACGGCCTCCAGCGTTCACACGGAAGGGTTGAAGGCGATGTTCGAAAGGATCATCTCCGCGATGTCACAATATGAGGTCATCCTCGAGCCCGATGAGGACACGCCCGAGTGGTGGGCGGGTGCCCCGTCCGTCGTCCGGGCCGACGATGGGACGTTCTACATGGCCGCTCGTATGCGAGAGGGCAGGTCACCGCGTGGCCGAAGGGGATACGAGATCCGCATCCTCAAGAGCACGGATGGGCATCACTTCGAGCCGATCCACCACATCCTGCGAGAGGACGCGGGCGTGCCCGTCTTCGAGCGGCCGGCGCTTGTACGCGACCCAATGACGAGCAGATACAAGCTGTACGGGTGCAGCGGGCTGGAGCGCGGCTGGGTGATCCTGAAGTTCGAAGACGTGGCGGACCCGGCGGATTTCGATGCCCGTTCCGCGCGGCCAGTCCTCACGGCCGACTACCCCGACGACGAGTTCGTACACGTCACCGGCTACAAGGACCCGGTCATCCTGTGGGCCGAAGGGCGGTGGCATATGTTCGTCATCGGCACCGATCGCGTGGAGCGGCCTTATCATTTCATCAGCGAGGACGGAGCAAGATGGCGACCTGCCGCACAAGGCCCGATCATGGAGAGCCAAGGCTGGCACAATTTCTTCACTCGTCCGGCCAGCGTCCTCCCCATGGCGGTGGGCTACCTGTTCGTCTACGAGGGATCGAACCTGCAATGGCGAGATCCCGTGTACAACATCGCGACAGGCCTGGCCTATTAGCCAGACCTTCGAACCTTCGTAGACCTGACCCCACACGAACCCTTACTGAAGAGCACGACCCCTGGCGACTATCACACCTTCCGTTACTCCCACTGGATGGTCGTTGGGGATCAGGTATTCGTATATTTTGAGGCGGCGCGTCCGAACAACACCAACGAGATCCGCCTGGCGACTTTCCCCGCCGAGTGGGCTGGCGTGTCCCAGTAGCGTGCCCCCAAGGCCAGCAGCGAGCCCCCCACCCACTCAGATCAGGAACAGCTGCGTGTACCTGGCGATGACGCGACAGTAGGCCAGCAAGGCATCGGGCATGACATGCCCCGCGTTCAGGGCCTCCCGGGCGCCATAGAGCACGACGACGTCGTAAAGCAGCGCCCGCCACACGGCCTCGGCCAGGCGCAGCGACACCAGCCACGGCAACGATCCGACGCCGACCGGAAGCTCCAGCGGCAGCACAGTGATATCCAGATCATGCCGCTCGGCGTGGATGGTCCACCAGACATCGGCGCCAAAACGCAGCGTGACGATCAACACACGCTGGCCGAGCGCGGCGCTGGCCAGGATCGGTGCCAGGACGCGCTCCTGACGCGCGTGATCCCCTGCGTCGGAGAAGGGCAACAGCTGTTGTTCCATGATGGCTCCTCTCAGATGTGTGGGGAGGCATCGCGGGGAAACGAAAGCCCCTCCACATCGGGAGGGGCCTGTGTGCAGAAAGCAAGCCCGCCGCGCTGTGAAGCGCGGCGGGGGCATAAGCGATCTCGCACGCTCGGCCCCCTTTGCCTCGAAGGTGGTGACGAGCAAACGCAGAGGCGGGTATCCTGGCTCCCCGAGCCGCCAAGCGGCTCAGGCTACAGTTGCGGGACAGCGCCGGACTTTGACCGGTCTTCCCCCATTGTGCTCCGGGCTTCCGGGCCACTGGAGCACCTCTGCGCGCGCTATGTCATCGGTTGTCAAGTTACATCAGGATTGTAGAGGGTCCCGACCTCCTTGTCAAGCGGCAAGTATCGCCCATATCACTCTCCCAAGTAGAGCCGTCCAGGATTGCGATCCAACAGGTCGGCCGCCAGATCGACCGCCTGCTCCTCCTCCAGATACCCTTCCTCCACCATGTCGGCCAGCACATGTGCGATCTGGCGACGCACCAACTGAACCTTGCCGTAGCTCCACTCCACGCAATAGGCATCGGAGAAGAATCCCTGGATCTTGTTCGCCGGCAGCAGCTCGATCCTTTCCCGCAGCATGCGACGGATCACACTGGGATTCAGAGCGTACCACCAGTAGCCCGCGACGGAGACATTGGGATGCATCTTGGCATACGAGGCCAGCTCGTGCGACTGAACGGGGTTGGCCAGAGCGACGTCGAAGCGCAGATTGGGGAAATCGGCGAAGAGCACCGCGAGGGCGGCCAATGAGTCGGGCTTCGTCACCGGCAGCCGGAGGCCACCGGGGAGTCGGCGTATCCCCACCATGATCTGCACAGGGATGCGCCTGGCGTCGCACGCGGCCAGCAGGCTGCGCCACGCGAACACGTTGAGCGCATCCGCCTCCACGTTGCTGAGCGCCTCGGAACGGCGGAGGGCACGTAACGCCGCGTCCACCCGGCTGGGCGACGGCGCCGACCAATCCCACAGCCGCTCGCGCTCGAAGGAGGCGGCGAGGGCGACCACCCCCTGCTCCTGCCACGAGCTGACGAGTTGCTGCATGGCCCGCTCGACGTCGGCAGCGGTGCGGATGCTCTGTTGGGCTCGATCCTCCAAGAGCTGCACCAGATCATCGTCCCACGGCTGGCTGACCAGCGCCTCCACCCGCACCGTGGGGCAGAAGAGCGCCGTATCCACCCCCTCCCAGGCGGCATCCCACCGGAACGTCAGGAAGGTGCGCCGAACGCGGGCTTTTTCCTTGAGCACGTACGCGGCGCGCCCAGGCTGGCGAGCATCCGCCTCGACGCGATCACACAACCGCATCCACGCGGATTCATCCAGGGGCCCCTCGATCTCGTATAGATCACGAACGATGCGCCGCAAGGCCCAATGGGTGCTGGTGTTCGCGATGCGCGACAGGTACGGCACCGCAGCCCGGAGGCGATCACGCGGCGCGTTCTCCGACGAGAGGAGGGCGCGAGGCATCCCTGCGGTCATCAACTCGCTGACGATATAGTGATAAAAGACGACATCGCCCACATCCGTGGCGGCAGGGCGGCGAAAATCGATGTGAGAATGAATGTCCACGGCAGGGATTTGCGCAACGGCGGCCTGTAAGCGCTGGCGTACGGTCTCGTGCATGATCCTCTCCTGAAGCCTTTGTATCTCAGTAGATCGCCAACGGGTAAAGTATACCCGTGATCTAAACGGCTGCCAAGGATATGCCTGCCGAGGGAAGAGGGCTGCCTTCAAGATCGTTCAGACCGGCATGGACAACACCAGTTGACGCGAGGAGGAGGATCGGGCACAATGGAACGGATTTCGACGCTCAGATAGAGGCTGATTCCGCAATGTCCCAAACCCTGGATGGCATCACGCCCGGCGACGTCGGCGCGATGCGAACGCTCTGGCCGCTCGGCCTGGCCACGGCGCTCTCCCTGATGGGGGACGCCACCCTCTACGCGGTGCTGCCCACCCACGCCGGGGAGGCCGGCATCACCCTGGGAGCCATCGGGGTGGTCCTGAGCGTGAACCGCTTCATCCGGCTGGCCTCCAACGGGCCGGCCGGGTGGCTCTACGACCGCCTGGCCGATCGACGGCGGCTCTTCCTGGGCGCTCTGTGGCTGGGCGTGCTGTCCACAGCGATCTATGCGCTGAGCTCGGGATTGCCATCGCTCCTGGTGGGTCGGCTGATGTGGGGCATCGCCTGGTCGGGTATCTGGGTGGGCGGGAACGCCATCGTGCTGCAGATGGCCCCGCCCACTCAGCGCGGCGCCTGGGTGGGGGTCTACCAACTATGGTTCTTCCTGGGAGCAGCACTGGGATATCTCCTGGGAGGCGTGCTGACCGACGCGGTGGGGTACCGCCCGGCGCTGGGAATCGGCGCCGGGATATCGGCCGTGGGCGCGCTGGCGGCGGCCAGTGCGCTATCCGCCCGTCACACCCGCAACCGCCAGGCCACACGCGTCGGGTCGTGGAAGACGACCGGAGGGCGTTCCCTCCTGCACAGCCTGACCCTGGCCACGCCCGCGATGTGGGCAGCCGCGGCCGCCCATGGGATCAACCGCCTGGTGGTCGCAGGCGTCCTGTCCGCCACGTTGGGGCTTCTGGTACAGGATCGCGTGGGAAATGGCCTGCACGGGGGCGGATGGAGCATCGGCGTGGCCACGGTGACGGGCGGGCTGCTGGCAGGGCGCACGCTGGTCAGCCTGGTAGGCGCCCCCCTTTCCGGCCTGCTCTCGGATCGCTCCGGCCGCCGCTGGGGATTGCTGGCGTGGAGCCTGGTGGCCGGCGCAGTGGGGATCGGCCTCCTGGCCATACCGGGCGGCCTCGCCCTGATTGTGGGGCCGCTGATCGGAGCAGCCGCGGGTGGCAGCATCCAGGCCCTGGCGACCGCGCTGATCGGGGATCTATCCGCCGGCGAACGACACGGGCGGGGGCTGGGCGTGCTATACACCATGGGCGACCTGGGCAGCGCCATCGGTCCCCTGGCCGCGTATGCCCTCCTGCCGCTCACCGGGCTGCCCGCCATCTATCTGGGATGTGCCGCGCTGATGCTGATCATCGCCGGCTGGGCGGCCATGATGGGGCGACAGGCCCACACCGCCGCGATACGATAGTCCAATCGCCGCGCTCATGGTAAAATGGCTCAACGATCCCGCAAACACAAGGTAACCGTCACCCGTGCTGCTAAAAGTCCTCTGGAACATCCTGGTCCCGATCTTCCTGGTCGCCGGAGCCGGCTGGTGGGGACGCCGGCGGCTGGGGATCGACAGCCGCTCCTTCTCCGTGGCCGCGTTCTACATCCTGACGCCATCCCTGGTCTTCGACTCCCTGTTCCGGATCCAGATCGCCTGGCAGGACCTGGGGAGGATCCTGGGATTCTTCCTGGCCATGGTCGCGACACTTCTCATCCTGGGGCTGCTCATCGCCCGGAGCCTGGGCTGGGAACGGGCCATGACCAGCGCCTTCGTGCTGACCCTGGTGCTGGTCAACAACGGCAACTATGGGATCCCGCTCAACCGTTTCGCCTTCGGAGAGGTGGGCTCGCAGCTCGCCGTCCTGTTCTACACAGCCAACGCCATCTTCGCCAACACGGCGGGGGTGCTCATCGCCTCCAGCGGGAATACCGATCTGAAGCTGGCGTTGAAGGGGTTGCTGCGAGTGCCGATGATCTACGCCACCGCTGCCGCCATCCTGCTGCGCGCCCTGGCGCTGGAGCCGCCGTTGCCCCTCATGCGGGCCGTCAATCTGCTGGGGAACGCGGCCGTCCCCGTCATGATGATGATCCTGGGGATGCAGTTGTCCAGTATAGATACCCATGATGAGATGAAGCCCGCCTGGATCGCCACCGGCATCCGCCTGGTGCTCTCCCCCCTGCTGGCGGTAGCGCTGTCCGGCCTCCTGGGGCTGGAGGGGCTCGTGCGGGTCGTGGGCATCACCCAGTGGGGGACACCCACAGCGGTGTTCACGGCCGTGCTGGCCACCCAGTACGACTGCAAGCCCCGATACGTGGCGATGGTGATCCTCGCCACCACGCTGCTGAGCATCCTCACCATGCCCGTGCTCCTCAGCTGGGTGGGAAAGGGGATGCTGGCCGGGATGTAAGAGTGTGTCTGAGAAGTGCCGTTGCTTCTGCTGTGGGGAGGCCCGGAGGGGCTCCGCCCCTCCGGAAAAAGCCCTTCTTTTGCCCTCGACCTGCCTGGCCTCGGCCTGGGTCCTTCGGGAAGGACCGAGAAAGGCAGGTACAGGCCGGAAAAGCGGGGTTTTCGTGAAAGGGAAGACCCCTCCACACCTCCCCTTGTGGAGCTCTAAGACGCTAAAGACGCTATTGAGCTTCGCGTGGTGAAAGAAATGCGGGCCGCGTCATTCGTTTCGGATTAAGTAAGGGCGACCCGATGGGTCGCCCTTACGAAAACCAGGGTTCATATGTTGCTTTATCTAAGCGAAGATCAATAGTGAAGAGGTGACCTCGATATACTCCTCTCAATCTTTTCTCGGTGTCTTAGTGGCTTCGTGGTGTGTTTTTCAGGCACCCACTTACCGCGTTCTCCGGAAGATGATGTTAGTCCACTGCCCGACCTCACATTTGTTGTTGATGGTCACGACGAACTTGTCGGACAGGGGCGTCAACGGCGGATCATTGGGGTTATGCGTCAGGCCATACTCCGGCAGATTGGGGGGGCAGGCCACGACGTAGATCTCCACCGTCACCCCCCTCGGATCCTGGTTGCCGAAGGGAGCGAAGCTCCAATTGCCCGCCCCAACGCCACCACACCCCGAGCACTTCGTGTTCCTTGGCCCATAGAAGGCGATGTGAACGCAGACGCCGTTCTCCGGCGATCCATCAGCGTATTGGACCTGGCCATCGAAGTGGATGGTGCCGCACTGGGGCGCCGGTCGAGGGCTGTCCTTGACCAGCATCCACTGATATTGCGGCTGCGCCGGCTGCGGCACCGGCGTGGGAGTCGGCACCGGGGTCGGCGTCGGCGGTGGCGGCGGCGGGATGTTGGCCGCGATCTGGACCTCGGCCACGTTGCCCTGCGGCCGGGTCAGCGGGGCGTACAGCCAGCCGGCCCGTCCCTTGTAATCGATCTGCCACCAATCGCCGCGCGGGTTCTTCCCAATGATGAGATACGCCTGATCCGCCCGGGCAGCCCCGATGATCGGATAGTTGGTGCCCGGCCCCTGGCGCACGTTCATGTTCGTGGTGGGGATGGCAGCCGGCGGCAAGGGCGTCGGCGTATCCGTGGGTGTGGGCGTAGGTGGGACGGGCGTCGGCGTCGGCGCCTGGGTGGGCTTCAGCTCGGGTGTGGGTGTGGGCGTGAAGGTGGGGCGCAACTTGCGCGTCGGCGTCGGTGAGGGGGTGGGCGTCGGATTCAGGCTGATATCGACCGCACACGCGGTCAGGAATAACGACAGGAGAAGTCCCCCGATCAGGACAAGGGGATGGCTTCCTCTCAGCAAGCGATGCATAGTTTCCCCCAGGGTGAGGAATGAGATCAGGGAGGCGGATGCGAAGCCAGGGCCCTCGGAGAGCCTCGGCGGTTCGTCCACCTCCCCCCAACAGGGATAACCCGATACAAGGGGTCAATCGGGCGGTATTATACCACGCCGCTCGCGGGCGACAAGAACGGGAGGAAGGGCAGGTCAGCGACGGCGGCGGCTACGCTTCCGTGGAGGGGGCTCGCCGTGATACGCGGGCGCCTCGATGGCGAAGACCGTGCAGCGCGAGGTATCCAGCATGCGGGTGCGCAGCCGGGGCTCCACCTGGTCGATGGGGTCCGACGTGGTGATGACCGTTGGGAGCTGGGCCACATAGCGATAGTTGAGGAGCTGGAACAGCTTCTCCCGAGCCCAGGGGGTCGCGCTCTCCGTGCCCAGGTCATCCAGGATCAACAGCGGGGCGGTGCGGATCTCCTCGAATCGCTTGTCGTAGGAGACCAGGCTATCGGGGCTGAAGGTGGCGCGCAGGTGGTCCAGCAGGTCGGGCACGACGACGAACATCGGCGCGCCGCGTCCCAGGGCGATCTGACGGTTCGCGATCGCGGCGGCCAGGTGCGTCTTGCCACAGCCGAAGGTGCCGGTGAAGACCAGCCACCCTTTGGGGTCCTCGGCGTAGGCCCGGGCCAGCGCCACGGCCCGCTGCAGGTTCTTGTGCTCGCTGGCCGTCAGCTCCTGGTCACGGGACTCGAACGTCTCAAAGGTCTGATGGCGGTGCAGGCCCAGGGTGCTCAGCTCGGACTGGAACTGCTCGACGCCGGCCCGCCGGAAGTCGGGCGCCAGAATGGTCACGATCTGAACCAGCGCAGGATCGGAGAGCCGAGACCGCACCCGGATCTCGATGTCCTCCAGGCGCTGATTGCTGGTGATCACGGTGGGCAGGCGGGCGTTGTAGCGATAGTTGAAGATCTGGTAGAGTTTCTCCTGGGCCCACGGCGTGCTGGCCTGCGCGCCCAGATCATCCAGCACGAGCAACGGGGCCTGGCGGATGGTCTCAAAGCGCTCGTCGTAATCGATGGTGCTGGCGGGGCTGAAGGTGGCGCGCAGGTGGTCCAGCAGATCGGGGACGGCGACGAAGAGCACCGCATCGCCCTGGCTCAGGCGGGCGTTGGCGATGGCGGCCGCCAGATGGGTCTTGCCACAGCCGTAGCCGCCCAGAAGCAACAGCCACCCCTCCGGACGCTCGGCGAAGCGTCGGGCGATGTCATAGGCGGCGCGCAGGTTGCGCCGCCGGTCGTCCGAAAGCCCGATCCCCTCCGGGAGGAAGGTATCGAAGGTCATATGCTGCAGCGCATCCAGGTTGCTGAGCGCCCGCAGTCGGGCCTGGCGCCGCCGTTCGATCTCGACCGCCCGGCAACGACACGGGACGGCGCGTCCGAAGTCGGGATGGCCGACCGGGACGTCCCGAACGATCCACCCCGTGCCGTGACAGATGGGACAGCTCTCCGGGGAATCCACCTCGGGTTCAGTGCTCGATGAGGTCGGCATATTCGTCGGGGATGTAACGTCGGCGCCGAGCCTCCGCAGAATCTCGTTCAGCGATTCCATCGTCCTTCCCCTCGGCGGCCCACCGCTCCAGGATGGCCCGCACGTATCGCCAGCTGCGCTTGTTCATTCGCGCCGCCTCGCGGAAGGCCTCCTCGATCCACTCGGGCGGATAGGTCTGCTCCGCCTCCCTCAGCTCATCCGCGATCAACGGCTGAAGCAAGCCGATGTTCTGCTCGTACAGGTTGAAGATGTTCGCCCGTTCGGCGCGCAGGTGCGTGACCT
The DNA here is from genome assembly GCA_024277095.1 of Chloroflexota bacterium. GTDB lineage: Bacteria > Chloroflexota > Anaerolineae > DUEN01 > DUEN01 > DUEN01. Next base: position 21,173 of record JAJRVX010000024.1, read on the forward strand.
CCTCCGACGCCAGCAGCTCCTCCAGATCGGCGGTGTCGCCGCGCCGGATGCACGAGACGATCTCGCGGCTGCGGGCGGTGTTCATGAGAAGCCACTCCTCCTCGGGATGGCCCTCACGTCGCACGTAGATGCGCAGGAGGGTGCCCCGGGCCACCGCCCGGTCGATGGCCTCCGCCAGCGCCTCCTGGGCGGGCCGGCCGGTCGCAGCCAGCGCCTCCAGCAACCGCTCATCCGCGAAGAGGTCGGCCCGGCGCAGATAGCGGATCTCCCCTCGCTGCCGAACCAGGCGCCAGAAGCAGTAGAGCGTCAGCTTCAACTCCGCCAAGTCGTCAATGACCGGCAGCAGCTCCTGAAAGAACAGCTCCGGGACCTTGACCTGGCGCAGCTTCCCGGCCGGAAACCCGGCAAACCCTCGCATCCGCTCCACCGATCGCCCTTTCCTTTACTCGAACTCTGGGATCTCCAACTCCTCGCGATAGAGCTCCAGCTCCAGGAACTGCGTCAGCTCCTTCTTGAAGTAGAGGGAGACGGTTCCCGTCGGGCCGTTGCGATGCTTGGCCACGATCACGTCGGCGATGTTCTGCCGATCGGTCGTCTCGTCGTACATCTCCTCTCGATAGATGAACATGACGATGTCCGCGTCCTGCTCGATGGAGCCGGACTCGCGAAGGTCGGAGAGCAGGGGGCGCTTATCCGTGCGGGCCTCCACGGCGCGTGAGAGCTGGGACAGCGCCAGGACGGGCACGTTCAGCTCCCTCGCCAGTCCCTTGAGCGCGCGGGAGATGTAGGAGATCTCCTGCACCCGGTTCTCGGAGCGAAGATCGCCGCGCATGAGCTGCAGGTAGTCGACGATGATCAGATCCAGCCCGTGCTCGGCGTGCACGCGCCTGGCCTTGGTCCGCAGCTCCATGGCGGAGAGGGCGGGGGTGTCATCGATGAACAACAGCGTGTCGGACAGCACGCCCGCTGCCTCCATCAACAGGGGCCACTCGTGCTCATCCACCTGGCCCAGGCGCAGCCGCTGCTGGTCGATCCCGGTCTCCGCCGACAGCAACCGCTGCACCAGCTGCTCGCTGGACATCTCCAGCGAGAAGAAGGCCACCCGCTGTCCATATCGCTTGGCGGCGTTGACGGCGATGTTCAGCGCCAGCGCCGTCTTCCCCACCGAAGGTCGGGCGGCCAGGATGATCAGGTCGGACTTCTGGAAGCCGCCCAACAACTTGTCCAGCAGTCGGAATCCGGTGGGCACCCCCATGAGCTCGCCCTGATGGCTGGCCAGGTAGTCGATGCGCTGGACCACCTCGTTCATGACCTGGCGAATGGGGACGAGCTCCCGTTGCAAGCGACGCTCCGAGACGCCGAAGATGATGCTCTCCGCCTCGTCGATGATCTCCTCGACGTCGCCGGAGTCCTCGTACGCCAGCTGGGCGATCTGGCCCGCGGCCGTGATGAGCCGCCGCAGCACGGCCGTGCGCTCGACGATCCCCGCGTAGTGCTCGACGTGGATCGCCGTGGGCACCACGTTGATCAGCTCCGTGATGTAGGCCGGCCCTCCCACGTCCTGAAGCTGCCCGCGTCGCTCCAGCTCGTCACAGAGCGTGACGAAGTCGGCGGGCTGGCGACGCTCGTGCAGGTCCAATGCCGCCTGGTAGATCCATCGGTGCTTCTCCAGGTAGAAGTCCTCGGGATGCAGCCTCGGAGCGATCTTGATGATGGCGTCCGGGTCAATGAGGATCGAGCCGAGGACGGCCTCTTCGGCCTCGACGTTGGCGGGCACGAGCCGTTCTGTTGCGTCCGTGGTTCGGTCCATCTTGCGAACACCCGATGTGTGACTGGTGACGATAGCCCGGATCGAGGTACACGTGGGCTATCGGGATCGCCCATGTCGACGTACGCAACGCCCGCGAGGCAAGACAGCCCCGCCCCACCCGCATGGGCAGACAGCAGGGCACGCGGCGACGCCACGTCCCTACAACACGGTGGCCAGGAAAGCCTATCCTCGATTCCAAATGATGAGCGATCGGAACATGAAGGCGAGGCCGGTGAGCCTCGCCCTGGGTCCAGATATACGTCGGAGGAGGCCAACGGCCGCTCCAGACGAATCGCAGCCGCTCACTCGTCGTCGTCGCCGAGCCCTTCCATGTCCAGCCCCTCCACGAAATCGCGGAAGATCTCCAGGTCCTCCTCGGAGGGCTCGTCATCCGGCTCCGGTCGGCGACGTTCCTCCGCCTCGCTGACCTCTTCCACCCCCTCCTCGGCGACGATACTCGCCCGGTCCATGACCTCTTCCGCCACGAAGACGGGGACCTTGGTGCGCACGGCCAGCGCGATGGCGTCGGAGGGGCGAGAGTCCACCTCTATCTCCTCGCCGTCCACGTCCAGGATGATGCGGGCATAGTAGGTGTCGTTCTGCAGATCGTTGATGATGACGTGCGATACGCGGGCGCCCAGCGTCTCGATCATGCGTTTCAGGAGGTCGTGAGTCAACGGCCGGGCTACCTCCACGCCTTGAAGTTCGATGGTGATGGCGTCTGCCTCAAAGGGACCGATCCAAATGGGGAGATATCGGTCGCCATCGATCTCCTTCAAAACCACGATCCGATGCTGAGACATCAAACTCACGCGCACACTATCAATCGATACCTCTATCATGCACGACCTCCCACATGTGGCCGGGGATGGCCCTCCCGACCCGGTCATTGTGTGGAGCGATTATACCACAACAGAGAATCGGCGGACAAATGCACTCGCGCGAGGGCACCTTTCACGCGGCAGGCTCCCGCCTCCCGGCCCCCGATGAGGACGCCCTACCCCGGATCGGCCCCAAGCGGAGCCGCACGGAGGCAGGTCCTCCTCACTTCCGGGACACCCCGGAGGGGCAAGCCAGCCCTCCCTTGTTTACGGCTCCGCACCGGAGCGCCTGCATGTGGCATCCATTTGTAACTCTGAACAGGTTTTCACAAAAAACGTGATGACAGCGGGGAACTTATGTGATATAATTACCACAAAGCATCACGATCCCCCAACCCCACCGTTTGGCTCGACGGCCGAGCGCAAACGGCGCTTCTACAAGCGATTACCTCTATTCTCTTCTCAATCATCTCGATTATCCCGTCGCGCCCAGAAACCACACGCCCATCTCTACGCAGGAGGGAACCCGATGGCATCGTTACGGAGCGAGCTTCAGGAAGTCACTACATTCGATCGACGTCGCGTGCTCAAATTCCTGTTAGGCTTTTCCGTCATCTCGACCCTGGTCGGTGTGCTCACTCCCATCATCGGCTATCTTATCCCTCCAGAGAGGGGAAGCGCGAAGGGGGCCGGACTGGTCCAGGTCGGCACCACCAAGGACATCCCGATTGGACAGGGCAAGGTGGTCTCGGTAGGGAACAAGCCCATCATCGTAACGAACACCGATCACGGCGTGAAGGCATTCTCCGCCATCTGCACGCATCTGGGCTGCATTGTGGTGTGGGACTCGACGCGCCGGGTCATCGTATGCCCGTGCCACGACGGCCTGTTCAACCCGGTCACGGGTGCGGTGATCGCCGGCCCTCCCCCCGCGCCCCTGCCGACGATGCCGGTCTCCGTGGAAGGCGAGAACATCTACGTAGGAGAGGCGTAACATGACGAGCCAACGGATTGAACACCCCTCCAGCCGATGGCTGCGGCTCATCAACTGGCTTGATGAGCGCTATCAGTTGCGAGCGCTCATGCAGGCTCTCCTGCACGTCTACATCCCCAGGGAGGCCAAGACCTTCTATCTGGGCGGGATCACGCTCTTCCTGTTCGCCGTGCAGGTCATCACCGGCAGCCTGCTCACCCTTTACTACCAGCCCACCCCGGATACGGCCTATGACAGCGTCCTCTTCATCACGAGCGATGTCACCTTCGGATGGCTGATCCGCAGCATCCACGCCTGGGGCGCCAACCTGATGATCCTCTTCTGCATTCTGCACCTGCTGCGCGTCTACTTCCAGGGCGCCTACAAGCCCCCCCGAGAGCTCACATGGATGATCGGCGTCGCCCTGTTGGGCGTGACGCTGGGGTTCGGCTTCACCGGCTACCTGCTGCCCTGGGATCAGCGAGCCTACTGGGCCACGACGGTGGGCACTGAGATGGCCGGCGCCGTGCCCGTGGTCGGGGAATATCTCCTGCGCTTCCTGCGCGGTGGGATGGACATCACCAGCGCGACGCTCAGCCGCTTCTACGGCGTGCACACCCTGCTGTTGCCCCTGACGCTGGGCGCCATCCTGGCCGCACACATCGTCCTGATCCACCAGCAGGGGCTGGCGAACCCGCGCAAGCCGGCGAGGGGGCCATCCCCGCCGACCGAGGAGGGAGAGGAGAAGGCCCTGCCCTTCTTCCCCCACTACGTCCTCAGCGAGGTCATCGCCTGGTACGTGATCATCGCCATCCTCATCGTTCTGGCCTCGGTGTTCCCGGCCGGCCTGGAGGAGAAGGCGGATCCGCTGCAGACGCCACCCCAC
>JAJRVX010000391.1:0-7120 GCA_024277095.1 Chloroflexota bacterium
GATACGTCGCCTCTGGCGTGGGCGTCGCACTCGGCGTCGGGCTGGGCGTGTCCGTCGGCACGACCGTCGGCGTATCCGGAGGCGTCGCCGTCGGCGTATCCGTAGGCGTCGCCGTCGGTGTGTCCGTAGGCGCCACGGTCGGCGTGGATGTGAACGTCGGCGTGGAGATCGGCGACGGCGGATATGTCGCCTCCGGCGTGGGCGTCGTACTCGGCGTCGGGCTCGGCGTCGGACTGGGCGTGTCCGTCGGCACGACCGTCGGCGTATCCGTAGGCGTCGCCGTCGGCGTGTCCGTAGGTGCCACGGTCGGCGTGGGCGTGAACGTCGGCGTGGAGATCGGTGACGGCGGATACGTCGCCTCCGGCGTGGGTGTCACACTCGGCGTCGGGCTCGGCGTCGGGCTGGGCGTATCCGTTGGCACGACCGTCGGTGTGTCTGTCGGCGTCGCCGTGGGCGTGTCCGTAGAGGTCGTGCTTGGCGTCACCGTAGGTGATGCCGTAGGCGACGGCGTCGCGCTGGCCGTCGCGGTCGGCGTCGGGCTCAGCGTGACGGTCGGTGTTGCTGTGGGTGATGGGCTAGGGGTGGCCGTGGGACGGGTACGTTCCCTGCAGTCGCTCTCGTCTAGGATGGAAACCGTTCCCGCAGCGTAGTTGGTGATAAAGACACGATCGTTCCATACAGATACCCCTTGTCCGCCCTCGGTGGCATCTTGCCGCCCCACGGGCACTTTCCCCAACACGCGCCCATCACCCACATCCAGTGTGTACACCGCATCCTCCGCTGCGGCAACGGCAAACAGGTGGTCAGTCGTAGGATTGTATGCGATCACGTAGGGCGCAGCCGGCAGCGTGTATACCTTTAGCTTGCGCCACGTCTTCAGATCAAAGGAGATGATAGCCCGTTCCTCCCGGCTGCTGACGAACAGCCTGCCTCCCTCCGGGTCGACGGCCACACCCCAGGCATCCCGGGCCACAGACGCCAGGGCCCCGATGAGCTGGCCCTCCCGGTCCAGGATGGTGACGCGGCCGTCCAGATGGGTGACGTAAACACGTCCATCGGCGGCGGCGATGAAAGCCGGCCACAGGCTCACGGAAATGGTACGCACCACATCGTCGGCCTTCGCGTCTATGATCGTGACGCTGTGGTCACCGAAGTTGGCCACGTACACGCGATCGCCATCCGCGGCCATACCCCAGGGCAGGGAGCCCACCTCTATAGCCCCCGCCAGTTTCGCCTGCGCCACATCGATCACGGACACCCGGCGGGCATCCCGGTTCGCCATATACACCTTCCCGTTGGCGTACGCGACACCGTTCGCATGGCCGCCAGCCGTGGAGATCGTCGCCAGCCGCTGCAGCGAGTTGGCATCCAGAACGGCGACCGCGCTGTCGTCAAACAGGCTTACGAACACCTTGCCGTCGGCGGCCGTCACGCCCTTCGGGTGTGCCCCCACGGGAATCGAGGCGATCAACGAGGGAACGCAGACCTTCCCCGTCCCGGGAGGTGAGGGCCTCGCCGTCGGCGTCGCTCTGGGCGTAGACGTCGGCGAGGGCGACGTCGTGAACGTCGGCGTTGGGACGGCCACCGGCGTGGCCGTAGGCGTCGGCGTGGCGATCGGCGACGGCGGATACGTCGGTGACGGCTCAGGCGTGGGCGTCGCCGTCGGCAGCTCCGCCGAGGGCAGCGCGCGAATCAACACTTTATGGAAGGTATCATCACCGTCGCGAAGGCTGTTCAGTCGCACATCCGATCCGCCCGGCAGGCCGTTCATCAGCGCCAGATCGTCCAGGATCCACTCCGCGATCCGCCAGCGATTGCTACCACTCTTTTGCACCTTCCGCTGGTGAAGCTCGCCCGCCGCGTCGGCGTACTCGAATGCCCAACTATCCCGCCCCTGATCCAGGTACCACACCCGAACCAGATAGCGAACATCCTCCTGAGTGCCTCCGTATCGCCATCGATCATCCACGTCCAACGGGATGTAAACGCCACCTCGCGCCAGATCCGTCCGACGGGCATGACGGCTATAGGGTTGCCGTCTGGCCTTCGATGGCAGATCCTCCCTGACCAGATGCACCGTTCGAGTCCCCGGCCCCTCCAGCCGTTGCAGGAAGAACTCCCAGTCACCGGGATCTCCCCCCATACCCGTCCGGTTGAACATCAGAGGGGGATATTCGCGATCGCGAAACACAATCCAGACATCCGTGGTCGTTCGCTGATCCACGCCCAGGGAGCGAGGCAGGAGCTCAAAGATCTCCGGGACCTTGGCCAGCGCCTCCAACCACGGATATTGCACGTCGATGAAATCCGCGTGATGGGCCAGGGCGTTCAGGACCATCCAGTAGGCGTACTCCACGGGCGCGTCATCGCCCATCGGGGCGCTGTAGGCGGGCTCGAAGGCGATCGGCACCTGCCGCCACAGGCGATCGGCGATATCCAGGGACTCCCAACCCGCGCTGTGCTGATAGCCAACAGCGTTGGCCTTGTCCGGCTGCAATCCGTTGTTCTTGTACCCGATCCCCAGCGGGACGGCCCATTCCATGATCTGCTTGCGCGTGCTCCAGGCCGAGCGTCCATGCGCGGTGCACGCCCCCGGGCCGGCCTGAATCCAGAGGGGCTTCTGCGGGAACGCCTCCGCGTACAGATTCATCGCCTCGCGAATGAAATCCATGTACTCCCCGCACGTGACCTCCCTGGCCAGCTCGGCCGGATAATCGCACAGGCCCACCTGCTTGGTCGGCTGGGTCTCATCATCGATCCCCACGCCGATCCAGATCCCGGCCACCTGCGGGTCTTGGCCGTATCGGGCGCCGAAAGCCCGCACCATCTCCGCGAACGCCTCCCGCCACACGGGATCATCATAGGCCGGCGCTCCGGCCGCCGGACACCCCTCCGGCCGGAGGGCGTATCCCACGCGCCTTCCGTCAACGGTCTCCTCCCGTCCCGCGCGCTGGTACACCCACTCAGGGGTGAAATCCCGCAATCGGTCGAAGTCCTCGGAGCCGTAGATCATCACCGTGAATTGGACGGGTTTGGAGATCACCTGGCCAGACGCCAGCTCGACGGTCATTCCTCGCGCCTTCGCCAGGTAGCGATCATAGCCGGTCCAGTTAAACACCCCGGGGGCCGGGTTCACGATATCCCAGGTGAACTCGATATGCGATCCAATGGGGCCGTATTCCGGATACTCCGTTCGATAGTCCTGATTGCGCCAGTCATACATGACGTAAAGGATCGAGGGAAATCCCCTGCCGGCTGCGTCCGGCGTCGGCACGGCAACGGGTCCGGACGCAGGGGCCTCCTCCGCGGAGGAGGGCGCCGTCCATGAGATGGACGACGCAGTGTGCTGAGGCAAACGGGACACGAGGATCAGCGCGGCGAGGATCGCGACGAACGCCAAGGCTGTTGCCAGTACGAGCCAGGAACGTGTGCCTTGTGCGAACGAGCGATTCCGCATGCCTCGGCCTCATATCGAAGGGATATCCAGGGTCCACGCCGCGCCATGATAGATACCACGACAATGCCCTTATGACAGTTTAATACCACTACGTTTTGTTGTCAAGAGCAAAAGGAATCGATATAGGAAATTTTGGTCAACAGAGCCGGATCTACCCGCAGGAGCGAGGAAGGTTCAGGACAACGGGGATTTCACTACACGAGATACGAGGACTTGCACCGGGAAAACCGATACAAACCAGGGGAAAGGGAGCTGTCGTCCTATGGGGCAAGCCGCTATTCGCCCCATTGGTATCAAATTAAAATTAAGCGATGCGGAAGCGTGGCCCCGTAGTGGGGCCGGAGGCCACCGGCCAAAGCCCCAATCAGGCAGGTAAGAGGCGGGAAAAAGAGTTTCCCTGCGGAGGGACTTCTCCTCCGCACCTCCCCTTTCAGACGCGACCGCCCGTGGAGGGAAAAAGCGACAAGTGGGGGCCTCGCCCATGCTGTTCAGTTGATGCGAATAGGGCAAGCCGCCGTTTGCCCCTCATGGGACAACCTCTATCTCAGCCAGTGGAATCGTGTCACCCAGAGGACGGCCATCGGCATCGAACGTGGGCAGGCGGGAGAAGTCGCTCTCTCGATACATACCCGTGAGCAGACGATAGGTGCCCGCCGGAGCGTCGGCGGCCACCGGGATCGTATAGCGGTCTATGATCACCTCGCCCACCACCCAACCGGAGGTCGGCTGGGCGCCGTTCGCCGGATATCCATCCCGTTGCCCATACAGGTTCCCATCCGGGCCGATCAGATGATTGAAGACCTTGAAGCTCTCCGTCATCTCCCCCAGGGCCTGCCAATACAGGACCACCTCGATGGTCTCGCCAGGACGCACGCGGGAGCGGTCCAGGTCGAACCCCAACAGCCGGACGACCTCACCCAGCCGGGCGTCCACGCGGTGCCCCATCGGAGGTACGTCGAAGTTCACGGGGCGAGAGGCCAACTCCACCTCGCCCAGGACGTAGTACTCGCCCCGGCGGAACAATCCCTCTCGCCAACGCAACAGGCGCCCATCGGCCGACTGAACTCCCACCCCCAGCCGGTATCGCCCCGCGGGCACCCGGCCGGGGACCAGCAGCTCTGGCTGGTCAAGCACGACCTCCCCGGGCGCCCACCGGGACATGGGATACAATCCCCCCGCGGGCGGCTGCGCGCTGGAGACCACCGGGCGGCCGTCCTCCCCCAGCAAAGCCAGCACGACCTGGCCGTCTGAACCCGCCGCCCCTCGCGCACGCCACAGCAAGCGGACGCTCAGGCGCTCGCCCGGTTGGATCCGGCCCACCGGCGGATCGTAGCGCACAAGCTGCACCCGGTCAGCGAAGCTCGCCGCCGCGCGGCGGGCCAGGTCCGGCCACGCGGCCTCCGGCCACGCCCCCGGCCGATCGACCCGCACCTGCCCCAGCCGCACGCGCTGCCCATCCACCCCCCAGGTGGGATCCTCCACGGAGAGCGCCGTCATATCATCGGCATCGTACACGGTCACGTCCAGGAAATAGTCACCCGGGGGGACGCCCAACGGCACGGGGAACCGCACGGGCGCGCGCATCACCTCGCCCGGGACCCACCGGCTGGTGGGATATAGGGGACCGCCTAAGAGCTCATCGGTCTGTGCCCACCGACGGCCGGCCGCATCGAACAGGCCCAACGAGAGATGATAGTTGCGACGCGACTCCCGACTTTCCGGGTCGGCCCGCCACCGCCACTGCAACGAGATCTCCAGATCCCGGCCCGCGACCACGGACATCGTCGGGGCATCGTATCCCTGGAGCGACAACACTTCCTTCCCAAAGGATACCCCCACCGGATATTGCGGTTCCGGCCCCTCGAATCGCGGCTCCCGATGGGTGCGCCACACCTGCACCCGGGCGTTGGCTTCCCCCGTCAGCAGTCGATCGTCTAAGAGAAGGCCATGCGCCTCCAGCCAGGAGCGAATACGCCCCCCGGGGTCCGTGACCGTATCATAGATGCGCAGCACCCAGACGCGAGAGTGGTGGCGGAACAGCCGCCCCAAGGCCGCCTCCGCCTCACCCCACGGCATGGCGTAGAAATCGGCCTCGGGATCCCCCCACCCCAGATCGGGGGACCCGTCCACGGTGCCCGCCTGCACGATGACCGCCCCCCGCCCGCGGGGAACGCCCCCCTCCGGATAGCTCGTCAGCCGTCCCTGCCAGGCGATAGGCCCGCGATAGTAGTAGCGAAGGGCGGTGTACGCGTATCCAGCGTTGATCAGGATCGCGTCGTCCGGGCCCAAGTGCTGGGCGATATAACGCACGCCGCCGCGCAGATCATCCGCCGCGTAGGCCGGATCCGTCCAGAACTGGCGAAGGGAAAAGGCGGAAGCGCCGCCGTAGGCGAGAAGCAATCCCCCGATCACCGCGGCGCGCCATAAATTCCTCCGCCCGCGCGGCCTTCCCCAAAGACGTCGCAGCCCCCACGCCAGCACGATGAAGAACGTCCCCGCGTACAGGAAGACATAGCGCACGTGGAAGAGCGGGGTCACGTAGGAGAACAGGTACAGGAGGGCCAGGGGGACGAACGTGTAACCGGCCAGGAGCAACCGGACCACCCCACCCGATAACGCCCCGTCCCGTTTCTCCCGATCGGGCCACAGGGCGAAGAGATAGAGCGCCGCGGCGATAAGCAACGCCGGCCACACCTGTCCAGGCGTCACGGATTGCCCCAGCGTCAGCGCCGTCCAGGCATCGCGCAGCACCGACCACGCCCCCGTAAAGGAGCGCCAGGGGGGTACGGGAGGATTCGTGGCCTGTCGATAGAAGATGGGCAACCACGGCAGGTAGAACAGGATCACGACGCCTTGCGCGCCTATCCATCGCCACAGCCAGCCATCGAACCTCCGCTCTCGCCACCACCGCCACAGCGCATTCCCCAAAACGAACAGGTTCTCGGCGACGAGCAGAAAAGCGAAGTAGTAGAGGGTGTACAGCCCGACCGCTGCCGCCGAGATCCAGGCGATCCAAAGACGCCAGGGGCGGCCTGCGGCCCTCCACAGGCGGGCCAGCGCATACAGCGTCACCATCCCCAGGAAGGACCCCAGCGTGTACATGCGCACTTCCTGGGAATACCAGACGTGAAAGGGGGAGATGGCGACCAGGAGCGCGGCGAGGAGCCCGGTCGGGGTGTCAACCAGATGACGGGCGATCCGATACGTGATGGCGATGAGCAGCATGCCCCAGAACACGGAGAAGAAGGCCAGGGCGAACTCGGAATCGCCCACCGCAAAGGTCCAGAGGCGCAGAAGGAGATAGTACAGAGGGGGATGGATGTCTCGAGCGGTATGGGCGATGAGGTCCACGGCGCTCTGTGAGGCCAGAAAGGCGCTCACCGTCTCATCATACCAGAGGCTCTGCACGCCAAGCTGATAGAGCCGCAGGAGGAACCCGCCGAGGAGGATCAGAAGAAGACCCCCGCGGCGCTCAGCCACGCGCAGACGAGCCGACACCCCTTCCGCTCTCATCGCGCCATCGGGTCAAGCAGTGCCGCCCTACGACTCACGCACATCGGTGCGATCCAGATAGGTCAACGTGTATCGATGAGAGCCGGCCGGCACCTGTTCCACGAACTCTCGGAAGGGCGTCTCGATCTCCAGGAGGAAGGGCTGATCACA
>JAJRVX010000392.1:0-4260 GCA_024277095.1 Chloroflexota bacterium
GCATCCGGTTCCACCCGACCCGGGGCGCCATGTCCCTGGGCGAGTCCAAGGGCGGGCTGCCGCCGGACTCCGTGGTCGAGGAGGAGGACGCGATCCTGCAAGACTGCCGGCGGGCCATCGAGACCTATCATCAACCCCAGCGGTTCGGCATGATCCGGGTGGGCATCGCGCCCTGCTCGCCCTTCTCCGTCACGCCGGACCTTATGTGAGAGGCGGCGGCGATGGCGCGCCAGTACCATGTCCGCCTGCACACCCACCTGGCGGAGACGCTGGACGAGGAACGGTTCTGCATCGAGCGCTTTGGCGCGCGCCCCGTCCAGTACATGGAACAGCTGGGCTGGGTGGGAGACGACGTCTGGCACGCCCATGTGGTCCACGTCAACGCGGCCGAGATCGACCTGCTGGCCCGTACGGGCACAGGGGTAGCACATTGCCCGTCGTCCAACATGCGGCTGGGCTCCGGCATCGCGCCGGTCCGAGCCATGCGCCAGGCCGGGGTGCCCGTAGGGCTGGGCGTGGATGGTTCGGCCTCCAACGATAGCTCCCACATGCTGGCAGAGGCACGACAGGCGCTGCTGTTGCAGCGAGTTGCCCAGGGCGCGGCCGCCCTCAGCGCCCGCGACGCGCTGGAGCTGGCCACGCTGGGGGGCGCCCGAGTCCTGGGTCGGGACGACATCGGCGCGCTGGCCCCCGGGATGGCGGCCGATCTCATCGGGTTCCGGCTGGATCGGGTGGACTACGCGGGGGCCTTGCACGACCCCGTGGCCGCGCTCCTGTTCTGCACGCCACGAAATGTGGACCTGAGCGTGATCAACGGCCGCGTGGTCGTAGAAGAAGGGGAGCTGCGCACCATCGATCTGGATGCGGCCATGCGGCGACACAACGAGATCAGCCGGGCGTTGGTACAAGGGGACGGGGAAAGATGAGCAGGCATGATCGCGTACGCGCGGCGGTGCTGGAGTTCGCCCGCCAGCACCACTTTGAGGAGGGGCACTCATTGCAGGACGCCCGGCTGGCGCGCAAGCTGTTCGAGGGCACCCGCCCATTACACGGGCTGGACGAGGCGTACGCAGACCTCCTGGAATACGCGGCGATCCTCCACGACATCGGCTACGAATACGGCTATCCGAAGCACCACAAGCACGCACTGCGTATGATCCTGAAGGGGGACATCCCCGGGCTGAGCGAGCGGGAGAAGACGATCGTCGCCCATGTCGCCCGCTATCATCGGGGAGCGCGGCCGGACCCGACGAAACACCGCCGGTTCTCCAAGCTGCCGGAGGAGGACCAGGAGATCGTCCGCCGGCTGGGCGCGATCCTGCGCTTCGCGGACGGATTGGATCGCACGCACACGTTCGCGGTGAAAGACCTGCACTGTCGAATCGAGGGGAATCGCCTGATCGTCACGCTGGAGCCCGCCACGGGCAACGAGACGGAGCGGTGGGCCGGTCAGAAAAAGGCGCGCTTCTTTGAAGAGGTGTTTGATATCGTCGTCGTCCTGCAGTGAACAACGCTGCACTGCAGGACTTTCCCACGGCAGGGACGGCTATCGGACCGACAGAGCCTTCACGGACAGGAGCGGGACACCAGAGGGCCTGTCCGGACATACGCACGGAGGAAAGGATGCCTCGCGTTCGACCTCTCATCCTGGCACTTGCATTGTTCTGGGGACTGTGGAGCATGGCCGGGGCCGCCGGCCAGATCCGGGAGGATCCGCCGCCCGCGCAGGGACCATCGGTAGGACAGGATGTGCTCCTGATCGTGCTCGGCAGGACCGTGAACACCCAGCAGCTAGCCGTCCCGGAAGCCGAGATCAGCCTCTTCATCAGCGGCGACCGCCAGTCCCTGCTCTCCCCCAGCGGGGACCCGGTACCGGCGATCATCTCGGAACCCGACGGGCTCTTCCGCCTGGTGGTCCGCCTGCCCGCGAGCATGGCCGAAGAGATCGCATCCGGCCGACGACCGGTGGCCATCGAGATCAACGCCCACTCCTTTCGTGAAACCCGGCTCGGCGTCCCCGCCCGGCTGCTCACGCGCAGCAATGACCACCTCTACGCGGACGTCGGTGAGGTGGTCCTGCCCCGCGTCTTCCCGCCGGCGTTCTTCGTAACGCTCCTGGTCTTCACCCTCACCTTCGTCGCCATCTCCTTCCGCCTGTTGCACGAGACGCTGGCGGCGATGGCCGGGGCCACCGCCCTGCTGGCCGTGACCTATCTGATCGGGAAGTTCTTCCCGGCCTGGTACATCCTCAGCTTCGAGCGCGCCATGGAACACATCGACTTCGATGTGATCTTCCTGGTCCTGGGGCTCATGATCTTCGTGGCCATCACCGGGCGCACGGGCGTCTTCCAATGGATGGCCTATTCCGCCTATCGCATGAGCCGGGGGAACGCGTGGGCGCTATCCGCCATCCTGATCCTCATCACGGCGTTCACCTCCGCCTTCCTCAACAACGTGACGATCATGCTCCTGGTCGCGCCCGTCACAGTGGAGATCGCCTTGATGATGGGGATCAACCCACTGGCGCTCCTGATCCCGGAAACGCTGGCGTCGAACATCGGGGGGACGGCCACGCTGATCGGCGACCCGCCGAACACCCTGATCGGCTCCTACGCACATCTGAGCTTCGCCTCCTTTCTGACCAATCTGGGGCCCATCGTCGTCCTGCTCACGCTGGTGTTCGTCGGTATCGCCTGGTTCCTCTATCGAGAGGACTATCGACAGGGGCACACCAGCCGGTCGGGCACCCTGGAGACACACCTGGCGGAGGCAGCTCAAATCAGCGACCGGGCGCTGCTGCGCAAGGCGGGGATCATGGCCATCATCACGCTCGCCCTCTTCTTCCTGGGAGACCTGCTGAAGATGCCCCCAGCGGTGGCCGCGATGGTAGGCGCCGTCGGGCTGATGATGTGGGCCCGCCCCAGCGTCCATGACATGGTCCAGGAGGTGGACTGGACGACACTGCTCTTCTTCATGTCGTTGTTCATCCTGGTGGGCGCCCTGGAGGACGTGGGCGCCATTCAGGTGATCGCGGAGGCGATCGGGAACATCGCCGGAGACAGCCTGTCCATGGCCATGCTCCTGATGCTGTGGGTGCCCGCCCTGGGATCCGCGGTGACGGAGAACATCCCCTTCACCGCCGCCATGTTGCCCGTGGCCGGATACCTGACGCAGACCGTGCCGGGGGCCTCGAACGGCGTGCTGTACTGGGCCCTGGCGCTGGGAGCGGACCTGGGCGGGAATGCCACGACGATCGGAGCGGCCGCCAACATCGTCACGGCCGGCATCGCCGAGCGAGCAGGCTATCCATTGTCATTCAAGGGATTCGCGAAGGTCGGCGTCCCCACGACGCTGGTGATGTTGTTGCTCTCAACCCTCTATCTGCTGGTGCGATACTGATGACCTCGCCCACACGCGGGCGACATCGCGCGCCGGATATCGACGCCGGACGGGATCGATTCACTGAACCGTCGGGGTTGCAACGGAAGGCAAACTGTGCTTGGATGGGAACCGCCCAATGCCGGCCTCTGCCGACGTGCTCCCCATAATATGGGAGGGACGCGCGCAGAGGCCCAACCCATGCGCACATGAGGAGAAAGCGGAGATGGTTGAACACGAAACCGGCCAGGAGGGCCATACCTCCTCGGCCCCTGAGGGCTTCCAGGACCGCAAGCGGCCCGTGATCGTCTGCGCGACACGCGGCGGCGAGGCGAGCTATCCGGCCCAGGATCGAGCCATCAAATTGGCGAAGGAGCGGAACGCCCGCCTGATCTTCCTCTACGTGGTGGACGTGGACTTCGTGGGCGACACGGCCGCCCCCATCGTGGTGGATGTGGGACGCGAGGTGAGGGGGATGGGGAACTTCCTCCTGCTGATGGCGCAGGAACGCGCCCAGGCTCAAGGGGTGGAGTCCGAAGTGGTCGTCCGGGAGGGGAAGGTTCGCGACGTGATCCCGCAATTCGTTCAGGAGGTAGGAGCAGACCTTCTGGTATTGGGACGGCCTCAGGCCGGAGCCGCCAAGCAGGTGTTCGACCAGCAGGGGGTCACCCCCTTTGCCCAGGCGGTGGAGAAGTCCACCGGGGTGAAGGTTCTGATCGTATAAGGACGACCGTGGAGCCTCCGCCCAACCATCCCCAGCAACGGCGCAGGGCACACCGGTGCCCATGACGCAATCCCCCCCGAGAGCTCAAGGGTGGGGACGATCGCCCTTACGCTCCTGAACGACGGCAGAGGCGATGGTTTCCTTTCCAAGCGGGAACA
>JAJRVX010000393.1:0-9786 GCA_024277095.1 Chloroflexota bacterium
CCTTGGCAGCCGCCCAGGAAGCGAGGACGGCGTTCCAAGGAGCTGCAAAAGCTCATTCAACAGTGGGCTACATGATCACGATTTCGCGGGGACTTACCGGACAGGTCAGAGGTGGGAGAAAGACTTTTTCCGGAGGGACTTCGCCCCTCCGGGCCTTCTCATGGCAGGAGCAACGGGATCTCTCAGACACGCTCTCAGCCGCAAGAGGGCGGGTAAGAAACCCGCCCTACTTGCTTTCTGCAAAGGGGAAGCCCCTCGGCGGTCAAGAACACAACATGTAGGGTTGGTTCCCTCGTCGACTACAAGATGGCGGGTGGGAGGGCCTCCCTATCTGCTTGCGGGAGGCCCTCGTCCATCTCCTGGCAGGAGCATTGGCGGCGGAGGAGCCTACCGGCTTGCCAGTTTCTCACGCGCTTTCGCCGCCCAATCCGGATCGGCCAGCATGGCCCGTCCGATGGCGACCAAATCCACCTTTCCCTCTCGGATCACCTGATCGGCGAAGACCGGATCGGTGATCCCGCCCGCGACGACGACGGGAATGTTGATCTCAGCCCGGATGGCGGCTGCCATGGGGACGAAGTATCCCTGGCTGGTGCCGTCCCAGTCGGGCGGCGCGGCACCGCCCAGGCCGCCCGATACGTCCAGCAGGTCCACGCCGGCAGCGGCCAGCGCCTTCGCCGCCTCTCGTCCCTCCTCTTCCGTCAGGCCCCCCGGCAGGAGGTCGTTGGCTCCCAGCCGATACAGCAGCAGGTGATCCTCGTCCACCACCTGGCGCACGGCGCGGGTCACCTCCAGCGGCATGCGCAGGCGGCCCTCCAGGTCGCCGCCGTAGGCGTCGGTGCGCCGGTTGGTCAGCGGGGAGAGGAACTGGCTCAGCAGATACCCGTGCGCCCCGTGGATCTCGACGAAGTCGAATCCGGCGGCCAGCGCTCGGCGGGCGGCCGCCACAAATGCCTCGACGATCTCCGGGATCTCCTCGAGCGTGAGCGCCCGGGCCGGCTCGGAGGCGCCGGGGACGATGCCGTCTGATGGCGCCACGGGCTGTGTGCCCGCGGTCTCCCGGGTGGCCTTGCCGCCGCCATGGGTGATCTGGATGCCGACCACCGTATCGCACGCTTTCACCGCCTCGGCCAGACGGCGCAGCCCCGGGATCAGAGCGTCATCGTAGATGCCCAGCTGCTGTTTGTTCACCCGGCCGTCCCGGCGGATATACGAGTGCTCGACGATGACCATGCCCACGCCCGCCCGCGCGCGCCGCACGTAATGCTCGATATGCGCGTCAGTCACGGCGCCGCTGTCGTCCGACATGTTGTTGGCCATGGGCGGCAGCACGATGCGATTCTTCAGGATGAACTGCTTGACGGTCAGAGGGGAGAACAATCCGCTCATCAATCTCTCTCCTTTACGCAATACGCAATACGTAGCACGCAACACGCAATACGCAACCCTATCGCTCCACGGCATTCCGGGCGATGACGTTACTGTACCATCGGCCGCTGCGCTTGATGATGCGCTGCTGTGTGGGGTAGTCCACGTAGACGATGCCGAATCGCTTGCTATAGCCGAGCGCCCATTCGAAGTTGTCCAGGAGCGACCAGACGAAGTAGCCGCGCAGCTTGACGCCGTCCTGGATGGCGCGATGGGCCTGGATGAAATGCTCTCGCAGGTAGGCCTCTCGCCGCTCGTCATCCACCTGTCCTTGCTCGTTCACCTCGTCGGGGAAGGCGCATCCGTTCTCCGTGATGTAGAGGGCGGGGGGATCGTAATCGCGCTGCAGCCGGGTGAGCAATTCGTATAGCCCTTCGGGATACACCTCCCAGCCCATCTCCGTGTACTCCGGCCCCTCCGGCTTGACGGCCTGCGTCTTTGGGATCTCCGCGTCCGGCGCGTCCTTCACGACGCTGCGCGTATAGTAGTTGACGCCCAGGAAGTCCAGCGGGGCCTGGATGCGGGCCATATCGCCGGGGGCCACCTGGGGCGCCAGGTCCCCGTACAGCTCCAGCATATCCGGCGGGTAGGCGCCCCGGAACAGCGGGTCCAGGAACCAGCGGTTCAGGAAGCCGTCCTGTCGGCGGGCGGCGGCCTGGTCGGCCTCGCTCTCGCTGGCCGCGTGGGCCGGCGAGAGGTTCAGGGTGATGCCCACCTGGGTGTCGGCGTCCCCGGCGTCTCGCAGCGCCCGGGCGGCCTCGCCGTGGGAGAGCAGCAGGTGGTGGGAGACCTGGAGCGCCAGCCGGGGATCGGTGAGGCCCGGCGCGTGGACCCCGTACAGGTGCCCCACGAAGGCCACAACCCACGGCTCGTTGTGGGTGATCCATTGCTTGACGCGATCCCCCAGGCGGCGGCCGATGAGGGCCGCGTAGTCGGCGAAGTAGTACGCCACGTCCCGGTTCCCCCATCCGCCGATCTCCTGCAACGTCTGGGGCAGGTCCCAGTGATAGAGGGTGACGAAGGGGCGAGTGCCGGCCTCCAGCAGCCCATCCACCAGGCGATCGTAGAAATCGAGCCCGGCGGGATTGGCCTTCCCGCGGCCCGTGGGCAACACTCGCGGCCAGGAGATGGAGAAGCGGTAGCCCTTCAGGCCGATCTCCTGCATGAGCTGGATGTCATCCTTCCAGCGGTGGTAGTGGTCGCAGGCCACATCACCGGTGTCGCCGTTGAGGACCTTCCCCGGCGTGTGCGAGAAGCGGTCCCAGATGGACTCCCCCTTCCCATCCTCGTTCCAGGCGCCTTCGATCTGATAGGACGCCGTTGCGGCGCCCCATAGGAACCCGGCGGGGAATTCATGTTCTTCTGCCATACGGTGTCCTCCTTTGCGGTAAGCTTGCTCCGGCCTGCTCATTATACCTGATCCTGAGCGCTTCGCCAGCGCGTCGGGAGCGGGTAGTGTATCCGGTAGTCTCCCTGTCTAGTGTTGGTGAGCCCATGGGAGACCACTTTGTGAGCAGCGCTGCATGGACGGCGCCTCCTGTGAGTCTTTTCCCAGACGGGGAATTGATCTGCCGCCACCTACCTGTGAGCAGGGGCGATTCATGAATCGCCCCTGCCACACCCATGATGGAGACTACCGTGTATCCACAATGGTGGAAATTCCGCGAGGCCCATCGCAAGCCCACAGGGGAGGTGCGGAGGGACCTCCCTCCGCCAAAATATCCTCTTTTCCGCCTTGTACCTGCCCTTGCCCGGCCTGATTCGGGTGGGCAAGGCCGGGCAAGGCAGGCGAGGGGCTGCGCCCCTCAAGGCTCCCCACTGTATTTCCACCGAGAAAGATACCCTGCCGGGGCGGGGACGGGTGTTGCGGGCGTGCGGCGTTGGATGCATGATCGAGGCGGAGGCATCCGGCGCTCGTCCCTTGTATTGACCATTCCCCACCGCCATTGTATAATCTCGCCGCCATGAGCCCTGCAAATGTGATCCGTCCGACCGTCCTCTCCGGGATGACCATGGTCGTCATCCCCACCTACAACGAGGCCGACAACTTAGCCGACCTGGTTCGGGAGCTGCTCGGCCTGGACGTGCACGACCTCCACGTGTTGATCGTCGATGACGCCTCCCCCGACGGAACGGGGGAACTTGCAGACCGGCTGCGGGAGCGCTATCCGGGCCGTATGCACGTGATCCACCGGCCGGGGAAGTTGGGGCTGGGCACCGCGTACGTGACCGGTTTCCGATACGCGTTGGAGCAGGGCGCCAGCTTCATCGTGCAGATGGACGCCGACTTCTCCCATTCGCCATCGTACGTGCCGCGCCTGCTGGCCCCTCTGAGCGAGTATGACGTCGTCATCGGTTCCCGCTATGTCCCCGGCGGCCGCCTGGATGAGCGCTGGAGCTGGTGGCGCTACCTGCTGAGCTGGTGGGCGAATTCCGTGTATACCCGGCTGATCCTGGGTATCCGGGTGCGGGATGCCACGGCCGGTTTCAAGGCCTGGCGTCGGGAGACCCTGGAAGGGATCGACCTCAGCCGCATCCGCTCCAATGGCTATGTGTTCCAGGTGGAGATGGCGTACGTGACGGAGAAGCTGGGCTTTCGCGTGCTGGAAGTGCCCATCTACTTTGAGGATCGACGCATCGGTCGGTCCAAGATGACGGTCCCGGTGAAGCTGGAGGCCGCCTGGCGGGTGTGGGAGCTGCGCTGGCGCTATCGGCATCTGCAGCGGATCGGCCATCCGGCCGTGACCACGCCTGCCCCAGACCACCTCTGAGGCTGCGGACACCGTGTTCCACCGTATACGAGGGAGCGTGCTGGCTGCGCTCCTGCTACTCCTCCTCCCGCTGTTGTGGTTTGCGCCGGTTCTGACCGGTCGCCACACGTTGCTCCCCGCCGATAATTTCTACGCCTGGGAACCCTGGCGCAGCTTCGCTGAGCAGATGGGGGTGGACGTCCCCCACAATGAGCTGCTGAGCGACCTCATCCTGGAGAATTATCCCTGGAAGCGGTTCATCCGGGAGAGCTTGAGTGCTCGTCAGATCCCTCTGTGGAATCCCTACCTGTTCTCGGGCATGCCGTTCCTGGCGGATGCCCAGCATTCGGCGTTGTATCCCTTCAGCGTGCTCTTCTGGATCATGCCGCTGGAGGTGGCTTACGGCTGGTTCACCGCGTTGCAGATCGCCCTGGCGGGGTTGAGCCTGTACGCGCTGGCGCGCGTGCTGCGCCTGTCCCGCCCGGCGGCCTTGATCGGCGCCGTCGCCTACATGCTCAGCGGCTTCTTCATGGTCAGCGTGGTCTTCACCATGATGATCGCCGCGGCCGCGTGGCTGCCCGCCCTGTTGGCCTGCATCGAGGTCGTCATCCGGAAGCAGGAAGACAAGGGGGATGTCCCCTATTCGCCCGTGCCCTACGTCGCGCTGGGAAGCCTGATCTTGGGGATGCAGGTGTTGGCCGGACATGTGGAGATCACCTATTACGTGCTGGTGGTGTCCGGCTTCTACGCCGCGTGGCGGCTGGTGGGCTTGTGGCGTCGGCTGGGGCGGTGGCAGCCGGCGGTGCGATTGGGCGCCTGGTTGCTGGCGATGGTGGCGGTGGGCCTGGCGCTGGGCGGCGTTCAGCTCCTGCCGCTGATCGAGCTGGCCCAGCGGAACTTCCGCCAGGGCTCGGTGACCTACCGGGATGTGGTGGGCTGGGCCTGGCCCACACGGCAGGTGCTCACCTTCGTGCTCCCCGACGTCTTCGGCAATCCCAGCCATCATGGCTACTGGGACATCTGGTCATTCCGCTGGGTCCCGGCCACCGTGAACGCGCTGGGCCAGCCGGCTCGAACCATCTTCTGGGGTGTGAAGAACTACGTCGAGGGGGGAAACTATCTGGGCCTGCTGGCGATGGGGCTGGCCGGGGTGGCGCTGGTTCGTGCCGTCCTGGACCGCCGCGGCGGGGAGAGCCGCAGACGTCGGGATCAGACCGCGTTCTTCGCTCTCCTCAGCCTGATCTCCCTGGCCAACGCGTTCGGCACGCCCGTGTACGCCCTCTTCTATTACGGCCTGCCCTGGTATAAGCAGGTGCACTCGCCGTTTCGCTGGGTCTTCCCTCTCACCCTGTCGGTCGCCGTGCTGGCGGCGTTGGGGGCGGACGCGCTCCTGAGGGCGTCGGAGGATCGGCGATGGCTGCGTCGTGTAGCCCGGCTGATCGCCCTGGCGCTGATCGTGGCCGGGGGAGGCGCATTGCTCGCCGTGGGCGCCAGCCTGGTGTGGCCGGACCCCTTCATCGCCGCGGGCCAGCGCGTGGTCAACGGCTCCGACCTGGCGCAGATGGCCTTTGCCGATGGCCGGATGTTCTGGAGCTACCAGGCCGTCAATCTGCTCAAGTTCGGGATCATGGCGGTGCTCTCCGGCCTGGTGATCTGGGTGGCGGCCCACCGTCCCACGGGCGACCGCCGATCGATCCGACGCCTCTGGCCCGCGCTGGCGATCGTCGTTCTGGCGTTCGATTTCTGGCTGGCCTTCGGGCGCTTTAACCCGGCGGTCGATCCCAAGTTGCTTCGCTTCACGCCGCCCAGCATCGCGTGGTTGCAGGATCGTTTGGACGAGCCGGATGGCCCCTGGCGCTTCACCACCTTTAACGCCCCGGGTGAGAAGACGCTGAACGCGAACGCGGGATGGCTCTACGACCTGCAGGATGTGCGCGGGTACGATTCGATCATCCCCAAGCAGTACACCGACTATATGGACCGCATCCAGCCGCAGGCCGGCGAGTTGCTCTACAACCGGATCGCCCCCATCTACACGCAGGGGAGGGGGCCCTCCGGCTATGAGGCGTTGGACTCCCCCTGGCTGGCGCTGTTGGGCGTGCGGTACGTTGTGACGACGCAGCACATCCCCAACGCCACCTATGAGCTCGTCTATCAGGATGAGGTCCGCATCTATCGCAATCGGGAGGCCATGCCGCGCGCCTTCGTCATGCGTTGCGCCGCGGCGGAGTCGACGTCCGAGGTGGACTGGGCGGCTGTGGACCCGCGGACGGAGCTGGTGTTGGAGACGGAGGAGGCCGTCGAGGGGACGGGATCGGGATCGGCTTCCTTCCTGCATTTTGCGCCGTGTACCCTGGACCCGGCTCGCGTGGTGCGTTACACTGGAAACGAGGTCGAGGTCGAGGCGTCTGGGGGTGAGGGCGCCTACCTGGTGTTGGCGGATGCGTACTTCCCCGGATGGAAGGCGTACACGCGCCCGGCCGCAGGCTCTTCGTCCGACGAGCGGGAGCTCACGATCTATCGGGCGTACGGGAACTTCCGGGCCGTGGAGTTGGGGGCGGGGCAACAGATCGTGCGCTTCAAATACACCCCCATGTCCTTCAAGCTGGGGGTATACGTCTCCTTCCTGTCCTGGGTGACGCTGCTGCTGGCCGCCGGGTGGTGGGCCTGGGGGCGCTTCTATCGCGAGGTGAGCGGGGAGGCGGCCGAGGTCCGCCGGGTGGCCAAGAACAGCCTGGTTCCCATGGGGCTCTCGTTGGTGAACAAGGGCATCGACTTCGCCTTCGCCATGTTGCGGCTGCGCATCCTGACCCCCACCGGCGAGGGCTCTTACACCTTCGCCATCAACTTCTATGCCTTCTTCGAGATCCTGGTGCGCTTTGGGCTGGGGACTCTGCTGACCCGGGAGGTGGCGCGGGACCGGGAGCAGGCGGGGCGCTATCTGAGCAACGTGGTCATGCTACGGGTGGCGCTATGGTTGCTCGCCCTGCCGGTGATGGCCGTGGTGGGGGCGGCGTATCACGTCTGGGGCGGGCTGACGCCGGAGGAGGCGCAGGCGATCGCCCTGTTCGCCATCGCGCTGCTGTTCGCCGGGCTGGCGGATGCCATCAGCGCCGTCTTCTACGCGTATGAGCAGATGGAGTACCCGGCGGGGATCGCGTCCGCCATCGCCGTGGGCAAGGTCGCTTTGGGGGCGCTGGTGCTCCTGCCGCCTTTGAATTGGGGCTTCGTAGGGCTGGCGGGCATCTCCGTGGTCATGAACCTGGTGCAGACCATCTGGTTGTATCTGCTGGTCCGCCGGAAGCTGCTCACGCCACAGGTCGTGGTGGATCGCCGCCTGCAGCGGACGATGTTGCAGGAATCCGCTCCGCTGATGATCAACCACCTGCTGGCGACCATCTTCTTCCGCATCGACGTGTGGATTTTGAAGCCCATCAGCGGCGCGGTGGCGGTGGGATTGTACGGCGCGGCGTACAAGTACATCGATGGGCTCAACGTGATCCCGTCCTACTTCACGCTGGCCATCTTCCCGTTGATGTCCCGCCTGGCCCGGGACTCACACGAGTCGATGGTGCGAGCGTACGTTTTAGCGTTGCGCCTTCTGCTCATGATCAGCCTGCCCATCGCGATGGTGACCACGTTTATCGCCCGGCCGCTGATCCTGGTCCTGGGCGGCGAGAGCTTCCTGCCGGGATCCGCGCTGGCCTTGCAGATCCTCATCTGGTCCATCCCGATCGGCTTCTTGAACAGCGTGACCCAGTACGTGCTGATCGCTGTGGACCAGCAGCGCTTTCTGACCCGGGCCTTCGTGATCGGCGTCGTGTTCAACGTGGTGGCCAACCTGATCTTCGTGCCGCGCTATAGCTATATGGCGTCGGCGGTGATCACGATCTTCTCCGAATTCTCTCTCCTTATCCCCTTCTACTATGCCGTGCGGCGGTATGTGGCCCCTGTGCCGTGGGCGAGCGTGATCTGGCAGCCGGCTGTGGCGACGGCCGCCATGGGGGCGGTGCTGTGGGTAGGGGCTCGATGGTCTCTGTGGGCGGCGGTGGTCTTGAGCGCCCCCGTCTACGCGCTGGCGCTGGTGGCTTTGGGCGTCTTTCGGCAGCCGGATATGGCCGTGTTGTTGCGTGGGCTGCCATGGGGGCGACGAGGGCTGCCGGACGCGAACGGAGCGGCCCATTCGGCCGCCCCGTGAGGCTCGCTTCGAACGGCTATTTTATTCCTCTTCCTCTTCCCCCTCTTCGTCCTGGGGCGGCGAAGCGGGGCTTGTGAGTCGGCTGAGCCACTCCTCGGCGCGAAGCTCCGCGCTGGTGCGTGAGGTCCGATTCGACTCCGGCTCCTCCGTGATCATGCGGAACTCGCCGTTGTAGAATCCGCCCTCCTGCACGATCAGCCTGCGCGCGACCACGGTGGCTTCCACCTGGCCGCTGGGCATGATCTGGAAGGTATCCTGGCAGGTGACCTCGCCTTCCAGCTCGCCTGCGACGGTGACGTTGCGGGCTGTCACCTTCGCCCTGACCCGGGCTCCTTTCTCGACGGTGAGTGTGCCCTCGCATTCGATCTCACCCTCGGCGATCCCCTCCACACGCAGGTTGTGCTTGGTGCGATACAGGCCGTCGAAGTGGGAATCGCGATCGACCAGGCTCTCGCTGGTGGGGCGTTCGGCCGTGGGAGCGGTCATCGTGGGTTGTGTGCTGTGTATCGTGGAAGCCATCGCCCTCACCTCCCTTCACGTGACATCACGAATCGACAGTTCACGGTGGAACCTTCCTCCACCACCAGGATGGAGGTGTTGATCTCCCCTTTGATGCTACCGGTGGGAGTCACCCGGAATCGATTCTGACAGACGATCTGACCATCGAACGAGCCGGAAATGATGACGTTGTTGGCCCGAAGCTGGCCCTGCGCCTGGGCTTCCCTCTCGACCAGGATGGTCTCCTTAGCCTCGATTTCGCCCTCAAAGGTGCCCTCGATCAGCACATTGCCATCGGAGCGCAAGGTGCCGGAGAGCTGGGTGTTCCTGTCGATGATGGCGGCGGCGTCCCGGGAGAACTCGGTCGTGGTAGGCCGAGTCGGCGTCGGCGTCGGGGTTGGGGTCGGCGGCGTTGTTGGGCTGGGCGCTGTCGTGGCCGAGGGACGCTGCGATGGTGTCACCGTGGGCGTGGGCTGCGTTTCATCCCTGGTCTGGTTGGAAGGAGTCGTCGTTGTAGAAGGTCTGGAGGGAGGTGGGGCTGACCTGCGGCCCTGTACGCGATCACGTCTGAACAGGCTCATGGACGGTACCTCCTTCGGTTATGGAAAAAACTAGGCATACATGCTCAGGGTAGTGGATTATGCCATAGGATACCATAAAAGGCCATATCGTGCCAGCGCCCTCGTCTGACGGTTACGCCGCGTCCGGGCTACCGCTGATGTACGGATATTCGCGTAGTCGAGGTCCGTTTCCCACCTGTGGGGGAGGGGGGTAGTGGAAATACTGTGTCGTCCTGATATAGGTTTACAAAGAAAGGGGGAGTTTGCTAACATAGTCGTATACTAACACGTCCACACCAAGGAGATCAGGATGACCCAAGAACCGACTTCCCCCCGCTACAGTGAGGCCTTC
>JAJRVX010000394.1:0-5972 GCA_024277095.1 Chloroflexota bacterium
AACGGGTGCGCCCGGCGCTTGATCCACTGGGTGTGGAAGTTGCAACCATCATCGAGGGCGATGTTACCGATCCACGGTCTGTAGAGCGGGCCGCCCAGGGATGCGCTGCCACTATCCACTGCGCCTCCGTTTACTCACTGGACCCGAGGGCGAACCCGACCATCCAGGCGACGAACGTGCGGGGCACGGACATCGTCCTCGGCACAGTCCACAGGCTGGGGCATGATCCGATCGTACATGTGTCTAGCTTCGCGGCCCTGATCGGTGAACGGGGCAAAGTGCTGACGCCGGACGCGCCTGTCACAAGACCGCCGGGCGCCTATTTCAGGTCCAAGGCCGACTCGGAACGCGTGGCCCGGCGATATCAGGACTCCGGCGCCCCGGTGATCATCACCTATCCCGGTTCTGTCTGGGGCCCTCACGACCCCCACCTGGGGGAAAGCTGCCAGATGGCCATGAATATCTTGCGAGGGCTATGGATCGTGACGCCAAAAGGCGCTGTCCCGATCACCGATGTGCGCGATTTGGCCCGATTACATCTGGCGATCATGGAGAAGGGACGCGGCCCACGTCGCTACATGGCGCCATCCACCAACGTGTCCATTCGAGAGGCCATGATGACGATGGCCGCCTTAACCGGACGCCGGCTGGGGACCCTTTCGGTGCCGGATTGGATGCTGCTGTGGCCGCTGCGGGCTCTTGATCTCCTGCAGCGCTGGATGCCCTTCCGTCTGCCGGTGAACTTTCAGGCCGCCTACTGTGTGGGGCTTTCCCATCGGCTGGACGATTCGGCGGCCCGCCAAGAGTTCGGCATCGCGCCGAGGCCGCTCGAGGAGACCCTTGGCGACACCGTCCGCTGGCTCATGCAGATGGGGCACCTCTCCCCCGGGAGGGCTGGGAGGCTGGCGTGGGACGGAGTAAACAAATCAGGAGGATGAAAATGAAGGCTTATATGAGGATGAGCGAAAAGACCGTGGAGCCCTTTGGCGATCATCCCCGAGAGTGTCTCATCGTGAACCGCCCACTCGGCGACCTACAGGAGGAATATCTGAGGGAACTGGGCCTCACGCTGGTGCCGGTGCCCCCGGGGACATCCATTGACGACGTGGATGAGCACATCATCTTTGACGATTTCCTCTACTTCACCCCGGAACTGCTCCAGGAGTTCATCACGAGGTCCCGCTCCCTGGGGCACGACACGATAGCAGCGTTGAAAAAAGGCATCACCACCCTGAGGACGATCACTCCCACACAACAGGTCATAGAGCGCGAGGACCGCATCGATTACCGGCTCAGATACGTGCCTCCCAAAGGCCACCGCCGCGAGGAAGTTCGCCCTGTGGTCATTGATCCGGATGGACTTTCCGAATCCGTGCCGATGTCCGAACACATATACGCAACCGGCCAATACGTCGTCCCCCTGCCCGAGAAGCTGCTCATCCAAATAGAGCACTGGGCCAACCTGTGGGTGGCCAACGTGGTCACCCTGCTCTCCGGATTGGCCAGGTTAAAAAAGGGATCCAGGTTAAGATTGCTATGGCTCGCCCTGAAGGCCCACAGCGCCAACCAATGGAAGATCCTGCACCGAGCAAACCATATCGGCCGGAATTGTGACATCCACCCCACGGCCTATATTGAGGGAAGCACCATCGGCGACAACGTCAGGATAGGGGCAGGGGCCGTGGTCCGTCAATCCCTGGTGGGAGATCACACCTACATCGCCAACCATGTCGCGGTGGAACTCTCGGTCATCGGGGAGGGATGCGTCCTCCAGAGCGGGACGGTGGTCCAGTACTCCGTTTTGTACCCGGGAGCGTTCGTCTTCGCCAGGCCGGTGAACGCCTGTTTCCTGGGCAGGGATACCTTCGCCGGCGCCGGCGTCGCGCTGACGGACTTCCGGCTTGACGGTACAAACATCACCGTCCTGAAGGATGGGCAGGCGGTGGACACGGGCAATGCCTTCATCGGCGCCTGCCTCGGCCATGGGGTGTATCTGGGAAGCGGTTGCATCGTCGCTCCGGGGCGGGCCATCCCCAATGGCCTCCGCCTGATACCCGATGAGGCGCAGATCATATCCAGAATCCTTGCGGAAGGCTCCATCCCCGGCTATCGGCGGATATCCCCGTGAGGCCGCGCCGGAGATGCCTCCCACATCCGCAGCCCCACTCCGCGCGGCGGCAGGCGAGGGATTGTGCATCGCGTTACCCGAACGCCCTCCTTTTTGACAGCCCCCGATGCGTGGAGTATAATGCCCGCTGGCTTTGTCCAGAACCATCCCCTAGGAGGCTGCGATCGTGAGCGAGGAAGTCATTTTGCAAGAGAATTCAGAAGGCCAGATTGAGGAGTCATCTCCGACTGAGGGTGGAGAAGCGCCTCGGCCGAGCGGCGAACCGCAAGAGACGCCCCAAGCCGAGGCGAACGCACGGGAAGAGGAGCCCGCATCTGCCGTAGAGGAGCCCCCAACCGCCACCGCCACGGAGGAAGCCCCGCCAGCCGAATCGCCCGCGGAGGAGGCAACCGGGGCAGCCGCACAAGAGGAGCCGACAGCGAAGGCATCCCCAGAGGAGAGCGCCCAGCCTGCCGAGGCCGCAGCAGGGCCTACCGCCGAGGCGACAGCAACGCCCACCGCTGTGGAGACGGGAGAGGGAGAGGAGAAACCTAAGCGACGCAAGAAGCGCCGCCGACGCCGGCGCCGCGCGCGCGCCGCGGCTCTACCTCCCGTCGAGGTGAAGGTGATCCCGCGCAAGAAGATCATCAAGCCGTTGAAGCGCGGCATGGAGCTGGAGGGCACCGTCCGCCGCCTGGCCGAATTTGGCGCCTTTATCGACATCGGCGTAGGCACCGACGGATTGGTCCACATCTCCGAGCTCTCTCCCACCCGGGTCAACAAGGTCAGCGATGTGCTCCAGGAAGGGCAGACGGTCAAGGTCTGGATCAAGGACCTGGATCGTGAGCACAACCGCATCAGCCT
This sequence comes from Chloroflexota bacterium, assembly GCA_024277095.1. GTDB lineage: Bacteria > Chloroflexota > Anaerolineae > DUEN01 > DUEN01 > DUEN01. The sequence goes on from JAJRVX010000394.1 coordinate 2,972, forward strand.
GACCATGATCCCGCCCGGGACGAAGACCATCCGCGATCTGGAGGAAGGCGAGATCGTGCGGGGAACCGTCACCCGGCTGGTCCCCTATGGCGCCTTCGTGGACATCGGCATCGGCCGGGAGGCCATGCTCCACGTGCGCGAGATGGCGGAGCGCTACGTGGCCCGGCCGGAGGACGTGGTGCAGGTCGGCGAGGAGCTGGAAGCCCGCGTGATCTCCGTGGACCGACGCCGACAGCGGGTGGATCTCAGCCTGAAGGGATTGCGTCCGGAGCCGGAGGCGGAGGCGGAGCCAGAGCCCATTTACGAGGAAGAGGACGAGTTCCCGTCCGTCATCGCGTTGGCCTTCCAGAAGGCCCTCGGGGAGGACTTCCAACCTCGAAGCCGCAGGGAGCGACGCCCCAAGCGACGGCGACGGCGACACGAGGAATACGACGAGGAGATGGAGGAGATCCTCTCCCGAACGCTCCATTATCAGGACATTCATTAACGACGCACACGATCCAAGCCTCCTGGATAAAGGCGGTGTGGGGATTTCCCACACCGCCTGCGCTTTCGATACAAGACCACATCCTGCCAGCGCATCATCCCCCCAAGGCCAAAGCCGATCATTCCAGTACGAGTCCAAGAGACGAAGGTTCGAGGAAAGATGACAACCATGCGACCCCACGCGCGAGACCGGTGGTACAGGCTCCGGTCCGATCTGCAGGCCCGCCTCGTCGCCCTGCTCATGAACGCGCTACGAGCGCTCACGCTGGGACAGTTCCCGCCGGTGCTGTCCGTAGGAGCCATCATCGTGCGGGACGGGGAGATCCTGCTCCTGCACCGCCCGGATGGCCGGTTCACCCTTCCCGGCGGCGTCGTGCGCTATGGGGAGACCTGCACACAGGCGCTCCAGCGCGAAGTGCGAGAGGAAACGGGGCTGGAGGTCATCGCCGAAGACCTCCTGGGCATCTACTCGGATCCTCGGAGGGCGGGGCGCTTCCACAGCGTCGTCATCACCTACCGCTGTCGGCCGCTGAATCAACGCCTCCACGACAGCTACGAAGGTCGCCCTTTGTGGGTGTCTCTGGATCAACTGCCGGATAGCTGGTCGCGCGAGACCGGGCTGATGATCCAGGACTTCATGGCGGGACGCCATCGGCTGAGTTAGCATCGGAGAGGAATCAGGCACTTCCAGGTCCAATCCGCTCCACCCCATCCGCGAAAGGGGGCATGACATGGAATTGCACATTCAGCATCGTTGGGACGTATCCCCCGAGGAAGCGCAGCAGATCCAGCGGGATCTGGCCGCCCGCGTGCACATCGAGCCCCTGTCCACGCAGCCCCGCACGATCGGCGGCATCGACGTCAGCTTCCCCCAACGCGATGTGGCCCGCGCCGCCGTGGTCATCGTCCGCTTCCCCGAACTGACGCCCATCGCGCAGGCCACCGCCGAGCGCCCGGTGAGCTTCCCCTACATCCCCGGCCTGCTCTCCTTCCGTGAGACGCCGGCCGTGTTGGACGCCCTGGATCAGCTGTCCACCCTGCCCGATCTGCTGATGTGCGACGCGCAGGGACTGGCCCACCCCCGTCGGCTGGGGCTGGCCGCGCATTTGGGCGTCCTGCTCGACCACCCCACCATCGGATGCGCCAAATCACGGCTGATCGGGCGCCATGAGGAGCCACCCCCGGAGCGGGGCGCCTATACGTGGCTCTATGACGGCCAGGAGATCATCGGCGCGGCCGTCCGCACCCGGGACGGCGTCAAGCCCGTCTATGTGAGCGTGGGTCACCGAATCGACCTGCCGGGGGCGATTCAGATGACGCTCGCCTGCTGCACGCGCTACCGCCTGCCCGAGCCCACCCGGTTGGCCCACCAGGTCGCAGCCGGACGCAGCGTGGTCCCTCCCGGTGCCCAGCTCTCGCTCTTCTGAGAGCGCGTCTGAGGGACTTCGTCGCTCCTGCCGCGGGGAGGACCGGAGGGGCGAAGCTCCTCCGGAAGAAGCCAAATCCGCACCTCCCCTTTCAGGTGCGACCGCCCGTAGAGGGAAAAGGCGGCAAGCGGGAGCCTCGTCCATGCTGTTACGCTGATGCGAGCGGCACCGCGCCCCTATAACCCCGATATGAGCGTTTTCGATACCCTCTAGGCCGCTAGCGCACGACGACCCGCAGGGAGAAGGTCTCCGCCGGCTTGCCCTCCCTCTCCCAGGGGCGCACGTACACCAATTGGACCTCGGTCTCCCCCGGCGCAACGGCCCGGAACCGACCGATCCACCGCCCACCCGCGCCGACCACGCCAGGGGCTCCACCCGGTTGGTACGTGTCACCCAACGGCTTCAACACCGCCTCGTCGACCGGGGCAGCGGAGGCCATCTGCCACTGGTACCCCGTGGTCGGGTTGGCCTCCAGGCTGATCTCCAGGATCTGCCCGGGGCGCAGCATGACGCCGGTGCCATCGGCGCGAGCATCGACCTGGACCACGCCGCCCGGCGCACAGCTTGTCACCGCCAGGACTACGGCGACCAGCACGATCCAATACCCTCTTCGCATCTCCGCTCCTCCCTGGTCTGAAAATATGACGACAGACGAAGGACGAAAATGGACTGTATCCCCCGTTCGCTCCGCTGCTGTAGCCGGTCCCCCGGCCATGTCACTCGCGAGCCCGAGCTAGCGGAACGCGACGATGGGCCATCCGCGCTCTCGGGCGATCCGCCGCAGCCGTCGGTCTGGGTTCACGGCAACGGGATGGCCAACCCGCTCCAGCAAGGGCAGATCCCGAGCGCTGTCGGTATAGAAGTAGCTCTGGGACAGATCCACCCCTCGCTCCGCCGCATACCGCTCGGCCCAGTAGACCTTGCCCACCCCGTAGCAGGCCGGCTCCACGATCCGCCCCGTGAACCGGCCGTCACGCACCTCTAACCGGGTGGCGAGGACGTCCCCGCCCAGCCCCAGATGCGTGGCCACCGGCCCGGCCGCGTAGGGGGTGGCAGCCGTCACGATGGCCACCCGGTGTCCCTCCGCC
>JAJRVX010000395.1:0-4409 GCA_024277095.1 Chloroflexota bacterium
GGCGCCTGGGCGGCCGGGAGTTCGCCGGCCTTCACATTGAGGACGTGGCCCCGACGATCCTATCGATCATGGGCATCCCTCCACCCCCAACGATGGAGGGGCGCCCGGTGAGCATCGAAGCCTGACCACCGCCATTGCCGAGAATCCGATTCCTCAGCCCCTTATCCGTTCCGTAGGGCCAAGGGCTACCGGTCCGAGCTCCAACAAGTTCCTCGCCTCCACAAGAGGAACTCCCGGCCGAACGCCATCGTCTGTAAAGGGGGTAGTGTATCCAAAATGGTGGAAATTCCGCCAGGCCCATCGCAAGCCCGCAAAGGAGGTGCGGAGGGACCTCCCTCCGCCAAAACATCCTCTTTTTCCGCTTTGCACCTGCCCTTTCCCGGCCTGATTCGGGTGGGCAAGGCCGGGCGAGGCAGGTGAGGGGCGGAAACCGGGAGGTTTCTTTTGAGGGGCTGCGCCCCTCAAAGCTCCCTGTTGTATTTCCACCGAAAAAGATACACTACCGTAAAGGGGAGCGATTTTGCCAGCTCGGTCCAACGGGACTATCATGAGGCAGGCCGTGTGAGGCGACGAGAAAGGAGCATGATGCGCCGATTTCTGTTGGGTCTGGGATTGCTGGTTTTGGCCCTCGTCCTGCTCACGGGGGGCGTGGGCGCTTCCCCGCAGGGCGGGCCTCCCGCGGGCGACTTCGTCCCGGGCGAGATCTTGGTGCGCTGGCAGGATCATGTGCCCGCGGCGGAGATCGAAGCCACGCTCGCCACGGAGGGGCTGGAGCGTATCGACACGATCGATGCGCTCAAGATCGATCGCCTGCGCGTGCCTGTCGGTCGCGAGCGGCAGATCATCGCCCGACTGCAGGCCGATCCCCGCGTGGCGTTCGCCGAGCCCAACTACATCGCGCGGGCTGCCGGCATCCCCAACGACCCAGACTATTGGCGCCAGTGGAACCTGGAGCAGATATCCGCTCCGAATGCATGGGACCTTGCCACCGGGAATCCCAACCTGAAGATCGCCATCATCGATTCGGGCGTGGACGTGAACCATCCGGAGCTGGGCCCACGGCTGGAGGGCGGCTGGGACTACGTGCGGAACGACGCGGTCCCGGATGATGAGTACGGACATGGCACGCACGTGGCGGGGATCATCGGGGCGATCACCAACAACCAACAGGGCGTGGCCGGCACCTCCTGGTACGGCCAGATGATCCCCTACAAGGTGCTGGATCAGGCCGGCCGTGGCACCTACGCGGACATCGCCTCGGCCATCGTCTCCGCGCAGGAGAAGGGCGCACACATCATCAACCTCAGCCTGGGCGGATCGGTCCCCAGCCAGACCCTGCTGAACGCCGTGAACGCGGCGTACAACGCGGGAGCCCTTCTGGTGGCCGCGACGGGGAACAACAACGGCCCGGTGAACTATCCGGCGGCCTACCCCCAGGTGATCGCGGTGGCCGCCACCACCCATCTGGACCGCTACGCCTGGTATAGCAACTTCGGCCCGGAGGTCGACGTCGCCGCGCCGGGGGGCCTGCCGGAATTCGCCATCTACAGCACCATACCCAACGGGTATGGCCTGCTCTACGGCACATCCATGGCGGCCGCCCACGTCTCCGGCCTGGCCGCGCTGATCTGGTCCATGACGCCGCAACTCTCCAACGCTGAGGTGCGCCAGATCATCGAGGCCACCACCGAGCAGGTGGACGCCACCTCCTATCCATACGTGAACGGGCGCAACAACTACCTGGGACGGGGACGTATCAACGCGGAGATGGCGCTGCGCCTCGCCATGGCGCCGCGGGTGGAGAGCACGCCGGAGGAGATCGATTACATCATCACGACCGGGCAGCCTGTGCCCCCGCGCACGGTTTACCTCACCAATCCCAGCCTGCAGCCGATCTCCTGGCAGGCGCAGGTATTGGCGGGGCGATACTGGCTCTTCCTGGAGCCGCCCACCTCAGGGAACCTGGTCTACCCGGACACGGCCGCCCTCTCCCTTACGATCAACACAGCCGGCATGACTCAGGGCACGTACACCGGCCTCGTTCGCGTCACGGGAAGCAGCACCAGCGGGGGACAACAGCTAGACATCTACGTGCAGGTCCGCGTGATCGAAAAGGTGCATCACATGTATCTGCCCCATCTGACACGCTAGCGGGAGGCAAGGCCCCGTTCACCACACCCTCAGCCCCCTGTCATCATGGCCCTCAGGACCAGCCCGATCAGGATCAGCGCGACCACGCTATACAACAGCATCTCGGCCCGTTCCCCGCGCCCTCGCGTGTAGGCATAGGCCGTGGGAAGCGCCAATATGCTCATCACCCCGTACAGCACATGGATGGAGCGAGCCGGCCGGATCCCCTGAAGCCAGAGGAAGCCACCGAGCCCCCCCTGCACGATCAGCACCAGCTCCACGATCACCAACGCGCCCCAGTAGCTTCCATCAACACCCCGCCGCCGCAAGAACCGCCACCACCCCCAAAGCGTCATGGCGAGGAGATAGAGCAACACCGTGTTGGCCAGCCGGTCATGGACTTCGATCAACGTCAACGTCATCTTCCACTTGACCTCCGCAATGAATCAGGCCTCACCGCGACCTCTCCCCACGTCGACCTACAAGCCGGCGACGACCTGGGCCAGGTGCTCTCGGAAGGCGCTCCCGCGCAGCTCCAGCCATAGCCCGGGGAAGGAACGCTGCAGGTTCATCCGCTCGGCCTCCTTCGCCTCCAGGAAGTGATAGGCACCCTGCAGATCCGCCGGAGCTTTGCGACGCCGCGCCTTGCGTTCCCGACGTCGAATGAACTCACGCACCAGCTGAATCGCCACGTCCGCGTCATGCAGATCCCCCAGGTGATCCTGCGCCTGCACGACCTGAGAGATCAACGGTTCCACCTCGGGCGGCAGCACCTCCCGAAAGAACTCCAGTGTATACCGCAGCCGCTTACAATCGATGCGCAGGGCATGGAGGGCCTCGATAGGCACCCGCAGCATGGCCTCCGGATCGTCATCGTTCGGGAGCACCGTCTCATAGGCCCGCACGCAGGCATAGCGCTGCCAGATCTGCTCCGGCGCCACGTGACGCACCTGCACGGGCACCACCTCATCGTCCGGCGGAGGCACCACCCCCGCGCCGGGCGTCTCCAGAAAGCGCCGGAACCGCCGCACGAAGCGACGATACATCTTGCTATCCAGGTAATCCAACATCGCCGCCCGGGCGGCCATGCGCTGCTTATGCCAGGTGTTCAGCAACGGCTCCAGCGCGGACCGATCCTCGTCGGACAGGGGCGCCAGATACAGCTCCATACGAGCGATGAGCACATCCAGATCCCGAACGGCGCCCAGCATGGCGGCCGTCTGTCGGAGGCCACGCCGGTGTTTGCGGATGGCCGAACGCTGGAAGAACCGGCCGAACACGCGAAAGGCCGCCCGCATCCGGCGTGTCGCCACCCGCATATCATGCAATGCCTCGATGTCCGATCCCTCTCGCGTGCCCGGCTCATGCTTCAACATACGACGGAAATGGAAGGCCAGCACCTTGCGCCCGGCCTCCGCCATGGGATCATCGGGCAGAACCCCTGGTCCCTTACGCTGTCCCTTCACGACGCCGCCTCCTCATCGCCCCACACCTCGCCCGCGACCATGCGGTGCCAGCGCAACGCGCGGGCGAACTTCGACTCCGGTTGCGGATGCAGGTGAAACTCCCGCTGCAGGAGCCCTCCGACCGCCTCCAGGTCCGCGAGCTCCCCGCTCCCCTCCAACTCGATCTCCAACTCCTGCCAGGAGAGGGCCCGTCCTCCCTCCTTCACCACCGCCCGATCCAGGGAAAACAGGCCGATCAGACGATCCCCAGCGCGCAAACGGCGGCGATACCGGGTCTGGCGGAGCTCGAAAAGCAGACCCATGGGGCGCTTCCCGATGAGCGAGAGGACCAACGCCCGCGCCGGGCCCTCCGGCCAGGTCCGAGGCTCGATTCCCCCCTCGACGGCCACCTCCAACTCGCTCCGCCGATGGACAAGCCCCCCCACGCCCCCCAAACCCTTCACCGTCACGACGGACCGCCCGCCCTCGCTTCGCAGTCGGCAGGCATATCCCCCCTGCAGCAACGCCGCATCTTGAGTGTCATAGTACCGATCGACGACCTCGACGATCTCCACAGGCCCCAACACATATTCGCTCACCCTCGTCACCGCCAAAAGGCGATCGAAGGTGCCCTCATCCGGCACCTGAAATTTGGCCTCCACCTCCACGCCCATGGCATCCCCCCCACGAACACCTCACGCCCACGCTACCCTGCTAACCCGAGGAAGAACACCTCATGGAGCAACCCGATCGAATACATTACCCAAGAAGTCCTCTCGGGATCCCGACGGTATCCTCCATATGAAGCGCCACCTCGCGTGAGGACATGATAAC
>JAJRVX010000396.1:0-5339 GCA_024277095.1 Chloroflexota bacterium
CATCTTTAGCGTTCTGCACGCGCCGGAGCGGCGAGAGCTGCTGAACGGCGTGTGTCTGGCCACGGCCGAATTGGACGAGGCCATGGCGGGATGGTCGGTGATCGAGGTCGTGGAGCAGCCCATCGAGGACGACATGACGGTGCGTTACTGGTCCATGGAGTCGCCAGAGGAGGGAGGGTGATGGGCATCGAGTCGGTGAAGGTATACGATCTGCGCGGCCAGGAGCGGGACTGGGCCTGGCTTCGAGACAAGTACGGGCGCATCGAGTTGCTGGACGCCGGTGATCCGCCCAAGTTCGCCCTGGTGCGCATCGACGAGACGAAGGGCCCGGCGGTGATCAAGGTCCGGGTGATCGACCAGAATGGCGCCCCCATCGCCCGCCAGCCGGTGATCAACCACTGGCCTGATCCCAAGTTGCCCGATCTGACCGCAGGCGGGTTTCGCACGCTATGGCATGATCGAGGGCTGCCCCAACATACCAACCCCGAGGGCTTTACCGACTTCGCCCTGGGGCCGGGCTCCTTTATCCGGGACAAGGAGGCGGGCGGACCGCATACGATCTGGATCGGCAGCCCCTCTTATCCCAGCGACGGGGTGGAGGGCGTCGGCATGTTGGGCGGAACGAATCACATGGGGCCCATGTCCCTGACCTACGTCCTGATCACAGACCCCATCGTGAAGCCCAGCCCGCCGCCGGGCAGTCAGACCGAGATCCTGGAGGAGCTCCGGGCTATCCGGGCCGTCCTGGAGCAGCTGTCCGGTCACCTCGGGGCGGAGGTTAGGGAGCAGCGATGAGCAGGGCAACGGCTACGTGCTCCCTAACCGACCGGATCGAGGCGGCGCTGGCCGCCTGGCGGCTGGCCCACATGCTGGTGCATGAGGATGGCCCCTGGGCGATCTTCGCCCGGCTGCGATATCAAGCCGGCCTCCGCTCGGTTGCCGTGCGAGACGGCGAGGGGAATGTGAATGTGGCCAGGGTGGCGGCCAACACGTGGGCCGAAGGGTTGACGTGCGTGTGGTGCGTGAGCGTGTGGACGGCGACGCTGTTGGGGATGGGGGATTGGAGATGGGTGCGGTGGGCGCGGCGGGTGTTGGCCGTGAGCGCCGGAGCGATCATCGTGCATGAGGTGGTGCAGTGGCTTCGCTCAAGGTGATGGCCAGGCGGGCGTTCTGGCAGGCGTGGCGACGGCTGGGCGGGCCCCGGATGGCCGTGGTTCCGCCGACGGCGGAGTGGGCCCTGCCCGACGGGTACGCCTACGATCCGGCCACGGACACGGTGCGGCATGCCGATGGCACCGTTCTGGACGACCCGAGCGACTACTTCGCCATCGACTACATCTACATCGTGCCCGCCACACCCGGAGCAGATATCCGGGCGCTGACGGCAGCCGGGGTCGTCCCGGAGGGCCAGATGGAGGTGCTGGTGCTGGGGGATGACCTGGCCACGGTGCAAGGCGCCCATGCCGTTGAGCTGGACGGCGACTGGTACGACGTGGTCGAGATCGCCCATGCCCCGGCCGGCGTCGGCAAGGGCCAGGGATGGGCGCGAGTTCGCTTGCAGCGGAGGAGCTGATGGAAAGGGACGAATGGATTGAGTTCATGAAGGTACTCCGCCGGGCATTGCTCATGATCGTGCGCTGGATCGAGCGCCGCTACGAGATCGGCAACTCGGCTTGAACACAAGGCCAGATTGAGGCCCGCGCCCCGGCGAGTTAGGGAGCACACGGGACGGCAACGCCTCCCCTGCTCCCTAACCGTGGGGGCCCCGGCCCCGCAGGCCCAGGCTTCGATGCGCCCTGGGCAGGCGGGGCCTTTTTCGTGGAGGGAATCATGTACGCAGAGGTGATGCGATCGCTGTCGGATGGCATCGGACAGGCCCTGGGCATACAGGTGGTCAAGGGGTTCCCAAGCTGGGGACGCCTGGCGGCCATGCCGCCCGTGGGGGCCATCCGGCTGGACGGGTTTACCCCCGAGAGCGCAGGCCGCATCGGGGACGATCGGGGATCGCTGTCCTGGCGGGTGACCCTGTTCGGCCGCCACGAGCAGGAGATGCTGGCCCTGGTAGAGGGCCTGATCCAGTGGGTGGCGCGCACGCGCGTGCTGACCGTTGATGGGAAAGTAGTGCCCCTAGAGACGTTAGGCGGGAGCCGCTACATCAGCGTGACCGGCGCTCAGCAGGAAGAGTATGGGTTCGATGTGATGATTCAGACGACCGTATAGGAGGTGAACGATGGCACGACCGACCTTGCCCGACCTGGAGGTTCGGCAGCAATACCTATCGCTTGTGTACCAGAAGAAGCCCGGCGAGGCCGACTGGACGCTCATCAGCCAGGCCCGGACGTTCTCGCCGGATCAAAACGCCGATACGCAGAACTACTCTCGGATCGGCGACAAGAACCAGCTTCAGGTCCCTGGCGTGGTGAACACCACCGTGGAGTTCGAGCTTTACGTGGACGACGACATCGAACAACTGGCCCGGGTGCTTGGGTTCGTGATCCCGCCCGGCGGCTGGACCGGCTCCGAGATCATCGAGTTCGACCCCACGGCGGTGGCCGACTACAAGATCGAGAACTACGACGGCATCACGGCCGGCGCCAACCTGCTATGGACCGAGTACATCAACCAATTCAAGGGCACCCGGTTCGGCATGGCGCTGGAATCCGAGGGCGTGCGCGTGGCCAATGTGTCCGGCACGGCGGCAGCCTACTACATCATCCCCGAGGCCGGGCTGGGAGGCTGATGAATGGACAAGCTTCGTAAGGAGGGCGGAGATCCGCAGGAGTCCCCGCTTTCCCTGGCCGACATACTGAGCGGCAAAGGCATGCCGTTCGAGGTCGACGGCCGGACGTTCCACATCCGCCAGCCGACGACCGAGGAATACGACGATGCCCGCCTGTACGAGGCGTTGGTGCGCAAACGGCTGCTGGCCATGCCGGAGATCGCAGAGCTGAAGAAATTGCCCATCTCCGACGAATATCGGGCGGCGCTGGAGGCCTACATCTCCTGGCTCGAAGAGCAATATGAGTCGACGGACGACCAGGATCGCAAGGAGACGCTGGCCAGCCAGATCGCCGCCTATCGGCTCATGCTGGACACCTACACGCTGGCGGACGAGGTGGCGGGCCAGCGGGCGGCCGTGGCGCGGGACCGGTATCTCACGGCCCGGCTGCTATGCGACGCCGACGGGAATCCTATGTTCGACATGAACAGCCCGGAGGACGTGAAGCGCTGGGAGCGGCTGCCCATGAAAATCAAGGACGCCGCCCGGGTGGCGGTTCACGTCATGCTGGAGGCCGTCGAGAACGCCCCTTTCGAGTAGGCCAGGCAACCCGGGTGAAGATGCGTCTGGCAGCCCGATTCGGCGTGTGGCCGTTGCAGACGCCGCCCGGGCAACTGACGGCAGCCCAGGCGCTCGTCATCGCCGAGGCGATCCGGGAGCCGAGGGCCCGCCGAAGGGGCGAGCGGGCCACAGGCCACGTACCCAAGATGCCCATGAGTTTCCTGGCGCAGCTGGCGAGGTCCCACGACCCCGATGTGCGGGTATTAGGGGAGGACGATGTTTGACCTCTTCGGGCAAGTGATCCTGCAGGACGCCTTTTCGTCCGTCCTGCTCGATCTCCAGCAGAAATCGGACCAGGTTCAACGGTCCCTGAGCCGCCTGGACGATTCCATAGATGTCCAGGCGGCCAGGACGCGCCTGTCCGGGATCTCCAGCCTGTTGGACGAGCTGCGCCAGAAAGCAGCCCAAGGCATCCCCCTGGACATGGAGGATGTGGACGAACTCCAGGGGCTCATCGCGGGCCTGTCCGCCGCCCGGGCCGGCTTCGGCGAGGCACAGCAGGGGGCGCTGGGGCTCATGGGGGCCCTGTTCAATCTGCGAACCGCCATCCTGGGCTCCGTGGTCGCCTTCGGCCTGCTGCAGGTCGGGCAGTTCGCCGTGGAATTGGCGACCATAGGCGCCCAGGCCGAGGCCGTGGAGCAGGTATACCGCAACCTGGCCCGCACCATGGGGGTGGCCGGCGACCAGCTCGTCCGGGAGCTCTCCCGCGCCGCCCGCGGCACGATCGACCAAACGCAACTCATGATCATCGCCAACCGGGCGCTTCTGGCCGGCGGCTCCGAACTGGCGGACAAGCTGCCTCGCCTCCTGGCCATCGCCCGCGCGGCCGCCCTGGCCACGGGCCAGGACATCAACTTCGTCTTCGAGACCCTGGTGCGGGGCATCGTCAAGGCATCTCCCCTGCTCATCGACAACGCCGACATCTACATCCGCGTCGGCCAGGCGGTGGAGGAATACGCCCGGGCCCAGGGACGGGCCGTGGAGCAGCTCTCGGAGGCCGAGAGGCGCCAGGCCATCGCCAACGCCGTGCTGGAGCAGGGCGAGCAGTTCATCCGCCAGATGGGGCTGGAGTCGGAGATCGCCGCCGACAAGGTGCAGAGTCTGGGGCCCGCCCTGGCCGATCTCAGAAGCGAGTTGGGTGAGCTGGCCGTCGCGGCCGGGGTCGCCGAGGGGATCGAGTTCCTGGCGAACGCCGTCGAGCGGCTGGCCCAATGGATCGATCGGCTCAAGGAGCTGGGCGTCGCCTTCGGCGACCTTGAGCACATGGCCTTCCGGCTGGCCATGGCCGAGATGGGCCTGACCGAGAGGACGAGAGAGGCAGGTGAGGAGGCCGAGAAGTCAGGGAGCCTGTTGGGCGAGATCGCCCGCTACCTGTTCCAGCCGTTCTACCTGATCGACCGCGTGGGCGAGAAGCTGGACCTCTTTACCAGGAAGGTCAAGGCCCAGGCCGGTCACACCGAGGTCCTGGCCGGCGAGATGGCCGGGTACTGGAACAGTCTGCAACTGGTAGCCGAGGCCCAGAAGGCGGCCGAGGAGGCCCTGGACGCCTACAACCAGGCCCTGGGCGAGGCCCGGATGAGCCAGAGGAGCGCCGTGGCCCTGGCCCAGCAGATGGCGCAAACGCTGGCCCAGGTCGAGACCGTGATGGCCGGCATCCGCATGCCGGAGCTCGACCTGAGCAGCGCGCTCACGGTGGACACGGGCGCGCTACGGGAGTGGCTTGACCAGATGCGCCAGGCGGATCCCGCACTCCGGGGCGTGGCCCGTTCGGCCCTGGAGATGGTGGAGGGCATCGAGGAGCAGCAGCGAGCTGCCGTCGATTCCGCCCTGGCCCTGGACAATAGCTACCTGGCCATGCGACGCCTGACGGATGTCACGCTGGGGGCCAACGCCGCCATGGCCGATCTGGTGGCCCGCTTCCAGGACTTACCAGCTCCCGTGCAGGAAGCCATCGTTCAGGTGGACGGCCTGACACAGGCCATCATGGAGCTCTGGGCCC
>JAJRVX010000397.1:0-16720 GCA_024277095.1 Chloroflexota bacterium
GCCCCCTTCTCCCGGGCCCGGGAGAAGGGGGTCTGGGGGATGAGGGCCGTTTTCCCTCGGTTGACGATCAGAGGAATGACTTGCGTCGGGCGACACGCGGGGGTGTTCCTACCACCCCGATTTCCATCACTGACTTTGAAGAAGCCCTGGAGGCGCTCGTCCGTCCGTTTCATACCTGTGGTAGTCACCGCTCCTGACCTGCCCGGTCTCGGCCCGGGTCCTTTGGAAAAGGCCGAGAAAGGCAGGCGCAAGGCTAGACACGCTCCCGTATTGTTGTCATGCACGACGGGCTATGCTATCATGACTTTTAAGGAGGGCTTGCCCTGCAAGGGATGTGGATGCGGCAAGCTCCGGACGGTCGCCGGTGGAACTCTGACTCTCTCTTGGAAAGGCCATGCCTACGGATCCCTGCCCGCTGAGCAAACGTGAGTTGGAGGTGTTGCGTCTGGTGGCTACCGGGGCGACCAATCAGCAGATCGCCGTCGAGCTGATGATCAGCCCCAACACGGTGAAGGTCCACTTGCGCAACATCTTCGAGAAGCTGGGCGTCGCCTCGCGTACCGAGGCGACCATGTTGGCTGTGCAGGCGGGATGGCTGACCCTGGATGGCGTCCCGCCCGTCGCGGAGCGCGAAGGGGCAGCCCCTGTAGCCCGCCTGCGTCCCTGGCAGCGGATCTATCTGGTCGTGGTGATGATGGCGGCTGTGTTGGCCGTGGCGTGGCCGCTGGGTGGCCAGGCGCGCCTGGGGGCGGAATTGGTCCCGTTCACGGACCAGGGACGCCCGCTGTTGGGGGCCGCTCCGTGGCGCGACGTGTCCCGTTGGGAGATGCGTGCGCCACTCCCCCGGCCGCGCTCCCGGCTGGCATTGGTGGCTCTGGATGGCCGCCTCTATGCCATCGGCGGTGAGGGGCCGGAGGGCGTGTCCGATGCCGTTTACGTCTACGATCCGGCGAAGAACAGTTGGATATCGCGAGCGCGTAAGCCGACGCCGGTGAGCAATCTGGGAGCGGCGGTGATTACGGGTAAGATCTATACCGTGGGCGGGTGCACGCAGGATGGTCGGGCCAGCGATGTCCTGGAGATATACGATCCCGTCCGGGATGTCTGGACCTCCGGTCGTCCCCTGCCATCCCCTCTCTGTGCCCATGCCGTCGCGACCGTGGCCGGACGGCTGTATGTGTTCGGGGGATGGGATGGCGAGCGCTACGTGCCTGATGTGTGGGCATATGATCCAGAGGCGGATGCCTGGGAGCGGGTCGCCGAGCTCTCGGTGGCGCGTGGCTTCCTGGCTGCGACCGGTTTGGATCATGCGATCTACGTGGGTGGGGGGTATGACGGGCGCCGGGAGTATGCGTTGGCGCAGCGTTTCGATCCGGCGGCCGAGGCCCACGGTGAGCCGGCGTGGGATGACCTCCCCGCTATGACGGCCCCGCGAGGTGGCCTCGCTCTGGCCGCGGAGGGAGGGGCGCTGTATGCCATCGGCGGCGGATGGCGGGGTGGCCTGGAGTACAACGAGCGTTTTGACCCGCTGAGCAACACGTGGTCGCGCGTGGACTCTCCTTTCGAGGGGCAATGGCGCAACCTGGGCGCGGCCGCTTTGGAATCGCGCGTATACGTCGTAGGGGGCTGGAGCGGCGATTACATGGGTGTGACCGCCGTCTACCGGTCATCATTCCGCACGTTCCTGCCGCTGGGCAGCCGCGATGCCAGTCCGTAGCGCCGGCGCGTCGATCGGCGGCGATGCAGGCAGATGAAAGGGATCCGGGCACGCGGTCGTGGCGTGCTACAGGCCGGGCGAGGCCAGCTTACGGATCTTCTCGCTGGTCTCCCGCCAACTGATGGGAGACAACCCCAACTTCTTGCGAAGTCGTTCCTCCGGCATGCCGTTGCGGAAATCGCGCACGGCACATGTCCAGCGCAGCATCTCGAATCCCACCGGTTTGGTGAGCCCCGCCTTTTGCCCTAGATCCGCCAGCACATATTCGAGGTTACGGGCTGTGCATTCGAATAAGTGAGTCTTCGGCTGGTATTCGGCCAGATATTGCCGTAGCGCTGGTATGATGTAAGGGCTCAGGCTCAGGCGTCGTTCCTTATGGACCATCCGCGGATTGTCGTAGCGGATGAGAATGGATGGAGCGGCCGGGTTAGAGAGGTCGATATCGTCCAGGCGCAGGTTCATGCACTCGCTCTTCTTGATGCCGGTTTGCAGCAGCAGGCTCACCAGCACGTACGGGCGGGCGTCCGGACGTGGCGCCCACAGGAGATCCTGGGCCGTGCGCATGAGCTGATCTACCTCGTCGTCGAAGAGGATCTCCGGCAGGGGGGTGCGTACTGGCTGGTGGGCGATGGGCGCGGCCGGGTCGTCGGCGAGCACCTGGCTCTCGACGAGCCACCCGAAGAACACCTTGAGGGTCGTCAGGCGGCGGGCGAACGATTTGGGGCTGCACGGCTTGCCGCGTTGGTACAGCAGGTAGGCCAGGAAGTTGTTCAGGTCCTCCGTGCTGATCCGCCCCACCGGGCGGTCGGCGCCCAGATAACGGCTGAGGATGCGCAGATCGCCCATAAAGGCCTTGATGGTGTTCTCAGAGAACCCTTTGCGCTTCATGTGGTCGTGGAAGGCTCCCATGGCCGCGGCCAGTGAGGACTGATAAGTCAACGGTCCGGTTCCGGTGAGGGGCTGTCCGTATTCGGCTTGCGTACCTTGCTGAGGGATCAACGAAGGCTGCTCAGCAGTTGGTTCCGGCATGATCGCCTCCTTTTCGCGTAGCCAGGTGGTTCGTCGCGATTCTAGCAGATGCTTGGAGATGTGTCAAGGTGGGGATATCTGATGACTGATTACCATTATCTTCTGCCGCCCTCCGTCGTCCCTCAGTTCGACGTGATCGAGTGGTTTTTACAGGCACCCCCTGGTCGCGTGCCCAATCCGTTCCTGGATGCCCATCTGAGCGGGACGGTCATGACGCCTGATGGGCGGGAGATCCCGTTGGTCGGCTTCTGCGACAGCGCGGATGGCTCCGTCTACCGACTGCGGTTCTCCCCGACGTTGGTGGGAGAGCACGGCTATCGGCTGCGGTTTCAGGCCGGGGAGGATGTGGTGGAGGAGGAAGGGGCGTTTCGTTGCGTGCCATCGGCGCGCCACGGGATGGTGCGGGTGGACCCGGCGTATCCCTACCATTTCCTGCGAGAGGGCGGGGAGCGGCCGTTTCTCGTCTCCAAGACGGCATGGCTGTTGGCGGTGGCGAATCACGCGCTCGCCTTCATCGATCAGGCGGCCGAGCGGGGGTTTACCTGTGTGCGTTTCGCCCTGGAGACCAACGCCTTCTTCTCCGAGGTGGGCAAGGAGGTGTGGCCGTGGGCTGGCGTGCGGGCGGTGCCGGACTTCACCCGGTTCAACGTGCGGCTTTGGCAGCGTATGGAGGAGATCATCCGGCGTGCGATGCTGCGTGGGGTACTGGTCGAGCCCGTGATCTTCTGTCAGATGCGGCGAGAGGCCATGGCGCCCATCCCGGATCCCGAAATGGAGCGCTATTGGAGCTATCTGCTGGCCCGGCTGGCGGCCTTCCCCAACATCCTCGCCTGGGAGCTGTTTGATGGATGGGATGGGAACCGGCCATACCAGGCGTATATGGCGCGCTATCTGCGTTTCCATGACCCGTATGACCACTTGATCTGCACGTCCTTCCCCGCGACGGGGGATGCGGCGTGGCCGGAGGAGGAGTGGCTGGATATCATCGTCGGCCATTGCAGCGCCTCGAGCGACCCGGAGCGGCATAGCCTGGACCGCTACTATCGCCGCATCGCGCTGCGCATCCGCCGGTACAACAAGCCGGCCTGGTGCAACCGAAGCGGTCGTGAGCGGGTCCACAGCAATGATGATCCCGTGCATCGTCGAAAACAGGCCTGGGTCTGGAATATCTCCGGCAGTTATTGGAGTTATCATAGCTGGGTGGGATGCGAGGGGATCGAAACGTTGGAGATGGGGCCGGGGGAGGAGTATTATCGGCATATGCGGCCATTCTGGGAGGAGCACACGCGGTGGTGGACCATGCAGCCGGTCGAGGATGGCGTGCTGGCCCGGCCGTCGGTAGACTTCGCCTATCTGCTTCGCTCCGACGAGGAGGCGGTGGTCTATCTGGTGAACGAGTACACGGGGGCGGCATCCCCGGCCGGGCGATTGGTGATCGCCATGCCCCCGGGCCGGTACGCTCTGGCCTTCTATCATCCATCGGATGGGTGTTACCAAAGGGTTCCCGGGCGGCTGACGGCCACGTCTGAGGGGTTGTCCATCGACACCGTCGCATTCACGGATGATCTCGTGGTGCACGTGCGGCGGATCGCCGGCGCGTGATCGGGGGCTGTGCGGGTGATTTGGCCGTCCATGGCCCTTGCGGTATACTGGCGAAGGTGTGGGGACGTGAACCGTTGTGGAGGGATGAATGGGCGCTGAGATCGGTCGGATCGCCCCCGATTTCGAGTTGCCGGATATGGATGGGCGCACGCATCGGCTGTCCGATTACCGGGGGCAGATCGTGATCCTGAACTTCTGGTCGGCCGAGTGTCCCGTTTCGGAGGCCTTCGACCCGTATTTCAACGAGCGATACGAGGAGTGGGCGCAGCGGGGCGTGGTGCTGCTGGCCGTCGACTCCAACAGCCACTACGATGACGAGGAGATCCGGCGGGTGATGGCCGATCGAGGTGTCCGATTCCCGGTGCTGCGCGACCGCGGGAACGTGGTGGCCGATCTCTATGGCGCGTTGACGACTCCGCATATCTTCCTCATCGACCGAGAGGGGATCCTGCGCTACCGGGGCGCGGTGGACGATCGCACATTTCGCAAGCGCGAGCCGGAAGTGAACTATCTGGAAGAGGCGCTGGCGGCTGTGATGGCGGGCCGTCCGGTCCCCCGACCGGAAACGGAGCCCTTTGGGTGCACCATCGTCCGCGAGATGGAGTAGCCTGACCGTATGGCGAGAAGCGACGCGGGCGTAGCCCGACCGTGGGAGCGGAGGCGGTGGACGCATGTCCCTACCGCTGAGCGGCCATGGGGGTGGCGAGTGCACGCATTTCTCCTCCGGCACCCCTGGATCATCCTCCTCTGTCTCCTGGCCCTGGCCGGGGTAGGGCATCAGGTGTATCAGGCCACGGGCACTCCTGTGGTGGTCACGGTGGATGGCCACAGCGTGTCCGTACGCACCCATCGCGCGACGGTGGCGGATCTGCTGTCGGATGTGGGGGTGGACCTGTCTCCTCAGGACGCCGTCTTTCCTGATCTGGCGGCTTCCTTGTCTCCGGGACAGGAGATCGTCGTGCATCGGGCCCGGCCGGCCCGGGTGGAGGTCGACGGGGCGACCCTGGAGGTGCGCACGCGAGCGCGTACGCCGCGGAGGTTGCTGACCGAGGCGGGTGTATACGTTTCGCCGTATGATGTGGTGGAGGTGGAAGGGCGAGCGGTGTCAGATCTGGATGAGCCGTTGCCCTCCGCGGAGTTGCGGCCGAACGGGCGTCGTGTGGGATATCCGTGGGCGCGCTGGGAGATGCAGCCGCTTCGGGTGGTGGTGCGCCGGGCCGTGCCGATCCAGGTGACGGACGGGAAGGCGACTTATACCATTCACACCACCGCGTCCACCGTGGGCGAGGCGTTGCGGCGGGAGGGCGTGACGCTGTATCTGGGGGATCTGGTGCGGCCCGGGCTGGGAAGCCGGGTGACGGCCGGGCTTCACGTGTACATCGCCCGCTCGGTGCCCTTCTCCGTGCGCGTGGATGGCCGCGAGATCCGCACCCGCACCCGGCAGCGTACCGTCGCCGACGCCCTGGCCGACCTGGGGATCGTGGTCGCCGGAGCGGACATCGTCGATCCGCCCCTGTCGGCGGAGATCAAGCCCAATCTCACCGTCTCGATCATCCGGGTGCGTGAGGCCATTGAGGTCGAGCAGGACTCGGTGCCCTTCCAGACGGTCTGGGTCCCGGATGACGAGCTGGAGATCGACCGACGTCGGGTGGATCAGGCGGGGCAGGAGGGGCTGATCAAGCGGCGCTTCCGGGTGGTGTACCACGACGATCAGGTGGTGAGCCGCACGCTGGAGGATGAGTGGGTCGCCCAGGAGCCCATCACCCGGGTGATCGCCTATGGGCGCAAGATCGTCCTGCGCACGCTGGAGACGCCTCAGGGCACGATCACCTACTGGCGCAAGGTCCGCATGCTGGCCACCTCCTACTCGCCCTCGACCGCCGGGGTGGAGCCGGATGACCCCTACTTCGGTCGCACCCGACTGGGATGGCGGATGCGCAAGGGCATCGTGGCGGTGGATCCCACCGTCATCAAGCTGGGGAGCCGGGTGTACGTGCCCGGTTATGGGATCGGGGACGTGGCGGATACAGGAGGGCTGATCCGGGGCCGCCGCATCGATCTGGGATTTGACGATCACAATCTGGAGTTGTGGTATCGCTGGGTGGATGTCTACCTGCTGGCCCCGCCCCCGCCGCGTTATCAGATCCGGTGGATCCTGCCCGACTGGCCTCGGGAGCGGCGGCGCTGAGCTCCTCGCGAATCGATCGCGCCGTCATTTGTGGGGCCCGTGACGTCTCGGAGGATGTCACGGGCCTTCTCACGTCTCGTGTGGGCGCTCAGTCGCCCCTCCAGCGGTTTTTGATAGGTGTGGTTTGTGCCCGCATGGATTCTGGGTGGATCCCGTTGCCGATCTCTCCTTTGTGTGTGAATTTTCATTGAATCCCCTTGACAGCGCGTCTCCTTTGTGCTATGTTGATCCGGACCGGGCGGCGGCTTTGTTCGCCGCTTCGTAATTCCACCTTCAGGAGATGTCCGTGCCCACGTATCGCGAACGTGTTGCCGAAGACGTCTACATGTTCACCAGCGGCCTGTATGCTCAGGTGACCGCGGGGGTGATCGCGACCCCGGAGGGGAGCGTCGTGGTGGACACGCTGCCCTTCCCCGACGAATCGCGAGAGTTGCGCGCCTTTGCGGAGCAGATCAGCCCCAAAGGCGTTCGTTATGTGATCCTCACCCATTATCACGCCGACCACGCGAACGGGCTCTACCTCTTTCCCGAGGCGGAGGTGATCTGCCACAAGCGTTGTCGGGAGTTGCTGCTCAGGTTGGGGGAGCGTGGCCTGGAGGAGGCGAAGAAGCAGACGCCCGAGTTGGCGGAGGTCCAGCTGCGCATCCCCCGGGTGACCTTTGATGACACGGCGACGGTCCGGCTGGGCGGGAAGACGGTCACGGCCATTCACGCGCCGGGACACAGCCCGGATGGCGCGATGGTATACGTGAAGGAGTTGAAGGTCCTCTTCGCGGGCGATGTGGTGATGCCTGTGCCGTACATCGTCGGCGGGGATCTGGAGGAGATGATCCGGTCCCTGCGTAAGGTGCGGGAGCTCTCCCTGGAGAGCATCGTCCAGGGGCATGGCGAGGTGTTGCTGCGAGGGGAGATCAAGGATGCCGTCGAGAGCAACATTGCCTACCTGGAGACGATCCAGCAGATCGTGCGTGAGCATGTCGAGTCGGGACAGCCGCGTCAGGCGCTGATGCGCGTGGATATCGAGTCGTGTGGCAAGTCTCGCATCCCGCTGGGGGGGCTGGTGCAGTCGTTGCATCGGGCGAATCTGTTCTATCTGTACGACCTGTATCGTTCGCAGAAGTCGCGTCAGGCTCGGGAAGTGGCTGCATGAACGAGGTGGATCGGATCCTGACGGACATCGCCGCTTTGAGTCCTCGCGAGCGCGCCGTCCTGTGGCGGCGCGCCGTTGCTTTGGGGCTTCTCGATCCGGCGGTGGGCGATCGCCAGCCGTCGTCCGAGCCGGGCGGATCGTCAACGGTCCGGCTAGGGCTGATGTTCGATGGCGGGAGCCGGGGCAATCCGGGGCCGGGGTACGGCAGCTACGCGTTCCTCTGGCCGGGAAGGCCGCCTGAGGTTCACCGGCTGCGTTTTGGGCGGCTGACCAACAACGAGGCTGAGTACGACGCGCTGATCGCCGCGCTGGAGGCGTTGCTGAACCACCTGGCGCGTGAAGGGATCGACCCCCGGCGCGTGGATCTAGAGGTTTTGGGGGATAGCCGGCTGGTCATCAACCAGCTCAACGGCGTCTGGCGGGTGCGGAAGGATCACCTGCGCGCTCGGTGGCAGAAGGCTCGGTCACTTCTGGACAGATTCGGGCGGGTCGTATTGCGCCACCAGCCAAGGGAGCGATCGGTCGCCGTGTTGGGACACTGAGGCTTTGCCGCCCTGCCGACTCTGTGGTGAAAAGAAGCCCCTGCGTATAGCTCCTGCGCAGGGGCTTTCCTTTATTCCTTAACCGGGAAATTGGGGGAGAACGGCGTTTTATGGCTCCCCGACGATCAGCATGACCTGCGTTTGTTGTTCATCGGCCGCCCATGTGAGCGAGAGGCTGATCGTGACGCCGTCCTTCTGGTAGGAGAGCATCGCGGCTTCGTCGGATTCGTAGCTTCCCTCCGGTGCCTTCGTCCATCCGGCCTGGGTCAGGATCTGATCGTAGAAGGCGGCTACATCCTTGAGCGGCTGCGGCACGGTGAGGATCTGCATCTCCCCCATGGCCATCTCGATGGTCGCACCCTCCGGCAGGGGCATGCCGCCCTCCTCGAAGCCTGGCAGCCTCATGCCCGCCTGCCCTATGGGCGCACCGGGTTCTCCTGCCGATTCGGAGGAGGACCCTGCTGAGGTGGTCGGCGGCTCGATCTTGATGTCCGCGCCGATGTCGTAAACCTCGTAGGTCATCGCCCCCTGGACGCGAACGGGGTTCCCGCTCTTCGCACCCTGGGTGAACGACTCCTGAACCTCGAATTTGACCAGGTATCCGCCGTCTTCCGCGATCCAGAGGTCGGCCTGGAACGCCTCGATCTCCACGTCCTGCAGGGTTTCCGGATCATCCTTGGCGAAGAGCAAGGCGCGCGGCGAGGTGAGGTGTTCCTTATCGATGGCGTAGTGTCGGGTCTTGATGCCGTTGATCTTTTCGCCCGATTTCACGAGCTGTGCCTCCCCGAGATCGTTGAGGAGATTCTCCGGGGTCAGTTCCTCGATGAACATGGGCATCTGCTCTTCCTCAACCGGGGTGTAGATCCATTGGTCTTCCATGTGCAGCCATTGATCCTTGCCGATGACGATCCGCTCCAGAGGGGCCTCCTCCGGCTTGTCCGAGGAGGTCATGCGGATGATCATCCGGTATGCCTGCTCGTCCGCGACGTATTCTTCCAGGACTTTCATGGTGTATGTGGTCGTCTCATTGGCGCCGATCTCGGACCAGTCCGCGGTCAGGCGGGTCCGATAAGTCCCCAGTGCCTTCAGCGCCTCCGTCGCCTTGGATGGCTCGGCTACCTCCTGGGCGGGCGTAGGCGTAGGCGGCTTCTCCTGTTCCTGTGCCTTGGGTGTGGGAGTGGGGGCCTTCTTCGCAGCCTCGGGCTTCTTGGGCGCCGGTGTCGCGGTGGGGGCCGCCTTCGTCGCCACGGCCGGGGTTGTGGGAGCAGGCGTCGCTGTCGGCTCCTTTTTGCCGCGGCAACCTGCCAGGGCCAGCGTGATCAGCACAGTGATCAGCAACGTGTGTTTCAACCATTTCATCGTTAGACTCCTCTAGGATAGTCCCAGTGGCCCTGGCTCTGATCCGGGTAGACCGGGGCCCGCCGTTTCCAAATCACGGCCCGCGATCTGATGATGGCGTAAAGGGCTCACTGAAGCCCCCTTTCAGGGGGAATCATGACGGGCCGCGTAAGCACCATAGCACTGAATCTTGCTTCTGTCAAAGTTATGTGAGCTGGGTAGAGGGGGATCTTGTGATCCGTCCCTTCGGCCGGGGGCGTGGCGTCGCCGCGACTTCAGGGCACAAGCGTCAGCCCCGTGATCCAAATCGGTCCCTCAGCCGTGAGGGTGATGGTGTGCGTGCCGGGGGGAAGCGCCAGCGGCCCAAACTCCAGCGCCTGCTTCGCGGTGGCAAGGGATATGGAAAGAGGAACCCCCGTGGTGGCTTCCAGGGTCAGGTTCGTTCCCGCTCCCTCCCTCCGGGCGATCGCCCGGAGGGAGACGGTGACTGGCTCCTCCGTATGGATCTGCAGGGTGGCCTCGCCGGCGATCCGGCGCCAGGCGGTCGCCCCCTCCACCTGCCGCGGCCCCCAGCCATCGCCCAGGATCAGGAAGGGGGCGGGCTGTGCGGGCGGCTCGACGCGATAGACGGTCAGGCGTTCATCCTCATAGATGGGGGATAGCCCGGCCAGCGCGGCCGTGGCGTACCGGACCGTGGGCTCACGCTCCTGCTCGCCCGGCATCTTGTATCGGTCGAGGACCACGTATCGCACGTCCAGATAGCTGAGCACGCTGCGCCCCACCTCCGTCAGGTCCTGGACGATGACGTCCGGCCCCAGATGGCGTAGTTGCTGCAGCACGGGTACGCGCTCCGTCAAGGTGCGGGGGTCGTTGCGGGAGATGTAGGCGACGGTCAGGCGCTTGCCGTGGACGGTTTGATAGAGCAGGTACCCGGGGCGATCCCAGTTCATGGGCAAGTTGAGCACGGCGAAGTCGCCAGGTTCCTGGGCCAGCGTCTCGTACCATTGGGGTGTATCGGGGGGTGAGACGGGGTAGGGAGCCGGCAGGAACTCGAACAGCGTCAGCGCCAGCGCTCCGAGCGCGAGCAGCCGGGGACGGCGCGTGGCTCGCATCAGCGCCTGAAGCCCCAGCGCGGCCAGCACGCCCAGCGATAGCATGACCATCACATCCAGCCGGCTCACGGACCGGGTGATGTGGATGAAGGGGATCAGACGCTGCAGGAGGGCGTAGGGTAGCGGGATAGGCTGTTGGCGGCCCGCGATGTGGAGCGCGGGCCCCAGCGCCAGCACGGCGAACCCAACGGTCGCCAGCGTCCAGAAGCCACGCTTGTGCCCTCCACGTCGTGCGCCCCACAGCCCCAGCAGGAGCGGGATGTATCCCGCGAACACCATGTGCTCCGATACGGTGCTGGTGAATCGCGATCCTAGCCGGGCTGCCATGTCGCCCCACAGCGGGTGGAACTCGTTGGGCGTCAGGAACGCCAGGAGGTCCGCCGAAAGGGTGTAGACCTGATCCGGGGAGGGCACCATGAAGTCGTAGCGGCGTGCCTCCATGACCATCGGCCATACTAGTGGAGAGAGGGGAAGGATGAACAGGGTCCCGACCCCCAGGGTCCACAGGACGATGCGGGCGGTCATCTGTCGTCGCCACAGCAGGTAGAGCCAGACCAACCCGGTGAAGAGCAGGCAGTACAGGACGAAGTACCAGTCACACAGGCCGGTCAGGATCAGGAACAACGCCGGGAGCGCTGCATCGCGAGGGGTCAGCGTCCCCTCTCTGGCGCGATCGACGCCGCGCCAGAGATATAGGGCGTAGAAGGGGATCCACTCCAGGGAGAAGACCTGCATGTGCCCCAGCAGGTGGGCGAAGTGAACCGGGGAGAAGGTGTAGATAGCGCCGGCCAGGAAAGCTCCCCACGTTCGGGCGGGCTCCGGCGCGCGTCGGAGCGCGTATCGGCCCAGCAGATAGCTGCCGAGGCCGCCCACCGCGAAGCTGAAAAGGACGACGCTGTTGTAGGCGGCGAAGAGGTTGGCAGCCAGCTGCACAGGGAGGAAGGTGAAGCCGTTGAATGGGTTGAGGGTATGGAACAGCAGGCTGACCCCCGTCGGGTGATAGAGCATGTCGGTGAAGAAGGGGTGGCGGTGTTCCACCAGGAGGGCCTGACGCACCCACCACAGGTTCCAGTAGTTCTGCCAGCCGTCAAAGCCATCGCCGGGGATGGCGGAGAGGAAATGCCGGACGACCGGGTAGGTCATACCGAGCGTGAGCAGGGCGTAGGCGGCCAGCACGATGGCCGTGCGTCGCAGAGCCCTGTGGTGTATCGGATCCTGAGTGCGCGCTTTCATGCTATGCCTCGGCGGCGTGTCGGTGGGATGGGACGAGCGGCGGCATTATACACGGGGATGGCGGGGCGGGCAATGGCGTACGACGCGGCCTCGCTTTGTCCGTGAGGGTGGGTTCGAGTATAATGGATGGGCGCGTGGATGCAGATATACGGATATAGCCGATCGGGCGGTCGCGAGGCCGCCCGATCCTGTGGTGAGGAGTGGCCTGTGTTTCGAAAACTGTTTAGCTCCGAGGAGAAGCGGGAGGAAGAGCAAAAGATCGAGCAGAGCCTGGCCAAGACCCGGCGAGGGTTCTTCGGCCGCATCGGCTCCCTCTTCCAGGCCAATGAGATCACCGATGATCTCTGGGAGGAGCTGGAGGCGTTGCTGATCCAGGCGGACGTCGGTGTGAACACCACGCTCCGGCTGGTCGAGCGGGTGCGGGAGCGGGTGGAGCGCGAGGGGATCAAGCGCACCGGGGATGCCTACGAGGTCCTGAAGGAGGAGATGGTCGCCCTCTTCGGCGACGCGCCGCCTATGGCCATTGACGAGCCGCGTCTGCTCACCGTGGTGCTGGTGGTGGGCGTGAACGGGTCGGGCAAAACGACCACCATCGCCAAGCTGGCTTACTATTATAAGCAGCGCGGCCGGAAGGTCGTGCTGGCGGCCGCCGACACCTTCCGCGCGGCGGCCATCGATCAGCTGAAGATCTGGGGCGAGCGGGCCGGGGTGGACGTGATCGCCCAGGGGCCGGGAGCGGATCCCGGCGCGGTGGTATATGATGCCATCCGGGCCAGCCAGGAGTCGCGTCAGGCCGATCTGCTCATCGTGGACACGGCCGGCCGGTTGCACACGAAGTACAATTTGATGAAGGAGCTGGAGAAGATCCGCCGGGTGGCCGCCAAGCAGGTGCACAGAGCCCCTCACGAGACCTTCCTGGTGCTGGATGCCACGACCGGACAGAACGCGCTGATGCAGGCGCGGCATTTCAAGGAGTCGGTGGGGGTGACCGGGGTGATCCTGACCAAGCTGGATAGCACGGCCAAGGGAGGAGTGGTCCTGGCCATTCAGCAGGAGCTGGGGGTGCCGGTTCGATTCGTTGGCACCGGCGAGGGATTGGACGACCTGATCGAGTTCGACCCTGCCACGTTTGTGATGGGGTTGTTCGAGGACGCTCGGGGCGAGTAGATCGGTTCTGTCCTTTCCTCCGGTGGGGGGAGGATGGGGCCTGGATCGCATGTTGGGAGGATAGGGATGGAAGAGTTGAAGGAGAAGTTGGCCGAGCTAAGCGATCGCATCCAGAACGTCCGGAGGCGCCTTTGACATCCCCAGCAAGGAGAAGCAGCTAGCGGACATGGAGAAGAGATCTGGGGAGCCGGACTTCTGGAATGACGCCGAGGCTGCCCAGCGCACCATGCAGACGTTGGCTTCGCTTCGCGAGGAGGTGGAGCTGTGGAATCGCCTGGCGCAGCGGGTCGAGGATGCGTTGGGCCTGCTGGAGTTGGCGGCCGAGGAGGGCGATGAGGGGATCCTGGCCGAGATCGAGCAGGAGGCCGAGGCCATCGCCCGGGAGCTGGATCGGCAGGAATTTCGGCTGGCGTTCTCCGGGGAGCACGACCGGGACGATGCTATCCTGGCCATCCACGCCGGGGCCGGCGGCACGGAGGCGCAGGACTGGGCGGAGATGCTGTTGCGCATGTACCTGCGCTGGGCCGAGCGGCATGGCTACGAGACGGAGATCGTCGATCGCACCGAGGGCGAGGAGGCCGGGATCAAGAGCGTCTACGTGGAGGTGCGAGGGCCGTACGCGTACGGGTACCTGAAGTCGGAGCGAGGGGTGCATCGCCTGGTGCGCCTCTCCCCGTTCGACGCGGCCAATCGTCGGCACACCTCTTTCGCGCTGGTGGAGGTGATGCCCGTGCTGGATGAGGACATCGATATCGAGATCCGGCCGGAGGATCTGCGCATCGATGTCTTCCGGTCGGCCGGCGCGGGCGGGCAGAACGTGCAGAAGAACGCCACCGCCGTGCGGATCACCCACCTGCCCACGGGCATCGTCGTCACCTGCCAGAACGAGCGCTCGCAGTTGCAGAACAAGCAGACGGCTTTGCGGGTGCTTCGGGGTAAGCTGTACGAGCTGGAGCGGCAGAAGCGGGAGGCGGAGGCCGCGGCGCTGAAAGGGAAGCACGTGGACGCTGGTTGGGGGAATCAGATCCGCTCGTACGTGTTACATCCCTATCAGATGGTCAAGGACTTGCGCACCGGCGTGGAGACGGGGAACGCCCAGGCGGTGCTGGATGGAGCCCTCGACCCCTTCATCGAGGCCTGGCTGAAGAGCCAGGTGGGAGCCAATGGGCATCCGCCGGAGGGGAACGGCCGGTAAGCCTCGAAACCGTGTCGATTTCGTCCGGATTGTAAGCCCGCCAGAGAAGTCTGGCGGGCTTGTTCGTCCTTTGGGTCGCGGATGGCGGCGGGATCATCCCGCCGCCGCTTTGTTTCTGTGCAGGACTGCGCCGCCGGCCACGCAAGGCGTGTCAGGCCTCCGAGGCCCCGGTGTGGAGGCTCGGTTCGGTGGTGGTGAAGGACTCGAGCCGCCGAGCCGACTGGCGCTCGATGATGCGGGGGAGGTACATTGCGTTCTGGAAGGCGTAGAGCTCACGCCATCCCTGGCCTCGTTCCTCGCGCGTCTTGATCTGCCTCAGGAGTAGCTTGGTCGCCAGATCGCCTAGCTCCCGTTTGGGTTGCCACACCGTGGTCAGCGCTGGCTGCAGCTGCGCGGCCACGGGGATGTCGTCGGTGCCCACCAGGCTAACGTCCTCAGGCACGCGCAGGCCGGCGCGTTGCAGGGCTCGCAGCGCGCCGATGGCCGTGACATCGTTGACGGCATACACCGCTGTGACGTCGTGGGGTATGAGGGAGAGCAATCGGGTTGTCGCGGTCGCCCCCGCCTCCTCGTTAAGCTCGCCCTCTACGACGATGTGGGCGTCGAAGGGGAGGTTTGCTTCTTCCAGTGCGCGTCGGTATCCGGCCAGGCGGTTGCGGCATACGCGCACCCGGGTGGGACCGTTGATGAGAGCGATGCGTCGATGTCCCAGGTCGATGAGGTATCGCGTCGCCAGGTAGGCACCCATCACGACGTCCACATTCACCTGATCGACTTGTGGTAGTGGGTCGCCACTCATGAGCACGCAGGGGACATTATAGTCGATCAGCGCCTGGATATGCGGGGCCATCGGATCGGTGGGGACGATGATCAGCCCTGCCGCTCCCTGGCGTAGGAGCAGCTCGCAGTGGTTCTGTTCGCGCTCGGGATCAAAGTAGCTGTTGGCTAAGAACATGCTGTATCCCGCTTGGTAAGCGCGGGTCTCGATCGCCGTGACGATTTGCCCGTAGAGGGGGTTGGCCACATTGGGCATGACGACGCCGATGGTGCGCGTCGGCCAGGTCTCCTTCCGGAGGGGGCGGTAGCCAAGTTGCCGCGCGGCCAGCAGGACGGCCCGTTTGGTGGACTCGCTGATCAACGGGCTGTCGTTGAGCGCTCGTGAGGCTGTGGACTCGGAGACGCCGGCGAGTTTGGCGACATCCTTGAGGGTGATGGCCATGGGTTTGCCCATCCTTCCGGGACGGCTGTGCAAGAATTTGCGTGAACTTGCAAGAGCCTCGTTGAGGAGCCGCGGAGATGGTCCTCGGATTAGGTCTGTTCGCCGCGTCGAGGGGATTACAGCCGCCGCCGTGGCGATGTCCCGATTATATCCGGCCCAAATAGGCCTGTCAAGGCGCTGGAAATGGCCGTCTGGCGGAGATGGCCTTGACAAGCCCTAACACGACTGCTATACTGGGTTTGCAAGACCTTGCAGATGTGTGCAAGGTGCCTCGTCTTTTGCGATAGCATATTGCCGGACGGAGACGAGGTGTTTCTTCCAACGGTTGACTTTTCCACTCGGATATAATAGAATACATTTGATATGGTTTTTCGGATTGGACTCGTTCAACCCCTCTGAATCGTTTGCCTCATTCATTCTTGACGAG
Organism: Chloroflexota bacterium; assembly: GCA_024277095.1. Taxonomy (GTDB): domain Bacteria; phylum Chloroflexota; class Anaerolineae; order DUEN01; family DUEN01; genus DUEN01. Next base: position 15,920 of record JAJRVX010000397.1, read on the forward strand.
GAGTACTCCTTTCTCGTGAGGGTCAAAGTAGATCCCCTAAAGACACTGTCCCTCCTTCTCTGTGGTACAGGAGTGTCGGTTTCGCGGCCATAGTGTTCAGTCGCAGGTACCCTTCTTTCGGGCCGGGGATGGGTCCCGGCGTGCGCCGACCCTGGTGAGAGGATAAAAACAGGAGCCGCTACCCCCTAGAATCGCTTCCCCAAAAACGAATACCTCGTTCGCGTGTGGATTGAGAGCGGGTAAACGTACCCACTCGTGATGCCCTAAGGGGAAAGGAGGAAGTCATGTTCAAGCGGTACGTGTGGCCTGTGTTCATCGTTTTGGTGCTGCTGCTCGCAGCTTGTGCTCCGGGTGCGGCGCCGGAACCGACCGCGGCCCCCGAGGAGGCTGCCCCCCCAGAGAAGGCCGAGGAGGCGGCTCCCCCGACCAAGTACCAGGAAGCGCCCATGCTGGCGGAGCTGGTGAAGGCTGGGAAATTGCCCCCCGTCGATGAGCGATTGCCCGAGGAGCCTTTCGTCGTTGGGCCCGGCGTGCTCATCTCGGAGGAGGATCTGCCCGACTGGACGCCGGGGCAGTATGGTGGCACCCTGCGATCCGCCCATAGCGTCGCCAACTGGGCCCCCGATGTATTCGTCATGATGAACGAGCCGTTGCTCTCAGCGCCCGGCATCGGCGTGCAGGGCATCCGAGGGAACGTGCTCAAGGACTTCGAGGTGAATGACGATCATACGGAGTTCACCTTCTACATGCGGAAGGGGTTGAAGTGGTCAGATGGGGAGCCCGTGACCTCGGAGGACATAC
>JAJRVX010000398.1:0-8042 GCA_024277095.1 Chloroflexota bacterium
CCGCCCCTCACCTGCCTTGCCCGGCCTTGCCCACCCGAATCAGGCCGGGAAAGGACAGGTGCAAAGCGGAAAAAGAGGATGATTTGGCGGAGGGAGGTCCCTCCGCACCTCCCCTGTGGGCCTGCGATGTGTCTCGCGGAATTTCCACCATTTTGGATACACTACCGCGGCAGATCAGGTTTGACATGCCCAGCGGGATGTGCTAATATCGCCCCTGTAAAGGGGTATTCTCGTCTCAAGGATGTGCGACGTGTTTCCCTGTATCACCCTCCGCAGCAAGAAGCAGAGCAAGGCCAAGAAGCCGGACCATTAGGTCTGGTTGACGGCGTTTGCTCCGCACGCGGAGGAGTTGCGACCAGCTCAGCCAGACCGGCCATATGAGCTGGTCTTTTTGTTACCAGGCACCCCTTCCGTTACGAGGATCCGTTCATGCAGGCTACCCGTGATGCCAACACCAAGCGCAGCAAGTGCAAGCGGCCAGACCGCGGGTCTGGTTAGCTGCGCTGCGCGCCAGAACATCCGCAGTCCAGCTTCCCAGGCTCGCCGGCCTCGGGGAGCTGGATCGCGTCAGCACGATCGTCAGCCGAGGACGGCTCCCCACGATGCCGGTGGGCTAGCAAGGAAGCTCCAAGGATCGACCATCTGAAGCCGACCCATTGGGAGGAGCCGACCATGTCTCTGCAAAACTTTGCGATCATCGAGTCGACCCTGCGCGAAGGCGAGCAATTCGCCGGCGCCTTCTTCACCCCCGATCAGAAGGTCCAGATCGCCGAGATGCTGGACGCCTTCGGCGTTGAGTACATCGAGCTGACGTCCCCCGCCGCATCCCCGCAATCTTTTGAAGACTGCCGCCGCATCACCCGGCTGGGCCTCAAGGCCAAGATCCTGACCCACATCCGATGCCACATGAACGACGCCAAACTGGCCCTGGAAACCGGCGTGGACGGCATCGACGTCCTCTTCGGCACATCCTCCATTCTGCGACAGTTCAGCCACGGCAAGTCCATCGCGGAGATCATCGATGCCGCCATCGAGGTCATCACGTACATCAAGTCTCAGGGAGTCGAGGTCCGCTTCTCCAGCGAGGACTCCTTCCGTAGCGATCTGGTGGACCTGCTGATGGTCTACCGTACTGTGGACGAGATCGGCGTCAACCGGGTGGGCATCGCGGATACGGTGGGCGTCGCCACGCCGCGTCAGGTGTACGACCTGGTGAGTACGCTGCGCGGCGTCGTCCACTGCGACATCGAGTTCCACGGGCACAACGACACGGGATGCGCCATTGCCAACTCCTTCGCCGCGCTGGAGGCGGGGGCCACCCACATCGATACCAGCGTGCTCGGCATCGGCGAGCGCGTCGGCATCACCCCGCTGGGAGGATTCATCGCCCGCATGTATGCCGTCGACCCGGAGCGGGTCAAGAGCAAGTACAACCTGCCGCTCCTGCGAGACATCGAGAACCTGGTGGCCGACATCGTGGGCATCCAGGTGCCCTTCAATAACTATATCACCGGCTACACGGCCTTCACCCACAAGGCAGGCATCCACGCCAAGGCCATCCTGAACAACCCGGACACGTATGAGATCCTCCGCCCGGAGGACTTCGGCCTGACCCGCTACGTCCACATCGCCCACAGGCTGACGGGATGGAACGCGGTGAAGAACCGGGCCGAGCAGCTTGGATTGAACCTTACCGACGAGGAGATCAAGGAGGCCACGGCGCATATCAAGGCCCTGGCCGACATCAAGCCGCTGGCCATGGAGGACGTGGACGCCATCCTGCGCCACTGGCGATCGATCCCTAAGGAGACGCTGGAGGAGCAACTGCGGACCGGGCTGATCGACCTGGCCAGGAGCAGGACGTCCTGATGGGCAAGACGTTCGCCGAGAAGGCGCTGGCGCGCGCCGCTGGGGTTTCCGAGGTCACCGCTGGGCAGGTGATCGACGCCCAGCCGGATGTGATCCTGTCCCACGACAACACGGCTGCCATAGCCCAGACGTTTTCCTCCCTGGGCGTCGACCGGGTTCGACACCCGGAGCGGGTGGCCATCGTGTTGGATCACGCCGTCCCGGCCCCCACCACGCGCCACGCGCAGAACCACGCCGAGATCCGACGGTTCGTGGCGGAACAGGGGATCACGCATTTCTTCGACGTGGGACGCGGCATCTGCCATCAGGTGCTGAGCGAGGAGGCCATCGTCCTGCCCGGCCAGCTCATCCTGGGGGCAGACTCCCACACGACCCATTACGGCTGGATGGGCGCGTTCGGCGCCGGCGTGGGCCGCAGCGAGGTGGCCGCGCTGTGGGCCACCGGCGAGCTATGGCTGCGCGTGCCGGAATCGATCCGCATCGTGCTGGAGGGATCGCTCCCCCTCGGCGTGACGGCCAAGGATTTCGCGCTGCGCGTCATCGGCGACCTGGGCGCCGACGGCGGGATCTATCAGTCCATCGAGTTCAGCGGCTCTGGCATCGAGGCCATGTCCGTGGAGTCCCGCATGGTGTTGCCCAACATGATGGCCGAGATGGGGGCCAAGAACGCGTACGTGCCCCCCGATGCGGTCGTGTTCGATTGGCTGGCACCCCGGCTGGCGCGCCGCACCGGGCGTCCCGTCGAGGAGTGCCGGGCACAGATCGAGGCCGGCGCGCTATATCCGGACCCGGATGCCGAATATGTCGCCGAATACCGATACAACGCCGCGGAACTGGAGCCGTACGTCGCCTGCCCGCACACAGTGGATAATGTGGTGCCGCTGTCAGAGGTGGCGGGCACGCGGGTGCAACAGGCGTTCCTGGGCACCTGCACCAACGGCCGGCTGGAGGACATCGCCCTCGCGGCCAAGGTAGTCCGGGGGCGACGCGTGGCCCCGGACACCCGCCTTCTGGTGATTCCCGCTTCCAACCAGGTGCTGCAGGAGGCCATGGAGCGCGGCTATATCCAGACGCTGGTCGACGCGGGAGCGATTATCGGCGTGCCGGGGTGCGGGCCGTGCATGGGCAACCATATGGGCATCCCCGCCCCCGGCGAGGTCACCATCTCCACGGCCAATCGCAACTTCCGCGGGCGTATGGGCACACGAGAGGCGGAGATCTATCTGGCGAGCCCGGCGGTGGTGGCAGCGTCCGCCGTGCGGGGAGCGATCACCGATCCGAGGGAGTTGTAGGCGTGGAGCGGAGGGCGTGGAGCGGGGAGCGTGGGGCGGAGAGCGCAATACGCAATACGCATTACGTTTTACGTTTTACGTCTTACGTCTTGCGTATTGCGTATTGCGTAAAGCGTAGACGACAAGGAATCCACCATGATCATCCGAGGCCGAGTCTGGAAATATGGCGACAACGTGAACACCGACGTCATCTTCCCCGGCAAATACACCTACACCATCACCGATCGTCGGGAGATGGCCCGGCACGCACTGGAGGATCTGGATCCGAGCTTCGCGAGCGACGTGCGGCCCGGCGATGTGATCGTGGCCGGGCGCAACTGGGGATGCGGCTCCAGCCGGGAGCAGGCGGCCATCTGCCTGAAAGAGGCGGGGGTGGGCGCCATCGTGGCCGAATCGTTCGCCCGCATCTTCTACCGCAACGCGCTCAACAACGGGCTCCCGGCCATCATCTGCCCGGAGGCGGCCGCCGCGTTGAAATCCGGAGATGCGGTGGAGATTGATTTAGAGGCTGGAACGATCCGGCGTGAAGACGAGGTGTGGCGCTTCCCGCCGCTGCCGGAGACGGCCTTACGTCTGATCCAGGCGGGAGGGCTGATCCCATATCTCAGGCGGGAGCTAGGGACAACACGCAATACCTAACACGCAACACGTAACACGCAACACGTAATTGCGTACTGCGTATTGCGTGTGGGTGCGAGGGAACGAGATCGTGGACATACGGGAGCTTACAACGCAGGTGGAAGCGTTCATCGCCGACATGGGATGGGCGGGGCCGCAATCGCCCTGGCCGCGCACGCCGCGCAACCTGGCCACGTCCGTGATGATCGAGGCGGCCGAGCTGCTTCAGCACTTCCAGTGGGGTGACGAGGTGACCGACCCGGACGCGCTGGGCGCGGAGATGGCCGACGTGCTCATTTACTTGCTGCAGCTGGCCGCGATCACCGATATCGACCTGGAAGCGGCCACCGTGGCCAAGCTGGCCCGCAACCGCCAGCGATTTTCGCCTTCGAAAACGAAAATAGGAACCGCGAAGGGCGCAAAGAGCGCTAAGGATTTTTGAAAGCCTTTGCGTCCTTCGCGTCCTTTGTGGTTAGATTAAAGGGACCAGGCATGAGTCATCGCATTTGTGTCATCGAGGGGGACGGCATCGGGCGGGAGGTGATCCCGGCGGCCGTGGCCGTGTTGCAAACCACCGGCGTCGATCTGACGTTCGAGCCCGCCGAGGGTGGCTTCGGCTGCTTCCAACGATGTGGCACCGCGCTGCCCCCGGAGACGCTGGCGCTGGCCCGAGAATGCGACGCCGTCCTGTTCGGCGCCACCCAATCGCCCCCGGACAAAGTGGATGGATACCGCAGCCCCATCCTGGAGCTGCGCCGGGAGCTGGACCTCTACGCCAACCTGCGCCCCGTGCGTTCCCTGCCCATCCCGGCCAGCCGCCCGGGGATCGATCTGCTCATCGTGCGGGAGAACACGGAGGGCCTGTACGTGCGCCGTGAGCGCAGCGACGGCGAGACGGCCATCGCCGAGCGCGTCATCACCCGCCGGGCGTCGGCACGCATCATGCGCGTGGCCTGCGAGCAAGCCCAGGGCCGCCGTGGGCACGTGACGCTGGTGCACAAGGCCAACGTGCTGACCGAGACCGATGGCCTGTTCCGTCGGACGGCGCTGGAGGTGGCCGAAGCATACCCGGGCGTTCGGGTGGACGAGCTGCTGGTGGACACGGCGGCCATGCGCCTGGTGCAGGCGCCCGAGTCGTTCGACGTGTTGGTGACCACGAACCTGTTCGGCGACATCCTGAGCGACGAGGCGGCCGGGCTGGTGGGGGGCCTGGGGCTGGCCGCCTCGGCCAACATCGGCGATCGGCACGGGCTGTTCGAGCCCGTCCACGGCTCGGCCCCGGACATCGCCGGGCGAGGCATCGCCAATCCCATCGCCGCCATCCTGGCCGGCGCGCTGATGCTGGACTTTCTGAGCGAATCGGAGGCCGCCGACCGCATCCGGGCGGCTGCGCTGGACGTCTTGAAATACGGCCCCCGCACGCCCGACCTGGGTGGGGACGCCCGCACCGCCGAGGTGACGCAGGCGATCGTGAGGAGGATGAGTGATAGGTAGCTTTCCGTATTACGCAATACGCAATACGTTTTATGGATTTCGCATTCCGTATTGCGTATTGCGTAATAACGTAAGGTTAAGGAGGAACTACCATGGCCGAAGTCCGAACCGCCGAATGCCCTGAGTGCGCTGCCGAGATCGAGCTGAGCGATGTGATCGTCGGCGAGATCATCGAGTGTCCCGATTGCGGCGTGGAACTGGAGGTGCGAAACCTGGACCCGTTGGAACTTGACCTGGCCCCACAAGAAGAGGAGGACTGGGGCGAATAAGCGAGTCAGCGAATCGGCGAGATGACTTCCCATCACTGATTCGCTGACCCGCCGATTCATACTCTGGAGATGAACCATGAAAGTTGGTGTCCTTTGCTCGCGCATTCGCGTCGAGGAGAAGCTGCTTTTCCAGAAGATGGAAGAGCGCGGGATCCCGTTCGAGCGCATCGACGATCGACAGGTGATCTTTGACTTCCACAGCGACGGTTGGACGCAATACGACGTCGTCCTGGAGCGTTGCATCAACCACTCCCGGGCGTTATACTCCCTGCGCATCCTGGACGATCGCGGCATCCCTACTGTCAACACGTTCGAGGTAGCCGACACGTGCGGCAACAAGCTGCTGACCACCTCGGCGTTGGTGCGGGCGGGTGTGCCCACGCCCAAGACCTTCATCGCCTATACGCCGGAGTCGGCGCTGGAGGCCATCGAGCGCATGGGCTATCCCGTGGTGCTCAAGCCGGCCGTGGGATCGTGGGGCCGCCTGCTCTCCAAGATCAACGATCGCGACGCCGCCGAGGCCGTGCTGGAACACAAGCAGATCCTGGGGACCTACCATCACTCCATCTTCTACATCCAGGAGTATATCCACAAGCCCGAACGGGACATCCGGGCGTTCGTGGTGGGCGACGAGACTATCTGCGCCATCTATCGCATCTCGCCTCACTGGATCACCAACACGGCGCGTGGTGGCACCGCGACCAACTGCCCGATCACGCCCGAGCTGAATGATCTCTGCGTCCGGGCTGCCCGGGCCGTCGGCGGGGGCGTCGTCGCCGTCGACGTGCTGGAAGATCCCGAGCGCGGCCTCCTGGTCAACGAGGTGAACTACACCATGGAGTTCCGGAACTCCATCGAGCCCACCGGCGTGGACATCCCGGGCCGCATCATCGATTTCGTCGTGCGCGTGGCAAAGGAGGGATGGGCCGCCGCCAATGGCTGGGAGCAACCCGCGGAGGTGACGGCCTGATGCCCCTGCGTGCGATCACGTTCGACTTCTGGGGAACGCTGTACTGGGTCCCCACGGACGGCACCAGCCGGGAGCGACGTACCGAGCTGCTCTATCGCTACCTGACCAAACACGGATACGCCATCTCACGAGAACGGCTGCGCGCGGCGTTGGACGACAGCTTTCGACGCGCTTACGAGGTGTGGATACGGGAGATGCGCACGGCGAATGCGGCCGAGCGGCTGCGATGGATCCTGAGCGACGTGGGAGCCACGCTCCCCTCCCAGGTTCGCGATGCCCTGAGACGAGAGATGGAGGAGACGCTGCTGTCCGAGCCGGTGACGCCAATTCCGGGGGCCATCGAGACGGTGCGCGCACTGGCCGGGCGCTATCGCCTGGGGCTGATCTCCGACACGGGCATGAGCCCCGGCCGTGTCCTCCGCCACTTCATGGCCCGCGATGGGATCCTCGGGCTGTTCCAGTACTGCGCGTTCTCCGACGAAACCGGACGGGCCAAGCCCCATGAACGACAGTTCCTGGATACGCTGAAGCGGCTGGAGGCGCGGCCGGAGGAGGCCGCTCATATCGGCGACCTGGCGGCCACCGACATCGCGGGCGCCCGCCGTGTGGGCATGAAGGCCGTGCTCTTCACCGGCATCACCGAAGGGCAGGATCCCTCGCAGGCCCATGCCATCATCTCCTCCTACGAGGAGCTGCTTCCCATCCTGCACGCGTGGAGCGACTCATGAGCACAGATCGGCTGAGCGTGAGCATCGTGGGAGCCTCCGGATACACCGGCGGCGAGCTGTTGCGCCTGCTGTTAAGCCATCCTGACGTCGAGATCGGACAGGCCACCTCGGAGCGCCACGCGGGACGTTATGTCCACTTCGTGCATCCCAATCTCCGCGGCCACACCCGGCTGAAGTTCACCAGCGCCAGCGAGCTCCAGCCATGCGATCTACTCTTCCTCTGCCTGCCCCATGGTCAGGCGCAAGCACGTATCGATGACTTCGCCGCGCTGGCGCCCCGTATCATCGACCTGAGCGCCGACTTCCGGCTGCGCGACCCGGCGCTATACGAACGGTGGTACGGCCAGCCCCATGCCGCGCCCGAATGGCTGGAGCGATTCGTCTACGGACTGCCGGAGCTCCATCGCGAGGAGATCCGGGGCGCCTCGTACGTCTCCGGCGTGGGCTGTAACGCCACGGCGACCACGCTGGCGCTGTGGCCGCTCTTCCGGGCCGATCTGGCCGACCGGGGCCGCGACGTCGTCGTCGAGGTGAAGGTGGGATCATCGGAGGGAGGCAACCGCCCATCGGAGGCCTCGCATCACCCGGAGCGGAGCGGGGTCGTGCGATCGTTCGCCCCCACCGGCCATCGCCACACCGCCGAGGTCGTCCAGGCGCTTTCCTCGACCGGCCAGACGCCGCCCATCCACCTCTCGGCGACGGCCATCGAGCTGGTGCGCGGCGTGCTGGCCACCGGACACGTGTTCCTGAAGGACCGGAGCCTGACCGAGCGAGACCTGTGGAAGGCTTATCGGGCGGCCTA
>JAJRVX010000399.1:0-5919 GCA_024277095.1 Chloroflexota bacterium
ACGCAGGTGCTCTTCACCGTCCTGGACGTGGAGACCACCGGATTGGATGTCAGCCTTGGGCATCGTCTGTGTGAGATCGCCCTCGTGCGCGGGCGGGTTGGGCAGGAGCCCGAGGAGTTCTCCCAATATGTCAACCCGGAGCGGCCGGTAGATCCTGGAGCCCGCGCGGTGCATGGGATCCCCGATACGGTCCTGTGGCGATCGCCGCGCTTCGCCGAGATCGCCCCATCCGTGCGAGATCTGGTGGAGGGCACTGTGATCGTCGCCCACAACGCCCCGTTCGACCTCGGCTTTCTGGCGGCTGAATGGAGGCGTCTGCGGTGGCCCGCGCCGGCCGTGCACATCGTCGACACGCTCTCCCTGGCGCGGCGCTGGTTGCGGCTCCCAAACAATCGGCTGGGTTCCGTCGCGCGGGCGCTGAGGATCTCCGTCCGGGGAGCGCACAGCGCTCTGGGCGATGCCCGCATGACCTGGGAGATCTTGCAGACGCTGATTCGCTATCTACAGGGGTATGGATTTACCACTTTGGGCGATCTGATCAACGCGCAGGGCGGGCCTGTGGCCTGGCCTGGCACGGCGTGGCAGAATCTGCCCGACCCGTTGCGGGAGGCGCTGCAGACCGGCCGCAGGCTCTGGCTGCGCTATCTGGGCCAGCGCCGCGACCTGACCGAGCGATGGGTCGAGCCGCTGGACGTGAACGGCGGATATCTGATCGCCTATTGTCACCTGCGCGGAGAGCAACGTACGTTCCGGTTGGATCGGATCCTGGAGATGCGTCTTGAGGATAGAAACGCCTGACCGTTTGTGTCGCGCTCGATGGGGGCGGGCTCGCGTATGAGTCCCCGCATTTTGGTCATCGATGACGATGACGATACCCACCTGTTCCTAAAGCTGACCCTCCAGCCCCATGGTCATCAGGTGATTGGCGCCCATAGCGTGACCCAGGGGCTGAATGCCGCCCGCCGGGAGAATCCGGATCTGATCGTGTTGGAGGCCGCGATCGAGAACGGGGCCGGATTCGACCTGTGTCGCCGGCTGCGCCTGTTGCCTGGCGGGCGCACACGCCCTATCCTGATCGTCTCCCGCCTGCGTGATCGGGAAGATCTGGTGCGAGGGCTGGAGCATGGCGCCAGCGCTTACCTGACCAAGCCGGCCGATCCAACGGAACTGGTGGTCCGGGTCCACATGCTCCTGCGCTACGACCAGGCGCCCCGTCCCACCGTCATCCTGGTCGTGGGCGCCAAGGGGGGCGTGGGGGCGACCACCATCGCGGTGAACCTGGGCGTAGCCCTGGCGCGCCGCTGGCGGGAGAAGGTGGCCCTGATCGATGCCGAGTTTCCCGGCGGCGATCCGGCCGTCCAATTGGATCTGCGCCCAACTCATACCCTGGCCGATTTGATCAGCTATGGGCAGTCGGTGGACGTGGAGATGGTAGAGGGCGTGCTCCAGGAGCACAGCTCGGGCCTCCGACTCCTCTCCGCCCCTATCGGGGTATTGGACGAGTTGCCGCCGTCCGATTTTCTGGTCCCGATCATCAACCTGATGGCTGGACACCAGACCTACGTGATCGTGGATATGCCCGCCTCCATGCGGGAGCACGTGGAGGTGACGGCGCGACAGGCCGATCATATCCTGGTGGTCGTAGTGCCGGAGTTGACCGCTTTATCGCGAGCCGGGATATTGCTGGATTCCCTCACCAGGCGTCTGGATAGCGACGTGGAGACCCACCCGCAGTTTTGTCTGGTCCTGAACCAGGTCGGCCGTGGAGGGAGTATCCTGGTGGATGAGCTCCCGGAGGGCCTGGAAGCGTATCCCTCCGTGCGTATCCGTTATGACGCCCGCAGGGTGTTGGCGTCCATCAACGCGGGTGTACCGCTCGTCCTACGCTCACCGCGCAGCGCGATCGCTCGCGAGCTCGTGCAACTGGCGCAATCCTTGCGTCGCCCTGGCCCGGCGACCGGGCGGCACTCAACGATATCCGATCGCATCAGGGCCGTGTTGAGTCGGCTCCATGTGCCCCGGCTGGGCGAGGATTGAGGCCCCTGGGCCTCCCGGGGGCGATCCTCACCGGGATTCCACGGCCGGGATAACTTTTGATTCCCATCTCTCGTTTTGAAATTAGGGGAAAAGGGCGGGTTACCTATGGGTTCACGGGACTCCAAGATCATCACCACGTTGCGTCAGCGCCGCCAGATAGAGCGAGCGATCCAGGCCTTTGCGGAGGCGGAAAGCGAGGAGGAGCTCATCGAGCGGGCGGCGGAGGTCGCCAGGCAGGGGGAGGTCGTGCTTCCCGTCCTACTGGCGTATCTGGGCGCGTCGGATCCTCAGCTGCGCGGCGGGCTGGCCCACATCGCTCGCCTGCTGCCGCGGGAGAAGGTCGTGCCCGCCCTGCGGGCGGCTGCCCGGGACCGGACCCGCTCCGATCGGGAGCGGATGACCGCGATGACCATCCTGGAGCGCTACCTGGACGAGGAGCTGGGACCCGATCTGTTCGAAGGGCTTGCCGATCCTGAGACGTTGGCGTTGGAGTCGCTGCAGGAGGTGTTGGCGGAGGTTCATGAGGACCCGCAGGTGCTCATCGAGTATCTGTCCCAGCTGGAGGAGGAGCCGGCGGAGACCGCCCTGATCATCGTGCGGGCGGCGCGACGGGTGGACCCGGCGGACGCCATTGAGCTGCTTCGCATGCTCTCCCTCGATCCCAGGCGACGGGTCGCACAGCAGGCCCTGCGTGAGCTGGGCAGCCTGCGGCTTCCGGCCGCCGTGACGGCCTTGCGGAGCTTACTGCCGAACTTGCCCGCCACGCTGAAGCCTTTGGCGGAGCGCAGCCTGCGTAAGCTGCAGCTTAGCGGCGTCCGGGCTCCCGCGCCGGATGCCTCGCCGTGGCGGGTGTTGATCAGCCCCGTGGATAGCGAGGGGCGTCAGGCGCTTTGGTTCTTACGCCCATCCTCGGAAGAGTCGGGCCATCTGTTTATCGGGTTGCTGTTGAACGATCAGATGGGGATTCAGTATGCGTTGAAGGGCGAGGACCTGCCGTTCCCGCACCTGGCGGTTGATCCTGCCATCGGCACCGTTCATGTGGTGCGGATGCCTCAGCTGGGGACGTCCGCGCTGTTGCTGGAGGCATCTTTCGACGTGGGGCGTGCGATCCTGCTGGAGGCGATCTCACAACATTTGGAGAAGGGGCAGCCTTTGCCTATGCCCTATCGGTTTTACTGCGTGCATCTGTGGGCTGAGCCCTGGTCCTCGCCGGAGGAGCCGGAGGTGGAGGCGCTTCCCGATGATGCTTCCTGGTCTCTGGAGCGCGCCGCCGCGATGCTGGGGCATCCGGCGTTTCACGCCTGGGGCTTACAGACCCCATGGGTATATGATGTGGCTGAATCGCTGCTTCAGGGCTCGTCCGGCCGACCGGCTGACGAGGAGTTTGCCACTGCGGCCCGAGAGATCGCCGCTCGGGCCTTTGAGGGGCAGATACCGGAGGATCTGGCTGATCGGTTGCGACGCATGAGTCGGTGGCTTCGTCTCGCGGGCGATGCGGAGACGGCCCGGTTGGCGCTTTGGACGGCCGCGCACCTTCGCGATGTCTCGCCCGCCTCCCATCCGTTCCTGCTCCGTTTGGCCGAGGCGGGCTTGCGAGCCGCCGTGCACAACCTGGCGAGGGGCATCGACCTGCGTCGCCTCTATACGATATGAGGCGAGACGATGCCTGGCGCGGGCACGCACGTTGCCCGGTGAGTGACAGACGGTCGCTCGGCGTTGAGACCCATCCTGGGCTCGCAGATCCCGTTGCCCCTCTCACTTATCTGGGCGGATGCCGAAGCGGTATCCCACACCTGGGGTGGTCACGATCGCCTGTTCGCTGAGTTTGGAGCGCAGCCTTCCCACGTAGATATGGATGTAGTGGGTGGCGCCCTTGTACTCCGGTCCCCAGACCCGGGTCAGCAACTCGTCATGGGAGAGGACGCGAGGGGCGTTGCTTGCCAGCTCGTAGAGAAGGTTGTATTCCGTGGGGGTCAGGTGGACCGGTTTGCCATTCCACTCGACCGCGTGCGTCTCGCCGCTGATGTGCAAGGGGCCCAACGTGATGTCTCGATGGTTGGTGTGTTCCTTGATCGCCGAGGGCACGGAGCGACGGAGGACGGCGCGCACGCGGGCCAGAAGCTCCTGCACGCCGAAAGGCTTCGTGAGATAGTCATCCGCCCCCAGGTAGAGCGCCTGGACCTTGCCGTCCTCGTCACCGCGAGCGCTGAGGACGACGATGGGCACGACCGAGTCCTCGCGAATGCGTCGGCATACGGCCCATCCGTCCAGGCGAGGCATCATCAGGTCGAGGATGATCAGGTCGGGCTCCTGGGATGTGAATTGCTCTAATGCCTCTATGCCGTCTTGGGCTTGGATCACCCGGAATCCTCGCCGGGTGAGGTTGACCTCCAGAAATCGCAGAAGGTAGGGATCGTCGTCAACGGTTAAAATCGTGAGATCGTTCATATGTCCACCTCGTTCGCCTCGGCGTCATGGACGATGGGCAAGGTAAATTTGAAGGTACTGCCCTTTTGCGGCTCACTTTCGACCCAGATCCGACCACCGTGTGCCTCGATGATCCCCCGGCAGATGGCCAGGCCTAGCCCGGTGCCCGGCTGATTCTGGTCCTCTGGTATCCGGAAGAATTCCTCAAAGATACGGTTGTGGAATTCTTGCGGGATGCCGACCCCCTGATCGGAGACGCTGACGGTCATCCAGTCCGTGTCGGCGGTCGCGCCGATCGCGATGGTGCTCCCGGCGGGGGAGTATTTGGCCGCGTTCTCGACCAGGTTGGAGAGCACCTGTCCGATGCGTTGGCGGTCCGCGAAGACCCTCGGCAGATCGGGTGGGAGGGTCACCTGCAATTGATGGGATTTGGCCAGCATGTGAAGGCGCTCCATGACATCCTCCAGGATCGCCTCCAACGGACACGGCACCGGCTTCACCTCCAGGGTGCCGGACTCCAGGCGCGACATATCCAGTAGTTGGTCGATCAGCTCGGAAAGCTTATCGCTCTCGTATTCGATGATGGACAGGAACTCCCGTTGAGAGGCCCGGTCCCATTCGACATCGTCTTGCAACAGGGTGGAGGCGAACCCCTTGATCGAGGCCAGCGGGGAGCGTAGCTCGTGCGAGATCATCGCCAGGAAGGCGCTCTTCAGGCGGTCGGCCTCCTGAGCGCGCTCTAAGGCCGCTTGCAGCTCCTTGGTCTGAGCTGCCACTTTCGCCTCCAACACGGCGGAGTGGCGTTGGAGCGTGTTGTAAAGGCGCGCGTTGTGGATCGCCACGGCAGCGTGATTCGCGAACGCCTGTACCAGCTTCGCCTCCTGGGGATGAAATCCGTCCTCTCCCGACCGGCAGACCTTGATGCACCCGATGACCTCCCCTTGCACCACCAGCGGGGCCTTCACCTGCGCGTGATTGGGGCAGGGAGACTCCGGCGCTCCTCGATCCCAGGAGCAGATGTGTGCCCTGTCCACGGTCATGTGGAGGCTCCCCTGTTGCCAATCCTCCTGTTGCATGCCCACACACGCGCGAAAGCCGATCAGGTCTTCCAGGTAGGGGCAGCCTCGCGCGGCCACCGTGTATGTCTCCTCCTCCTCCATCAGCATGATCAGCGCCCCATGATGGTGGACGACGGCCGCCAGCCGCTCCAGGATCAGATCGAGCACCTGATGCAGATCGCGCACCTGAGCGATGGTGGCAGCGATCTCGTTTAATGCCTCCAGCTGCGTCTGTCGCGCTTCCATCTCCGCGAAGAGCCGGGCGTTCGTGATCGCGATGGCCACGTGATTGGCCAGCAGGATCAAGGTCTCCCGCTCCGTCTCGGAGTATATGCGGCCCGCTTCGTCGCTGAAGGCCAGCACGCCGATGGGATCCTGGCCCACCAGCAGCGGCACG
>JAJRVX010000400.1:0-7425 GCA_024277095.1 Chloroflexota bacterium
AAATGTGTTTGACACGGCCGATCCTGGCACCTATAATTCTATCCCAGAACGGCCTGTGCAGGAGAGCATTTCGGTCCAGCGAGGGTCACGAAGAGGTCATGAAAAGGCCATAGGCGCCTATGCTCACGTATGAACAATTCGTGCAGAACTTACGGGATGCCCTGAATCATCTCTATGATCCCCACCGACTACGCCGTAATCCCCTTGCCATCCTGTTCCACGTCGAGGATCGCCCGGACGCCCCCACCGCCCTGCGCAAAGTCCTGACAGAGGCCATCGCATCGCTAAAGCCAACTCCCGATGTTCCGCCCCAGGCGCGCGCCCGGCGGATCTACGAGCTGCTCCTGTATCGATATGTACAGCAATTCAGCCAGCAGGAGGTAGCCGACCAGCTCGGATTGAGCGTGCGTCACCTTCGGCGGGAGCAGGCGGCGGCGTTGGATATCCTGGCCGCCCGATTATGGGAACAGATCTCCCCGGATAGCGGGCTGCCCGGAGAGGCATCCTCATCACGGTCCCTGGCCTCCCACACCTCCCCCGAAGCGCCTCTCCACGAGGAACTCGCCTGGCTCCAGGATGCCCCCGTCGAGCAACCGGCCTCCCTCCCGGATGAGCTTACGGCCGTGCTTAACCTGGCGAGCTCCATCGCGACCCAACATGAGGTCCACCTGGAGACTGCGCTGGAGAAAGACCTGCCTCAGCTCCCCATGCACGCCGTAGCATTGCGCCAGATGCTCCTCGGCCTGCTCACCGTCGCCATCCACCGGGCGCCGGGAGGGATCATCCACGTCTCAGCACACCCGCACCGATGGGAGATCGAGATCCGAATCGTGGCTACCACACCTCGACCGGGGCCTCGACCGGTCATGGACGAGGACGTCGCCAACCTGGACATCGTCCAGCGGCTGGTGGACCTGTGTGGAGGGCGCCTGGAGCTCCTCCACGATCCGCCCGGGTTCACCAGCAGGCTGATCCTCCCCGCCCTGGAACAGCTCCCCGTCTTGGCCATCGATGACAACGCCGACACATTGCAACTGCTGCAACGTTATGTATCGGGCACACGCTACCACCTGATCGGCGTACAGGACCCAGAGGAAGCCTTCCCGCTGGCGGAACAGTGCTCTCCTCAGATCATCGTTCTGGACGTGATGATGCCCCACACGGATGGATGGGAGATGCTGGGACGCCTGCGCCAACACCCGGCGACGGGACGTATCCCGATCATCGTGTGCACAATCCTGGCCCAGGAGGAGCTGGCCCTCTCCCTGGGCGCCAGCGGATTCGTCCGAAAGCCGCTCACCCGGCAGACGTTCCTTGCCGCGCTCGATCAGCAGATCGCTTGGACGACGACAGCATCTCGCTGAGCGACTGGATGCAGGTCACGAGCTCGCGTGCCGACAACCCGCCCCCTCGGGTGACGGTCAGCGTGCTGCTCACGATGGGCTCTCCCATGGGATCCTTGGCGGAGATGACCACCACGGGGACTCGCTGCAAGTCGGGGTCTTGGCTCTTCATCTGCAACACTTCGAAGCCGTTCATCCCGGGCATGACCAGGTCCAGAAGCATCACATCCGGCCGCCGCTCCCTCAACAGGCCGAGCGCCTGCTGCCCGGACGACGCCCGCAACACCCGATACCCCCGCCCGGCCGAGGCCAACATCCGGCTGAAGAGCTGCAACGCCTCCGGATCGTCGTCCACCAGGAGCACCGTGCGCACGTCACCCCCCAGATCCTCCAGCACGGAAAGCAAGACATCACGCGTCACCGGCTTCACCAGATATCGCACAACCCCCAGTCGCTCTGCTGCCTCATCCTCGCCGGGCACCCAACAGGTCACAGCAGGCGTGTCATAGGGCAACTCCGCCAGATGCTCCAGTGCAAGAGGGCGTTGCCTCAATGAGGGATCGTTTACGATCAACGCCTGAGCCGGGGATCGGGCCATCTCCTCCAACGCCTCCTCCACAGCCCGAACGGGGACGAGTTCCACATTGTCCATATACCAGCTCAGCAGGCGATGCAGGGTTTGCCCCTGCTCCAGCACGACGAAGCGCGGCAGAGGCTTGGGGGAGGGCGCCTTGGAGCGCCGGGTGCGCGCCTCATAGGGATGATAGGCGCTGAACCAGCGGGTCACACCATCCCCGGCCGCGGGGATGAGCGACGGAACGGCAAGCGGGAGACTGAAATACACCGTCGTTCCCACGCCCACCTCGCTCTCCAGCCACATCTTGCCGCCGTGCATCTCCACAAAACGCTTACTGATGCTCAGCCCCAGACCACTGCCGCCATGGCGACGCCGTATCGAGTTGTCCAGCTGATAGAAGGGCTCGAACAGCTTCTCCTGGTCCCGCAGGGCGATGCCTGGGCCCGTATCCGCCACACTGACCAAGACCTCATCCTCTTCCCGCCAGACGCGCACCTGCACCCCGCCTTGGTCGGTGAAGCGTCCCGCGTTACTCAGCAAATTCAGGACCACCTGGCGAATCCGGACGGAGTCGCAGAACACCTGTGGAAGATCCGGGGGGATCTCGATCCGCAAGGAGAGCCCTTTCGAATCGAAGAGGGCTCGAACCGCCTGCACGGCAGACTCCACGATCTCCCGCATGGAGCTCCACTCCTTGCTGAGCGCCATCCGGCCAGCCTCGATCTGACTGAGGTCCAGCACATCGTCCACCAGGCTGGCCAGATGTCGGCTGTTGCGCTGAATGGCGGCGATATCGGCCAGGAGAGCGGGCGGCAGCGCGGCGCCGTATACCTGAGGTGCCTGCGTGATCATCTCGCTGAAGCCGATGATCATGTTCAGCGGGGTGCGCAACTCATGGCTCACGTTGGCAACAAACTCCTCCTTCGCCCGCCGGGCCTCCTCGGCCATCTGAGCCATCGCCTTCAGGCGATCTGACAGCCGGGCCAGTTCCTGGTTCGCCTGGACCAGATCCTCCTGGGCCTCTTTCAACTCCACTCGCTGCTCCCGGGCCTCCTCCAACAATCGGCGGGCCCGCTCGTAGCTGGCCCACGACCACTCGATGGCCTGCCGAACGGGATGCAACGAAATCCAGATCAACGCCGTCGTCCCCCAAATCGCCGCCAGAACAGCGACCAGGGAGATCCCCTGAATCGCCGGCCACGTACTACTTGTGGCGAACACGAGCAGGCTGCACGATGCGGCCGTGAGGGCCCCACCGGCCGATCCGATCAAGAAAACCGACAGGCCGGCGGGCAGCGCGAGCAACGCCGCCACGCTACCCAACGGATACAACCAGAACGCCCACAAAGCGGCGACCACGCATCCCGCAATCAACAACCAGGCCCCTGCCGGATAACAACGTGCGAGTACTACCCAAACGATGAGCGCCAACACCATCAGGGACATCCCGAGAAAGCTCACCCCCATGCCCAGGCGAAACGCCTCTGCTCCCACAAGCAGGACATCTCCGACGGCGAACAGGATCGGCAGGATCACGTAAACGGCCTCCCGCTGCAGCTCCTGCAACGCGGCACGCTGATGGATGAAGCTCATCGGAAGAGACATGGATCGGGACATGAACACCACTCCTCGCTCAACACCGTACGACGGCATATACATTCAGCCAGCAGGCTGGCTCATTGTACCACCAGAGAGAGTCCGCAATCAACACGTCACATCTTCCGACGGCACATCCAGATTCGTCCCCCCACCACTCTCTCAATTTGACAAACAGAAATATTTAGATTATCCTTTTCTACGGAAAGGAGATTCCACTATGCTGAGCAACCGACTACAGGACGCGATGAACGAGCAGCTGAAAGAAGAGCTGTACTCGGCCTATCTCTATCTGTCCATGGCAGCCTACTACGATTCGATCAACCTGGACGGGTTCGCCCATTGGATGCGCGCCCAGGCCCAGGAAGAGGTCGAGCACGCGATGAAGTTCTATGAGTTCATCTACGATCGAGGAGGCCGTGTGGCGTTGCAGGCCATCGACCAGCCTCCGATCGAGTTCGAGTCTCCGCTGGCCGCCTTCGAGCAGGCCCTGGAGCACGAGCAGAAGGTCACGGCTATGATCCATACCCTCTACGCGCAGGCGGTCGAGGAGAAGGACTATCCCAGCCAGAGCTTCCTGCAGTGGTTCGTGGACGAGCAGGTCGAAGAGGAGAAGACGGCCTCAAGGATTATCGAGATGCTGAAGCTGGTCGGCAACCATCCACCGGGCCTGATCATGCTGGATAGGGAACTCGCCCGACGCTGATTTCCATCATCGGAAAGCCACGCGTGAACTCCGAAAACGCAAACGAGGCCGCCCATGGGCGGCCTCGTTTCTACGTGAGCCGGCTTCACATCACCCGGACAATGGCTCGCCTTGTTCCCGCAGCCATTCCCTCCGGGCCTCATCGGACAGAAGATATAGAGGATCCGCGCGCAGCAACGGCAGGATCACCTCACGCATTCGACGGGCATCGATCAGGCGAGCATGGGCCTGTCCCACCAATCCCTCTCGCATAGCCCCCGCCCGCCGCAGCGGCCCATCCACCCGGGAGAAGCGGCGCTTCCAGCCCCACCAATGCAACCGCCCTGAGACGACGATCTCCCGACCGGCCTCGTCAATCACCACCGCATCCGTAGCGTCTTCCTGGAGATGATAAGGGACGTCGGCCAGTTCTTCCAGCGCATGCAATGAGGTGTTGCTCTCCTGCGTGCATCCGAGCAGCAAGATATAGCCGCCGCGATCCATGAGGCGCACATAGGGACTGCCGGGGCCACACGGCATCGCACATCGCTCGTGCCCGGTCGTATACCACACCGCCCGCTCCCCGATGGCCGTCACGGAGTGGGTCGGATGCAGGCTGCGTCGGGCCCCAGGCCGCCGGCGAAACGTCTCCGGGATGCGCCCAATCCAGGTGGCACACGGCGTGCGGCGCACATCCACGCGCGGCGGCCGGTCCGGTCCATCCGCCGGGGAGCCAGTGAGCGCCGGCATCAGCACCGTGCCCCCCGGCGAAACGACCGCCAACAGGGCATCGATCACCGTATCCGGGCCGCCCTCCACCCAGCCCAGGCTGCTGAGCGAGGAGTGAACCAGGACGTCATCACCCGGGCACAGCCCCAGCACTCGCAAATCCCTTGCGATCTCATCCGCCGTCAGTCCTTCACCCATCTCCCCTTCCCGTATCCCATCGCCCGCAGGGCCGCCTCCGCGGCCGCCCGCTCATCCCAGGGCATCTTCTCCGTGCCGTAGATGATGCTCCCCTCATGTCCCTTGCCCAGGAGCAATACCACATCCCCCGGCCGGGCATATCGCAACGCGGCCGCGATCGCCTCGGCCCGGTCGGCGATCTTCACGTACCCGTCGCCCTCTTGCTTGCCAGCCCGCTCCACCCCGGCAGCGATCTCGTCCAGGATAGCCCAGCGATCCTCCAGACGAGGGTCCTCGTCCGTCAACACCAGGAAATCGCAATAGCGCCCCGCGATCTCCCCCTGAATCGCCCGCTTTTGGCGGTCCCGCTCTCCGGCGCTTCCGAACACGGCGATCAAGCGCCCCTTCGTCAACGGCCGCATGATCCCCATGACCCGCTCGAAAGACTCCGGCGTGTGAGCATAATCCACGATCACGGTGAACGGCTGGCCACAGTCCACCGTCTCCATGCGCCCACGTACGCCACGGAAGCGGGCCAACGCCTCCCGACACACCTCCAGAGGCACCCCTTGTGAAAGGGCGGCGGACAACGCGGCCAGGGCGTTCCCCACGTTGAAGTCGCCGGCGAGCCGCAGCAAGATATCCGTTGTGCCCCATGGCGTATCCACCGTGAACGCCAACCGAGAGGGCGAGGACACGACGTCACGGGCCCGAACCATCGCCGCGGGATTCTCCCGGGCGTAAGTGATGACCTGCCCCGGCGACCGATCGATGAACATCCCAGCGTGTGGATCATCCAGGTTCACCACGGCGGTCTTGGGGATCCCCTTATGCACCGCCTCCCCCAACATCTCAAACAGGCGGGCCTTGGCCAGCCGGTAGGCCTCCACCGAGCCGTGAAAGTCCAAGTGCTCGTGGGTCACGTTGGTCAACACGGCCACGTCATACTCGCAGGCATCCAGACGATGCAACGCCAGCCCATGAGACGTGCTCTCGATCACGGCGTACTCGCAGCCGGAGGACACCATCTCGCGCAACAACGCCTGCACCTCCGGCGCCTCAGGCGTAGACTGGCGGGTATCATTATCCCACACCCGATCCCCCACCTTGAAGGAGACGGTCGTCATACACCCGGTACGATGCCCTGCAGCCTCCAGGATATCGCTGATCATGGTGGTTGTCGTGGTTTTCCCGTCGGTACCGGTCACGCCCACGACGCGCAGACGGCGGGCCGGATGGCCATGGAATGCAGCCGCCAGGAGGGCCAGCGCCGCCCGAGAATCGGGCACCTGGGCCCAGGGCACGGACACATCGGGAGGCGGCGGCTCCTCCGCCATGACGGCCACCGCTCCCCGGGACAACGCATCCGGGATAAAGGCGTGGCCATCCACATGGAAGCCACGCACAGCCACGAAGAGATCTCCCGGCCGCACACGGCGAGAATCGTACGCCAGCCCGGAAATCGGGGTATCCATGTTGCCAACTACCTGAGCGGATGGGATCTCCGCCAGCAGATCACGCAAACGCATGTCTCACATTCCCTTCACGCCCGGAGACGAAGAGATCCTCCCCTCTCAGTGCCCTCCGCGCCCCCGCGACGAGATGTGAGGAATCACGCCAGCGATATTGCAAAGGAACCACAGCCGTGCTATATTTGGAAGAGAGACGGAAGGGTTCCATCGGCGCTCGACCATTATACATCACTCAAGGAGGATACCCAATGTTCTCCATCCCCGGTTACCTGCTGGAGCGGATCTACGTTCAGGATAGCCTCAAGAACACAGACGAGGGCTTCGAGTTCGCCATGAGGAACGTGGTGGACTCGGGCACGCTCAGCCGGCTGATCGCCCTGGAAGTCGATGGCGAGGAGATCCCCCTGGAGAAGGTCACAATCGTGGCCAGGGAGAAGGTATTGCAGGCTACGGAGATCACCCCCAGTGCGCCGCTGCACTTCCCAGTCGGCAGCACCCTCACGGTGCGGGTAGCCGACAAGAAGCTGTAAGAGGGGGAACACAAGATCAACGTGCGGGTCAACACCTGGGAGGCCGGAGCTCTCACCATCCCCATCAAGGCGACGCTCTAACATCACAGCGAACGGGAGGCCGGCCTGAGGCCGGCCTCTTCATTCGTCGCGAGCCTCCCAAGAACACAACATATACATCTATCATCCTCTACAACCACAAGATATTGCTAAATCCATAAAATGCCGTTCTGCTAAATCTGGGGGTATAATTGGGGCCAATCTTGTCAATAGGAGAATCCCGATGCCTAAACTCCTCTACGCAGAGGTCCCCACCCCAGACGAAAAGGAACAGATC
>JAJRVX010000401.1:0-64777 GCA_024277095.1 Chloroflexota bacterium
AAGCCCAGCCAGTAAGCCTGATCGGTGACGCTCTCACTGCCGTAGACGAACTCGGCCCGGGTTTGCTTGATCGCCTTAGCCATCTCCTCCGGGCTGACCGGCTCCTCCTGCAATCGCTCCAGCTCCCGAAGGATCGCCGCCTCCACCTCTGAGGCAGTTCGTCCGGCGCGCACAGTGGTAGTGCAACTATACAGGTAGGGATCGATGGTTGGCAAGAGGAAAGTGGACACATCCAGGGCCAGATCCGTCTCCACCAGGGCCCGGTACAGGCGAGAGCTGCGGCTGGGAGGGCTGCTGCGGAAGACGCCCAACGCCCGTGCGCCGTTGAGCACCGTGTCCATGACCACCAGGGGGAAGAAGTCCTCATGCGAGGCGGGTGGCACATGGAATGCCACCTGCACGTACGCGGTCATGCCGGGCCCGTGCACAGTCAGCCGACGCTCGCCCCGCTGCGGCGGCTCCACGCTTCGCACCGGCGGGACGCCGGGGCCGCGCGGGATCGGCCCGAACAACTCCCGGATCCGCTCCAGCAGCGCATCGGGGGCGAAGCCGCCCACGGCCACCAGCGTGGCGTTGTCCGGCGCATAATACGTGCGATAGTGCTCATACAGCTCGTCCCGGGTGATCTGCATCAGGTCGCACAACCAGCCGATGGTCTCACGCCGGTATGGGTGCACCCGAATCGCCGTGGCCGTCAGTTCCTCCGAGAGCAGGAACTCCGGGTAGTTCTCGTACCCCTGTCGCTCGGAGATCACCACGGTGCGTTCGGACTCCACCTCCTCCGGGCGGAAGGGGCTGTTGACCATCCGATCCGCCTCGATACGCAGGGCCAGGTCGAAGCGATCCACCGGCAGCGTCTCGAAGTAGGTCGTCCAGTCCAGGTACGTCATCGCGTTGCGATAACCGCCCTCCCGGGCGACCAGCCGATCCGCCTCGCCGGCGGGGAACTGCTCCGTGCCCTTAAAGAGCATGTGCTCCACCCAATGCGAGATCCCGGTGCGCCCATCCACCTCGTTACGGCTCCCCACGCGATACCAGAGGAAAAGGCTGGCCACCGGCACACCGTCCAACGGCTTCAGGACCACCTTCAGCCCGTTATCCAGTTCCGTTCGAATCACATCACGAGTATCCAAACTTCCCTCCACATATCCTTTACCCCCTACCCCCACACACCTCACGCATCACCCCCCGGCTCATACCACCCCACGACGGCACGCTCTCGCCGCAGATAGGTCTGAGCCACGCGCTGCACGTCCTCCACCCGCACCTGCGCCAGCCGGTCAAGGAAGCTCTCAAACCACTCGGCCGAGGCGATGACCTCGCTATAGCCTAACCAGAACGCCTGGTTGGTCACGCTCTCGCTGCTGTAGGCGAACTGCGCCCGGGTCTGGCGGAGGGCTTTCTCCAGCTCGGTCGATTCCACCGGCTCTCGGCGGACTCGATCGATCTCGGCCCACAAGGCGTCCTCCACGGCCTGTGGCTCCACGCCCTGACGCACCGCGGCGAAGAACGTGAACAGGTACGGGTCAATGGAGAGGCTGAGGTTGCATCCGACGCGAGCCGCCAACTCCCGCTCCACCAGCGCTTTGTACAGCCGCGCCGACCGGAACATGGACGCCGGCCTGCCCCCAAACAGCGTCATCGGGGATGTGCCCCCCAGGATGGCCTTCAGGGCGATCAGAGGGAAGCAATCGGTGTGCACGGCAGGTGGGGATCGAAACCCGATCTCGATGTAAGCGTTGCGCTCCTCGCCGGTCACGCGCACGCGGCGCATCTCGGTTTGCGGCGGCTCCGGCTCGACCTCCACCGGAGGTGCGCCCGCAGGCGGGCTCGGCCCAAAGTGCGCCTCGATCCTCTCCCGCATGTCACCCGGGTCGAAGTCGCCCGCCACGGCCACGACCGCGTGATCCGGGGCGTAGTAGGCCCGATAGTGGGCGTAGAGATCGTCACGCCCCATGCGCTCCAGGTCCTCCCTCCGCCCGATCACGGGATGGCCGTAGCCGTGGACCTGGAAGGCCGCCTGATTCACCGCCTCATGCAGCCGCCAGGTGGGACGATTCTCCAGCCCTGCCCGCTCCGACAGGATGATCGTGCGCTCCGCCTCCACAGCCTCCGGCGTGAACTGGGCGTTGACCATCCGGTCCGCCTCAATGCGCAGAGCCAGATCGATCTGATCCGTCGGCAACGTCTCGAAATAGCATGTGAAGTCGTTCGAGGTCATGCCGTTACGGATCCCACCCGACCGGGCGATGAGCTTGTGCACGGTGCCCCCCGGGAATTGCGGCGTGCCACGAAACAACATGTGCTCCACCCAATGAGAGGCACCCGTCATGCCCGGCCGCTCGTTGCGCCCCCCAACCCGGTACCAGATCCAGAAGCTGATCACCGGCGCCACACGGGAAGGGCGCAGCAGGATCGTCAGGCCGTTCTCCAGATGTTCCCGAACGAACGACATCGATGTATCGTGCCCCATCTACGACTCTTCCGGTGCAGAATAGCCACGCCCCATCCCCCGATACCGGAACCCCAGCTTGCGCATCTGGTCCGGCTCGTAGATGTTGCGACCATCGATCAGAACAGGCTGGCGCATCGAATCCCGGATGCGGACCAGGTCGAGATGCTTGAACTCGTTCCACTCCGTGCACACCACCAGCGCGTCACATCCCTCGGCCATCTGATAGGGATCCGAGACCAGTTCCACCCCCGGCAACACCCGGGCGGCCGTCTCCATGGCGATGGGATCATACCCGCGCACGTGAGCCCCCTCGCTGAGCAACAGGTGAGCGATCTCCACCGAGGGCGCCTCCCGCATGTCATCCGTATTCGGCTTGAACGCCAGCCCCAGCAGCCCGACGGTGCGATCCCGCAGTGTGCCCAGCAGCTCCCGCAGCTTCAGGATCACCAGGCGGCGCTGATCCCGGTTGATCTCCATCACCGCTCGCAGCAGCGACGGGTGAGCGCCATGCACCAGGGCCATGTGCTCCAGCGCCTTCACGTCTTTGGGGAAACAGCTGCCCCCCCAGCCGATCCCCGCGTCCAGGAACGCGTGGCCGATCCGGCGGTCATACCCCATGCCGATGGCCACCTCTTTGATGTCGGCGCCCAGCCGCTCGCAGATGGAGGCGATCTCGTTGATGAAGGAGATACGCGTCGCCAGAAAGGCGTTCGAGGCGTACTTGATCATCTCGGCCGTGCGCAGATCGGTGACGATGATGGGTGCTCGCAGCGGCAGATGGAGCTGCGCCACCCGTTCGGCCGCCTCCGGGTCCAGCGAGCCCAAGACGACGCGATCGGGATTGAGGAAGTCCTGGATGGCCGAGCCCTCCCGCAGGAACTCCGGATTGGAGACCACGGAAAAGGGGATGGGCTGCGGCTGATGACGGCGTATGATATCAGCCACCCAATCACCCGTGCCCACCGGCACCGTGCTCTTGTTGATGATGATCAGGGGATGATCCATGTGCCGGGCGATGGACTCGGCCGCCATGCGCACGTACCGAAGGTCGGCCTCGCCGTCCACGCCCGCGGGCGTTCCCACAGCGATGAAGACGAACTCGGCGTCCTTCAACCCCTCGGCGTAAGAGGTGGTGAAGAAGAGCCGCCCGGCGGCCTGGTTCCGTCGCACCATCTCCTCCAACCCGGGCTCGTAAATGGGCATAATGCCCGCGCGCAGCTTCTCGATCTTCTCCTCGTCGATGTCCACACACGTAACCCGGTTCCCCAGATCAGCGAAGCAGGTGCCGGTCACCAGCCCCACATAGCCAGCGCCGATCACACAGATCACCTTCATCCTTTCACCTCACACGGATGCACGATGTTTCCCCCTGTCCATCAGCCCCATCCCGAATTTCTCACCGGGGACGGAAGCGACAGGCCAGGGGAAGGCCGATCAGGAGGGCGCCTCGATGGCCGCATCGCGCCCACGGGTCGCCTTTCCCAGATCCGCCCAATGCAACTGCTCACGCCACATGTAATACGCCCCCAGCAGCGTAATGGGGAGCCACAGGGCGACGTGCAGGACCGCCGTGTACGCCCCCGCGATATCCCGAGCCACGCCAAACGTCACCAGGATCTCGATGCCGGGCAGATCGAAGGTCCCGACATATCCAGGCGCGGCCGGGATCGTCGTGGCCAGGTTGACGACCCCGTTCATCAACATGAGCACGTAGAACGGGACCGCGAAATCGAAGGCGTGCATCACGAACCAATACTTGACGGTCTCCGCCAGCCAGATGACGACCGAGGTCCAGAAGAGCATGATCACATCCCGACCGCTGCGCAGGGAGCCCAGGCCGATCAGGAAGCGATCCAGGAGCCCACCCACCGGCCCCCGGAACCGGCCAGGCAACAGCCGGTCGGCCAGGCGATCGTACAGCGCCCGAACGCGCTGAGGACGGGCGGCCAGCGCCAGGAACACCAGCAAGGCGCTGAAGAACAGCAGACTGGAGAGGATCACGATCTGTCGGAGCCAGTTTGGCATGGGCGTAAAGGGCAAGGCGATGAACACGAACACCAGCATCACGAGCCCATCAAAAACCCGCTCCACCAGCACGGTAGCCAAGCTGGCCCCCATGCTGATGCCCTCACGGCGGCGTAACACGTAGCTGCGAATCACCTCGCCCGCCCGCGCCGGGTAGATGTTATTGCCCATATAGCCGATGCAGACCACCGGGAAGAGCCGGGTCAGGGGGACGGTCTGCATGGGACGCAGCAGATAGTGCCAGCGCCACGTCCTCGCCCACACGCCGAAGAAATAAACCGCCACGCCGGGGAGGATCCAGATGTATCGGGCCGTGCGCATCGCGTGCCAGACCTGATCGAGCTCCAGCCGCCGCACCGCGAAGCCCATGAAGACCAAGCTGATGAGGATGCCAATCCAGAATTGTGCCTTACGCAAAGGGTCTGCCCTTTCTCACTACATTCAGTCCATGAGGGTCCGACACAACCGCCCCTGCTGAAATAGATCACGCGAAAGGTCCTGCCCCACCCAGGAGAGATGTGCGTACAGAACAGGAGCGGTTCGCAACGAGGCAAACAAATCGGGCGGACCGGAGCGCTCTGCTTCACACCCCGGCCCACCCGGCTGTACCCTTTCGGGTTAAGCCGCTCATACCGGGATCGTCTTCATCGTCCATTATCGCCCGGATAAGCGGCAGTTGCAAATTACCCTTTAGGCCTGATTCGTCCCGATGTGCTCCAGGCCACTATCCGGCAGAGACGTGGCCCACCGGCTCCTCTGAGGCCATCGCCACCATGGGGGCCAGCAGCTTCTCCAGGGCCATCGTATGGCTGCACCGCCCCCGCTGGGCGAAAAAGCCACAGGTGCAATGCCAGGCCCCGTCATCATATGTGATCTCGTACACGTCGTGGTTGCCCTGAAACCGGACGGAGAGTGACTTGATGTGGACTCGCTCAGGTTCTTCCGCATACTGGTGGGCCTTCATGATCTTGCCGATCATGGCCGAATCCATCTTCGCCTCCTCTTCGGAATATGGAACCTCCCGTTCCTCATGTCCGTCTGCGTGGGGCATCGTCCGGATCGCCGCTCCCTCACGTCCACAGTCCCCCTAAAAAGCGAAGGCACCAAGACGTAGTTCGCCTTAGTGCCTCGGTTCAGGTCGGACTCCCACCACGCAACGTGAGTTCACATAGCGCATCCAGCAACGCCTCCCACGGCGACCATTTTCTCTCGGTGCCTCCAGCCCAGCTTTTTGGGGCCCGGGCATCGAGTCGTCCTGAGAACACGATCGACGATCACCGTCGAGCCGATCTTCGTCTGCCAGAACCTACCGCATCCATGCAACGGGCGACCGGTGATCGCCGCCATTTTCACCCGTGAACCTGCCCCCTTGGGCAGCATAGAACCCGCTATGCAAAATCAGTATAACGCAGGATGTTCCTCCCTGTCAAACCGCCTCGGCGTGCGGATACATGACGATTGATCTACTGATGAGAGCGCCGCCGCCGACTTGCACACCCTTTGCGCTGTGCTATAATCGGCGTAGTCCCGCCGTTCCAGGGGATCCAGGCACAGAGGTCGCCGAGAGGCTTATACCGACATGAGGCAACACGAGCTTCGCGCCGTCGATGGACGGCGCGTTCCTTTGTCCCTCAACCGCTCACGAGTGACGAGAGCGCTCTATCGGCTGTGGCTCAGCCTGAAGGTCGCTCTGATCCCGCCTCCCACGGTTCCGCCGGAACAAACCGGCCCCCTGCAACTGTTCCTGGTGAACGGCATGCTGAACAGCGCCAGCGATCACATCGCGTTGACCTTCACGCCGCTGCTCGCGCTGGCCCTGGGCGCTTCCTATCTCCAATTGGGGATGCTGGCCGGGGCGGCCAGCCTGGCAGGAGCGCTCTCGCTGCTCCTCGCCTCGCTCCTGACCGTGCGCTCCCTTCAACATCGCAAAGCCCTGATCCTCCTGGCGACCGGCACCTCCCGGCTCACCTACCTGGCCCTGGCCCTCCTTCCACTGCTGATCCCATCGGGTATGGCCATCGGCATCCTGATCGCCCTATGGGCCGCGCGCGCCTTTCTGAGCAACATCATCAACCCCATCTGGGCCTCCTTCTCAGCGGCGCTGGTGCCCCGAAACGCCCGGGACGCCTATCTGCACAACCGCAACGACGCGATGAATCTGGCCGCCATCCTGGCGCTACCCATAGCCGGACTGGCCATTCGCCTGATCCATAACCCCGGTTACCCGGTCGGCCTCGCCCTGGCCTTCCTCGCCGGGCTGGCCGGAGCGATCGTCTTCGCCCGCATCCCGCCCCCCACCGACACCCCCATCCTTCCCCGAGTGACGGCAGCAAGCGTCGCCGCGCTACGGCTGCTGAAGGGGGAACGCACGTTGCTCACCTTCTGCGCCATCGGCTTCCTCTGGAACCTCTCGCTTCACATCACCAGCCCGTTCCTGAACGTCTACCTGGTAGTCGGGCTGAACGCCACCGCGCTGGGCGTGGGCATATTGGCCGCCGTGAGTCTGCTATTCGGGTTCGCCAGCAGCCACGTCATCGCAGAGGCCGTCCGATACCGGGGCCCCGTCTGGGTGATGCGCCTGTTCGGCCTGCTCATCCCGCTGGTGCCGTGGGCCTGGATCATGGCGACCGCCACCTGGCAGATCGGCATCCTGAACGCCGTCTCGGGCATCCTGTGGGCGGGATACAACCTGGCGGCATTTCGGGCGCTTATGAGGCTGACGCCCGGATCGGCCCGCCCCCAGGCGGCGATTCTCTATCAGATATGGATCTTCCTGAGCGCATGCATCGGGGCCCTGATCGGCGGTATGCTGGTCGAGCAGATGGGCTTCCGATCCATCTTCCTGGTCTCCGGGGCCGGGCGGCTGCTGGCGACGGCGCTGCTCTGGATGCTCATCCGAGAGATCCCAGGGCCTTCCCAAGCTATCACCACGTAAGCACCGCGGAGGCCCCATGAAGGGCCCCTTTCCCACACACAACTGAAGCATAAGGAGGCATCGCCATGGAGGTAACCGTACACTACTTCGAGAAGCCGGGACCGCAGAACACCGACATCACGCTGAAGGCAGCCCTCCGCCGGGCGCAAGAGTTGGGCATCCGCCAGGTTGTGGTGGCGTCCTCGCACGGGCAAACGGCCCTTCGAGCCCAGGAGCTGTTCGGGCCCGCCGGCATTCGCGTCATCGCCGTCTCCATCTGCCATGGGTTTGAGGATGTGGGCTGGACCATGAAGCCGGAGGAGCGTCAAAAAGTGGAGGCGGCAGGGGTCACCGTGATCACAGGGATCCACGCCCTGGGCGATGACGTCAGCAGCGCGTTCAGCGCGAAGCACGGCGGTCGAGCCCCCAACGAGATCGTTCGAGACACGCTGTACCGGTTCTCGCAGGGCACGAAGGTGGCCATCGAGGTGGCGCTGATGGCGGCCGACGCCGGGCTGTTGAACATGGACGAGGACGTGATCGCCATCGCGGGCACGGACAGCGGCGCCGACACGGCTCTGGTCATGAAGCCGACTTATCCACGCAAGTTCCTGGACCTCTACGTGCGGGAGTTCATCGCCAAGCCGCGCTGATCAGCAGGGAAACAGCGCATCGGCCCTCATGCGCACAGACAGCTCACACAACCGCAGCTCTACACAACGCCGCGGGCAGATGAGCAGAGGATGATATGGCCGAAATCCGAGTAGAAGGCGTCTACAAGCGGTTTACAAGGGAGTCCCTCCCCATCGGCCGGAAGGAAAAGGCACCGGCGGGCGCGGGAACGTCCGCCGGCTCCCACATCGTGGCGCTGGACGGGGTGGATCTGGTGGTTCACGACGGCGAGGCCATGAGCATCGTCGGCCCCTCCGGATGCGGCAAATCCACGCTGCTGCGCATCATCGCGGGGCTGGAACAGCCGGATCGCGGCCGCGTCTTGTACGATGGACGGGACATGGCCGACGTCCCACCGCGGGACCGGGGCATCGGCATGGTCTTTCAGAACTATGCCCTCTATCCTCACTGGGATGCCTACGACAATCTGGGGTTCTTCTTCCGGCTGCGCAAGCGGGAGAGGGAGATCGCCCCCCGGGTGCGGGAGGCGGCGGAGATCCTGGGCGTCGATTTCAAATACCTGCTGGCGCGCAAGCCCCCCACCCTCTCCGGCGGTGAACGACAGCGCGTGGCCGTCGGCCGCTGCATCATCCGTGACCCCACGCTGTTCCTGTTCGATGAGCCGTTGTCCAACCTGGACGCCAAACTGCGATCCAACACCCGGGTGCAGATCCGACGGCTGCTCAACCGGTTTCGGGTCACGACCATCTACGTGACCCACGACCAGGCAGAGGCCGTCGCCATGGGCGACCGGATCGCGGTGATGCGAGAGGGGCGCATCGTCCAGGTGGGCACGTTTCGAGACCTGTACGACCGCCCGGTCGACACCTTCGTCGCCAGCTTCTTCGGGGTCCCCCCCATGAACTTCCTGTCTGGCCGCATCCAGGGAGGTCACTTCGTGCATGGCGCCATGCGGATCGCCCTGCCCGAGCGCCTGCGGGCCGGCGCGCAGGAAGGCAGCGCCGTGCTCCTGGGGATCCGATCCGAGCATCTGCATCTGGTTCCCGGGGAAGGCGGGGCGAGGGCCATCGGCACGGTCGAGGTCGTCGAGCATCTGCCCTCCGAGCGGGCGCAGTTCGTACATATCCGCCTGGGTGATACCTCCCTGGTCGCCAAAGTTGGCGAGGACATGCCCATCGCCCGAGGCGACTCGGTCGGCCTCGTCCCGGATCCGGAGTGGGTGTACCTGTTCGACGAGGAGACAGGACAGAACCTGGGCCTTGATCGGTGACGCTCCAGGGACCGATCACCCCGGCCACAACCACAAAATGACACGGATGCGGGCCTCCGACCTCGCAAATCTTTTGCTCGGCCTTTTCTTTTGTGCTATCATACCTCGTGAGGAGGAAGCATCGCCATGCCTGATTGTCCGAAATGCGGCACGTGGAATCCTGACGACAAGCGAGTATGCTGGCGCTGCCAGACACCTCTACCGAAGCCGAAGCCAAAGAAACGCCGTAATCCGACCACGTTCTGGGGCCTTCCTCTCTGGTCCTGGGTCATCCTGGCGCTCATGACCATCATCCTACTGGCCGGTCAATGCGGCCTGCTACAGACCATGCCGCGTTAGCGCCCCCGACACACCAAGAGGCAACCGTCCATCATGGATGGCTGCACACGAAACCACCGCATGAGTACATCGCCTGCCATACGACATCTGATCGGTCACCGCCTGCTGGCGTGGGCTGAACGACATCTTCGGGATCTGCCCTGGCGCCATACCCAGGATCCTTACCATATCTGGGTAGCGGAAGCGATGCTCCAGCAAACGCGAGTCGCCACGGTGATCCCCTACTTCACCCGCTGGTTGGAGCAATTCCCCACCCTCGAGGCCCTGGCCACGGCCCCTCTCGATCAGGTACTGAAGGCGTGGGAGGGGTTGGGCTACTACGCCCGAGCCCGAAACCTGCACCGGGCGGCTCAGCGCGTCCTGGCGGATTATGGGGGCAACCTGCCCGCCGACCGGGCACAGCTCCTGTCCCTGCCGGGCATCGGCCCCTACACGGCGGGGGCGATCCTCAGCATTGCCTTCGGACAGGACGAGCCCGTGCTCGACGGGAACGTGCGCCGCGTATTATGTCGACTCTTTAACGTGCAGGAGCCCCCCCAACGCCCCACCGTACAGCGTCACCTGTGGGAGTTGGCCCGCGCTCTCCTGCCGCCCGGCCAGGCGGGAGCGTTCAACCAGGCGATCATGGATCTGGGCGCCACGGTCTGCACCCCACGCGACCCCGATTGCTCACGCTGTCCGCTGGCCGACCTGTGCGAGGCAGCCCGTTTGGGCCTCCAAACGCAGCGTCCGGTCCCCACGCCCCGCCGCCAGATCCCCCACTACGACGTGACCGCCGCCGTGATCTGGCGAGATGGCCAGGTGCTCATCACGCAGCGACCGGAGGACAGCATGCTGGGCGGGCTGTGGGAGTTTCCGGGCGGCAAGCGAGAGCCCCAAGAGAGCCTGCAGGACTGCCTGATGCGGGAGATCCGTGAGGAGCTTCAGATGGAGATCGATGTAGGCGATCCGCTCCCCCCTGTGAAGCACGCCTACTCCCACTTCCGCATCACCCTGTACCCGTTCCACTGCCGAATCCGATCCGGCCGCCCGAAGGCGATAGGCTGTGCAGATTGGCGATGGGTCTCCATAGACCAGTTGGGCCGGTTCGCGTTCGCCGCCGCCGACCGACGCATCATCGCCCATCTGCAGGCGCAGTCCTCACCCCACCCATCACAGGAGGGACGCCGTGCCTGACGTGATCGCATTGGGAGAGGCCCTGGTCGAGATCATGCGCCCCGGCACGGGGATGCCGCTGGACCGACCGGGGACCTTCCTCGGCCCCTACCCCAGCGGGGCGCCCGCCATCTTCGCCGATGCCGTCGCCCGACTGGGCGTGTCCTGCGGCTTTATCGGCTGCGTGGGAGCGGATCCCTTCGGGACCTGTCTGGAGCGACGGCTGCGAGAGGATGGCGTGGACACCACGTACCTGCAGGCCATCCCGGGAGCCGCCACCGGCGTCGCCTTCGTCGCCTACAACGAGGACGGCAGCCGGCAATTCATCTTCCACATCGCGGACGCGGCGGCGGGCCGGCTGGGCCCGGAGCAGGTAGACGCCGGGTACGTGAAAAGCGCCCGTTGGGTGCACATCACCGGGTCGTCACTCTCCGTGAACGAGCCCATGCGCCGGGCCTGCTACCGGGCCGTCGAGCTGGCCGCCGAGGCCGGAGCGGCCATCTCCTTCGACCCCAACCTGCGCGCCGAGTTGATGGCGCCGGAGCAACTGCGAAGTCTGGTGGAACCGGTGCTGGCCCACGCCACGGTGGTGCTCCCCAGCGGCGATGAAGCGCGCCTGCTCACGGGACAGGACGACGACGCGGACGCGTGCCGGGCCCTGCTCCAACGCGGCGTAAAGATCGTAGCGCTGAAGCGCGGCGCCGCCGGGAGCACCCTCTTCACGGAAGATGAACAGATCGACGTGCCCGGCTTTCCGGTGGCCGAGGTGGATCCCACCGGCGCAGGCGACTGCTACGCGGCCGGGCTGGCCGCCGGCCTCCTATGGGGATGGGATCTGAAGGACGCCGCCCGATTCGCCAATGCGGTGGGCGCACTGGCGGTCACCCAACAGGGACCGATGGAGGGCGCCCCCTACCGTCATGAGGTAACCCGCCTGATCGACCAAGCCACTACATCCTGACCTCCGGGGAGCAATCCATGTCCACAAACCCCAAACTACGCCCAATTCGCACGCAGCCCGTTATCCAGTATGGCCAGCGGGCCCTGGCATTGCAAGATCCGCTTCAACTGTCCAACCAGGTGGTGATCCTTCCCTACCACCTGGCCCCTCTCCTGTCGCTGTGCGATGGGACCCGGGATATCGACACGCTGCGCGCCAGCCTGGCCGTGCGCGGCGGCGTGTATCTGACGCCCCACGAGGTAGAGCAGATCATCCGCCGGCTGGATGAGGCGCTCCTGCTGGACAATGAACGATCCGCCCGGGCCTGCCAGCAGGCGTTGAACGAGTACCACGCGGCCCCCTATCGCCGTCCGGCCCTGGCCGGGCTCTCCTATCCGGACAATCCGAACGTGCTGCGCCAGTACTTCGATCAACTGGTGCGCCGCGTCGCCCAGGGAACCACCGCGGCCTCGGAGGTTCGCGCCGTCATCAGCCCACACATCGACTATCACCGCGGCGGGCCGGTGTACGCGCAAACCTGGGCCCAAGTCGCCCCAACCCTCCCCCAAATCGATCTGGCGGTGATCTTCGGGACCGATCACAACGGCAGCCCGGGCCGCATCACGCTCACGAGACAACGATACGCCTCCCCCTTCGGCGCGCTGCCCACCGATCTCGCCGTCGTCGACGCGCTGGCGGAGGCGATCGGGCCGGAGGCGGCCTTCGCCGAGGAGCTACACCATCGCAACGAGCACTCCGTCGAGCTGGCCGTGAACTGGCTGCACTACTTCCTGGGAGATCGTGAGGTCCCCGTCGTGTCGATCCTCTGCGGATCGATCGACCATTATATCCAACGGGGAGGCGATCCGGAGACGGATCCCGTGCTCACGGCCACGGTGGACACCCTGCGAGAGGTCACAGCCGGACGCCGCGTGCTGTGGGTGGCCGCGGCCGATCTGGCCCACGTGGGGCCGGCCTTCGGCGATCCTCAGCCGCTCGACCTGCTCATGCGCGCCCGGCTGCAGGCGGCCGACGAAGCGATCCTCAAGGCGATCGAGGCGGGAGACCCACAGGCCTTCTATCACGCTATCCGGGCGGAAGGCGATCAGTGGCGCGTGTGCGGGCTCACGCCTATCTACCTCACCCTGCGGATGGTGACGCCGGCCCAGGGCCGGATCATCGCCTACGAGCGTTGCCCGGCCGATGTGGAGAACGGCTCCGTCGTGACCATCGCCGGCGCCCTGCTGACGTAGCAGGGGATCGGGAGAACGCGTCTCAGGGGCTGAGGGGGGCTTCGCCCCTCCGGAAAGAGACCTTCTTCCGCCTTCGACCTGCCCGGCCCCGGCCCGAACCCCTGCGGAAAGGGCCGAGAAAGGCAGGTGCAGGCCGGAAAAGTGGGATTTCCGTGGAGGGGAGGTCCCCTCCACACCTCCCCCTGTGGAGCTGGTAGCTGAGGGAGGCCCCTCAGGCACCTTACCGGTAAATTCTCAGGCACGCCCTTAAGAAAAAGCCCGGCGCCTTTCAGCGCCGGGCTCTCTAATAGGCGACATCACCCTCGCCGCGCTACAGGTTCACGTACTCCCCTTTCACGATCGAATCACGCGGGATGTGCAAGAGCTCCAGCAACTCGCCGATTAACTCCGCCTTGCGAACGGCGTCGGCCGCCGACCAGGTGCGGCTCTTGATCTCCACGAACGATCCCTTGCCCTCCGGCTTCGTGATGCGGTCCAGGTTCAAGGCGAACTCTTCTCCCTTATACAGGAAGCGATAGCGCGTTCGCCACTTCACCACCTCGCGCACCTCGTCCGGCTGGAAATACTCCCGGTAGAAGCGCAGGGAATGGGCCGCGTGCGAGGTGAAGCGGCTTCGGGAGAGGATCGCCAGGCTCTCATACTCCCGCTCCTTCTTCGGGCCGATCAACGTCAGCGTGTATTCCGGCACCACCTCCAACGTGAGCCCCAGCGTCTCCACGCCGCCGTTGGTCCGCTCCTGGACCACGTTATCCTCACGATACCGCAGGATCTCCGGCTCCGGCCGCCAGAACAGCATGTACGTATCGTACTGTTCACGCACGCTGCGCTTCACCAGCTCCAACCCGAGGTCCAGGAAGCGCCTCTCCACCGCGGCCAGATCGTCCACCCGGGCCTTAACCTGCACCTCGAACGTCTCCTGCTGCTCCAGGCCGCCCAATGCCAACAGCTTGTTCAGCAGGCTGGACTCGCGCTCCTTCAGGAAGGTGTTGATCCCGTCGGCCAATCGCTGGGCCTCGGCCATGACCTCGGGCAGATCGATGGTGAGCAGCTGGCCATCCCGCAGCAATGGCTGTCCGTCCACCCAGGTGCCCACCACGTCGCTGGCCTTCGCCGTGTAGACCAGGTGAGAATAGATGTTGGCGTTGCTGAGGCTAAACCGGGGCACTGCGTGGGGCGCATTCAAGGCGATCATGGTGATGTCTGCACGCTTACCCGGCTCCAACGACCCGATGAGTTGATCCATGTGGATGGCCCTGGCCGCCTCGATGGTCGCCAGCGCAAACGCCTCCTCCGCCGGCAAAGCGGTGGGGTCGCCCCGGGTGCCCTTCGGCAGCAGCGCCGCCAGCCGCATCTCCTCGAACATATCCTGGTCGTTGTTGCTGGCACATCCGTCGGTTCCGACGCCCACGTGAATATGGCGCGCGCGCATGAGCACCACAGGCGCAACCCCACTGGCCAACTTCAGGTTGCTGGTGGGACAATGGGCCACCCCCACGCCGTGAGTTGCCAGCAGCGCCATGTCATCCTCGGTCACATGTACGCAATGAGCGGCGATGACGCGCGCCTGAAAGACGCCCATGCGCTCCGCATACGCCACCGGCGAGAGCCCATTCCAACGCTGGCGGCTCTCCTGGACCTCATGAGCCGTCTCCGATAGATGAGTGATCAGGGGAACATCGAACTCCAACGCCAGCGCGATGGCTTCCTGCCAGATCTCATCGGTGCAGGTATACGGGGCATGAGGCGCCACGGCCGGGATGATCCGGGGATGCCCTCGCCATCGCTCGATGAACTGACGGCAATGGGATAGCCCCTCATCGTAAGAGGCAGCGTCCGGGGAGGGAAACTTCAAAATCGTCTCGCCCAGGATGGCCCGCAGGCCGGCCTGCTCCGTCGCCTGGGCCACAACATCCTCGTAGTAATACATGTCGCAGAAGGTCGTCACGCCGGAGCAGATCATCTCCGCACAAGACAGCAGCGTCCCCCAGCGCACGAACTCGGGCGTGACGCACTCCCGCTCCACCGGCATCATGTAGCCCAGGAGCCACACGTCCAGCCGCAGGTCATCGGCGAGCCCCCGCAACAGGCTCATGGGCACATGGGTATGGCTGTTGATCAGGCCCGGCGTGACGATGGTCCCGCGACAGTCCACCACCTCCTCAGCCTCAAACCGGCGGGTGATCTGGTCCGACGGCCCCACCGCCACGATATCCGATCCACGTACGGCAACAGCGCCATCCAGAAACACGTTTCGGCGGCGGTCCATCGTCACCACGATGCCGCCGGTGAAAAGACGATCTACGGCAACCACATTCCACTCCTTGCTATCCCTTCACGCCCCTGCGAGGTAAACAAAAAGCGCATAGGACCACCCCGTCCTCGCGCCGGGCTTGGCTTCACGAGGCCTATTCCTCTATGTCATCGGTTGTCGTTACCACTCATCCTCATCGCTCAGAACGAATCCGTCCAGCTCATCCTCTTCTTCTTCCAGCCAATCGTCGTCCTCATCATCCGGCCATATGTCCTCATCATCCAGGAGATCCTCGTCGTCCCACATCTCCTCGTCATCCACGATGCCATCCTCAAACTCTTCCATCGTAAGACAGGACAGTTGCTCCGGATCCAGCTCGATCTCCTCCGCCGAACAGTAGTCATCTTCCCAGAAGACACAGCGGCGCTGCGGACACCGAACTTTGGGCATGGTCACCTCCTGGCCTCACGAGAGATGATCAAGCAACTCACCTTCATACACAACCCACAATGCCACGCTGCGATCCAGACGAGCATGAACCCGGCAGATGTGACGCCCTCTGAGGAACGACGACGGCAGCGATTCCACACCGCCGCCCAACCGGGCTGAACACCCGGCCCATTCACGACTCAGTATAATCAGTTACGGAGCCAACGTCAATAGTTTTGCCGAAAAAGATCCACTTTTCCTCAGAGAGTAAGGCGTGCGACGCCGATTTCCTCGCCTTCCTACCCCGACCCCTCACGTCCGGATCGATGGGGATCCGATCCGGCCCGTCCCATTCAGGTCCGATGCACCCCCTCACATCTCCCCCGGAGGGCACTCCTCCCCTTCGGCCAGGACCTGCCGTGCACGACGCACGACGTTTCGCTCGCTTTCGAACGTGAGCAGCTCCACCGCCTTATCCCATGGCACCCAGAGAGGCGAGAACTGCTCATCGCCTGCTGGCCGCGCAACCTGCTCCGGGCCATCCAGGCACATCAAGAAGTAATGCTCGTGGCGCAGGTAGTGGCGACCATCGTACGGATTGTCGAACTCGACGGTCTGGAGGCCGAGATCCCGTACCACACGCAGCCGGGCGTACCCGGTCTCCTCACGCACCTCCCGCAGCGCGGCCTCCACCGGGCTCTCCCCGGCCTCCACATGGCCCTTCGGCAGCCGGATCTCGCCGCGACCGGGACGATCCAGCAGTAACACCTTGTCCCCGCACACCACCACGCCGCCGGCCGCGTAGTACGTCCTCGTCCCCCGTGTCATGTTCGGCCACCTTTCTCCCGGTTCCCGCAACGAGGCCTATTCAGCCACGATCCAATGCGGCGCTCCCCCATCTCGGACGGGACGTGATTATAGCACTTATGTTGAGAGCGTCAAAAACGCCAACGGAGAACGAAATCCTTCCACCCTCCAGGCAATTGACAAAGGGTTTTCGTTGCCGTATGATAGCGCCGTGTCCAGAGGGAATGTCATGGTCGGCACACAACCACTACGCACGATCGCATGGGACAGCATCATACGCAAGGGCATCGAGCTGCTCGCCCTGTCGGCGCTGGCGGCAAGCCTGGCTTTGGCTCCCCTGCGATGGGAGCTTTCCCTACTCGCCGGTGCCAGCGTCGTCCTGGCCGTGCTGATCCGCCCCTGGCTCGGGCTCCTCATCATCGCCGTGACGATCCCGTTCGGCCCCCTGATGCCCCTTCCAATCGGCCAGGCGAACGCGAACATCAACGAGCTGCTCTTCCTGCTGATCATCGGAGGGTGGCTGGCGCGGGGGGTCTCCCGGCGGGCCATCGTGATCCCGCATCCACCGCTGCTCTTGCCGGCGCTTCTGCTGTTGGGAGCCTACCTGGCCACCCTGCCGGGCGCCTGGTCCCTGAAGGACGGGCTGGTCGAATGGATCAAATGGGCGGAGGGCCTGGCCCTGTACCTGGCCGTGGTCGCGCTGCTGCCTCCACGCCGCACGCCCTGGCTCATCGGGGCGATCCTCCTCGCCGGCGTCGCCGAGGCGGGGCTGGGGATCTACCAGTTCGCCCGGGCGATCGGCCCCAGCCAGTTCGCCATACTGGGCCGCTTCCTGAGGGCCTACGGGACGTTCCGCCAGCCGAACCCGTTCGGCGGATATATGGGGCTGATCGCCCCGGTGGCCATCAGCCTGGCCTGGTGGGCGTTGGCCGAGGCATGGCGCGGGCGGTGGGCGCCGGGGCGATTTCGCCTTCTGACGCTGGCAGCCGCCGTCACCGCCGCCGCCGGGATGGTCACGCTCGGACTTCTGGCGAGCTGGTCGCGGGGCGCCTGGCTGGGATTCGCAGCGGCGCTGGCGGTGATCGTCCTCGCCCGGGGGACGAAGACGACCGGGGCCATCGCCTTGCTCGGAGCGGTCGTCCTATCCGCCCTCCTCGTCATCGGATACACGGGCGGTGGGCCCGTCTCGGCACTCCAGGGCCGGATGAGCGGGCTCCTGGAATACGCCAAGTTCACCGATCCACGCACCCTCGAGATCACGGACGCGAACTTTCCCATCGTACAACGGCTGGCACAGTGGTGGGCGGCCTGGAACATGTTCGGCGACCACCCGTGGCTCGGCGTTGGCATCGGCAACTACGCCGCCGCATATCCTGCCTACGCGCTGCCGCGATGGTATGAGTCGCTGGGACATGCCCACAACTATTATCTGAACACGGCAGCCGAAACCGGGCTAATCGGGCTAACCGTATATATGCTCGTCGGACTTGCGGCGTTCATCTGGACGGCGCGACAGGCGCGCCGCCTGAGCGGATGGCCACAGGCGCTGGCCATCGGCGTGCTGGGCGTGCTCACGCACCTGAGCGTACATAACCTCTTTGACAACCTATACGTGCAACACATGATCCTCCACCTGGCGCTGCTCCTGGGAGCCCTCGCGGTCCTCAGCACGGCCCGCGTCGGCCGGAGAGCGCCGGGATCGCGCGATGTGATGGCCCCATGATGTCGATGAAGCCTACCATGGAAGAGGAAGAGGGCGGCAGTCCATCCCTGCGCACCCCCTCAACGTCATCGATCACCTGGGAATGGAGGAACTGGCCGGTGATCCGT
Organism: Chloroflexota bacterium; assembly: GCA_024277095.1. Lineage (GTDB taxonomy): Bacteria > Chloroflexota > Anaerolineae > DUEN01 > DUEN01 > DUEN01. The sequence goes on from JAJRVX010000401.1 coordinate 18,302, forward strand.
TCCGTCATACAACACCCACTCATCAAGGACTACGTCACCCCAAAGGAACTCACCCGCTTCCTTCGGTTCGCGACGGTGGGAGCCGTCGGCATGATCGTGGATCTGTCGATCCTGAACGCGCTGGTCAAGCTGGCCGGGTGGCCGCTCCTCTACGCGAACTCCGTATCCTTCTCCGCGGCCGTCCTCAACAACTTCACGTGGAACCGGCTATGGACGTTTCCGGAAAGCCGCAGTCGTCCCATCCGTACCCAGCTTCCTCAATTCGCCCTGGTGAACATCATCGGCCTGTTGATCAACAACGCCGTCCTGCTGGCCGTTTACTACGTGATCCGGGCGTGGATCCCCGACCCATGGGACTACAACCTGGCGAAGATGTTCGCCATCGGTGTGGTGCTGTTCTGGAACTTCGGCGCCAATCGGCTCTGGACCTATCGTGGCCTGTAGGCAGCGCTGGATGAAACCGACGGGGGTCAATGAGCGCCAGCTTTTTCGGGGGCGAGGTGAGGAGGGAGCAATAGCATAATGACTACGCGCATCGCCATCCACTATACTCCAGCCCTCTCGCAGACGGCGGGTATCGGCCGGTACACCCGCGGCCTGGTGGATGCGCTGGCTGCGCTCCCTCCCCCGGACGGGCTCGAATTCCTGCTGTTCGTCATGGGGAAGATCGCCAGCACGCGTCCCTGGCCAGATCACATGGCGTGGCGAGCGATCCCGCTGTCAGAGCGCACGATGATCCGGGTCTGGCACCGGCTGCACCTTCCGTTGCCCGCTGACTGGCTGACCGGCCCCATCGACCTGTATCACTCGCCGGATTACGTGCTGCCCCCGCTCCGCCGGGCCATCGGCGTGGTGACCGTGCACGACCTGTCCTTTCTACGAGTGCCGGAGTGCGCCGATCCACGGCTGCGCGCCTTCCTCACAGCGGAGGTGCCCCAGGCGGTCGCCCGGGCCCGACATGTCCTGGCCGACTCGGAGAGCACGCGCCGGGACCTGATCGAGCTCCTGTCCGTCTCCCCCGAGAAAGTCAGCGTGGTGCCCGCGGGGATCAGCCCCGCATTCCGTCGCGTGGAGGATGAGGTTCGAAGGAATGCGGTGCGCATCCGTTACGGGCTGCCCCAACGTTTCATCCTGAGCGTGGGGCGGCTGGAGCCGCGCAAGAACTACGTGCGTCTGATTCAGGCCTACGCGCAGCTACGGCGACGCTGGGCCCCGCCGCAGCATCTGGTCATCGCCGGGGGGTACGGATGGCTCTACGAGGACATCCTCCGAGAGCCGGAGCGACAAGGGGTGAGCGATTGGGTGCACTTTCCCGGCTTCGTCCGGGACGAGGACCTGCCCGCGCTGTACTCCCTGGCCGACGCCTTCGCGTTTCCCTCCCTCTATGAGGGGTTCGGAATCCCGCCGCTGGAGGCGCTGGCATGCGGCGTCCCCACGGTGGTGGGCGACAACTCCTCGCTGCCGGAGGCCGTGGGCGACGCGGCGTTACGCGTCCAGGCCGAGGACGTGTCCGCATTGGCGGAGGCGCTGGCCCGGCTTCTGCAGGACGAGGCCTGGCGGGAGCATACCCAGTCGGCGGGTCCCGCTCAGGCTCGACGGTTCACCTGGGAGGCCGCAGCGCAACGGCTCGTGACCGCTTATCAAACCGCTCTGGGGAGGGAAGGCGGATGATCTCCCGGCAGCTCAGGTGGTCCCTGATCCTGACGCTCGCCCTGCTCCTCATCGCCGCCGGCTACTGGGGGCCATGGGTCGCCCACAAAGCGGCCGCGCTGGTCATCCCCGGCCTGGACCTGGCCGAATACGTCAAGTTCCTGCCGGAATATCGAGAAGGTCAGATCACCATCTTCCGTGAGGGGTTCTACCTGCCGCTCATCACCCTGAGCCTGGCGCTGAGCACGCTGTCCTGGCATCCCGCCGTGCGATGGCCCACCCTGCTGCGCACCATCGCCTGGCTGGGCAGTATTCCCAGCGCGCTGGCCATGTTGCCCCCGGCCTGGTCGCCCGTCACCCTGCGCCTGCCGGAGTTCCGGCTCCAGGTCATCGCCATCGCCATCTGCCTGATCGCCACGGCCGCCGCGCCGATATGGCGCCGGGTGCCCATCGTACGGCTGGGTGGCCTCCTGGCGCTGCTGAGCCTGACGGCCATCGTGATCCCCATTGGTCAGTTTTGGATCATCCGCCCCGCCCTGGATCACGTCTACGGCCAGCCCATCGCCATCGGCCGGGGCCCATGGGTCATGGCGCTGGGGGAGATCCTGCTCGCCGCCGGGGCGATCGCGCTAAGCCGGGGCACCCACCCGTCGAGGGAAACGGGAATGGATGAGGCGTAATTGCATGTTGCGTGCTGCGTGTTGCGTATTGCGTGTTGCGTGCTGCGTAAGAGGAGAGAGGATATGAAGTTAGCATCCGCTGTGTATCGGCTGAAGAGCGAATCCGCCTTTGAGGTGCTGGCGCGCGCCCGGGAGTTGGAGGCCCAGGGCCGCACGGTAGTCCACATGCAGATCGGCGAGCCCGATTTCGACACGCCCGCCCACATCGTCGACGCGGCGATCGACGCGCTGCAGCGAGGGGAGACCCACTACACCCCCGCGGCGGGCATCCTTCCCCTGCGAGAGGCCATCGCCGCTTATGTCGAGCGCACTCGAGGATGCCCGGTGAGCCCGGATCAGGTGGTGGTCACGCCCGGCGCCAAACCCATCATGTTCTTCACCATGCTGGCGCTCCTGGAGCCCGGCGACGAGTGCGTGTATCCGGATCCGGGATTCCCCATCTACGAGTCCATGATCCGTTACCTCGGCGCCAAGCCCGTGCCTGCCCCGCTGCGCATGGAGAACCACTTCCGATTCGATGCAGACGAGCTGTCCGATCTGGTGAACGACCGCACCAAGCTGCTGATCCTCAATTCCCCTCAGAACCCGACCGGGGGCGTCCTGCTCCGATCGGACCTGGAGCGGATCGCGGATCTGGCCCAGCGGCACGATTTCTACGTGCTCTCCGATGAGATCTACAGCCGCATCCTGTACGAGGGGCAGCACCACTCGATCATCACGCTGCCCGGCATGGCCGAGCGCTCCGTGCTCCTGGACGGCTTCTCGAAGACCTACGCGATGACGGGATGGCGGCTGGGATACGGGGTCTTCCCGCCGGAACTGGTCCCGCACATCGTGCGCCTGCAGGTGAACTCCAACTCCTGCGCGGCCGCGTTCACCCAATGGGCCGGCATCGCCGCGCTGACGGGGCCGCAGGAGCCAGTGGAACGCATGGTAGCCGAGTTCCGTCGCCGCCGGGACCTCATCGTAGAAGGGCTGAACCGACTGCCGGGCGTGCGCTGCCTGATGCCGGACGGCGCCTTCTACGCCTTCCCCAACATCGAGGGCACCGGACTGACGTCCAAGGCGCTGGCGGACAAGCTTCTGGAGGAAGCGGGCGTGGCGACCCTCTCCGGCGCCTCCTTCGGTCGCCACGGCGAGGGGTTCCTGCGGCTGAGCTACGCCACGTCCATCGAGAACATCCAGCAAGGGCTGGAGCGTATGGAGGCCGCGCTCAGCCGGCTGTGATCCGAACGTGCTCCCATCTGGGATGCCATCGTCCAGCACGGAGGAGGGCATGAGCCGGCCATCACCGCCGGGGTCTACGCCGTTCCCGCGAGGCGGCCGGCAATCGGCCCGTCGCCGTGCGCAACAGCCACTCCCCATCACGACCGCTCACCGGGATCACGATCCCCAACAGCCGCCCCTGCGCGTCGATCTCGCAGATGGCCCGCCGGCGCACCTGCTCCGGCGCTCCGTTCCCCGGCCACGAGGTCAGATAAAACGTGCCGATCCGGGCGGTCTCATCATACGTGATGTATCCCCACGACCAGGTGGGTGGTTCTTCCGTCTGGGTGAACGCCTCCAATCGCTTCCGCAGGCGGAGCCGCTTGTGGTCTTGCACCTGAACCCGTACCAGCTCGCCCCCCCGCCCGATCTCACAGATCACGTTGGCCCCTATCCGCTCGGCCTCGCCCGGCCGACCGAACCAGATCTGGATCTGATCCTGATCCTCGTGGTAGACGACCGCCGACTTCCGAAAGTAGATCTTCATGATCCTCCCATTATCCCTACATCTCCACCAGGGCGGAGAGGCCCACCGCCTCCAACGCCTCGTGAAACTCCTCCCGCCTCTCGGCGGGCAGCGGCAGGCCGGGCAGACGAGGCTCCCCGCAGTCAAACCCGAGCATGCGCATGACCTCCCGCAAAGCGCCCGGAAATCCGAACGCCTCCAACACACGGGTCACCTGATTCGCCCGGATCTGAAGCTCCAGCCCACGCTCCAGGTCCCCCGCCTCGTAGCACTGCCGGATCTCCCGATACACCCCGGGCATGAAGTTCAGCGTGGAGCCGATGTTGCCGGTGGAACCCATCATCGCCGCGAACAGGCACTGCTCATCCATACCGGAGAACGTCGTCCAATCCTGCTCTCGGAGCGTCACGATCTGCCGAAACTCGTGCATGTTCGGCCCCGTATACTTGAGGCCCGCCAGGTTGGGAATGCACTGCAACAGCTCTCGCATGAAGGCGACCGCATCGGTGGTGCCGCCGAAGATGTACGACAGGACGGGCAGGTCCGGCACCGCCGCTGCGATCTCGGCGAAATACGCCACCACGCCGAGCGTGTCCCGATAGAGGGGCGGGATGATGCTGCTCACCGCGGCCGCCCCGGCCTCCCGGGCGTGCCGCGCCAGGGCGACGGCGTCCCCGGCGGCGACGCTGCCCACATGCACGATGACGGGCACCCGTCCCCTCACCTGATCCAGGACGACCTCCGTCACCCGCCTGCGATCGTCCGCCGACATGAAGATCCCCTCGCCGGTGGTGCCGCAGACGTAGAACCCGTCCACGCCCTTCCCCAGCAAATACTCCACCAGATCTCGCAGCACCGGCTCGCCCACCTGCCCATCCGGCATAGAAGGCGTCACCAGAGCGGGCCACACCCCGTGAAATACAGGCATGCATATCCTCCCCAGCGCGATGAAATCGACGCCGAACCGGGCCCCCTCCGCCCCACAGCGAAGGGAACCGCCCTGTTACGGCATCCGGTCAGCAGTATACCCAAGGTGGAGGAAAAGAGAAAGCCTGTCGCGCCGTCGGTAGTGTATCCAAAATGGTGGAAATTCCGCCAGGCCCATCGCAAGCCACAGGGGAGGTGCAGAGGGACCTCCCGCCGCCAAAACATCCTCTCTTTCCGCTTTGCACTGGACCTTTCCCGGCCTGATTCGGGTGGCAAGGCCGGGCGAGGCAGGTGAGGGGCGGAAACCGGGAAGTCTCTTTTGAGGGGCTGCGCCCCTCAAAGCTCCCTGCTGTATTTCCACCCGAAAAAGGCACACTACCGCGCCGTCATGGCCTCTCGTCCCCCCACCCGGGCGCGGCGTCGCTCATCCCGAGATGCGCTTCTGGACATCTTCGCAAACTTCCGATACCATGCGCCGGGGAGAACCGTATCACATCCGAACGTGGAGGAGCCATGAATTTCGACGCCGTCTTTCGATCACGCCGTAGCAACGTGATGGCCACGCGTGGGGTCGTGGCCACCAGCCAGCCGCTGGCCGCTCAGGCGGGCCTGGATATCCTGAGGGCCGGCGGCAACGCGGCTGATGCCGCGGTCGCCACCGCCGCCATGCTCAACGTCGTCGAGCCCATCTCCACCGGCATCGGCGGCGATTGCTTCGCCCTCTACTACGACGCCAAGACCAAGACGGTCACGGCGCTGAACGGATCGGGCCGGGCCCCGGCGGCCGCCTCCATCGAGGAGCTGCGCCGACTGGGATACACGAAGATGCCCACCTTCACCGGCCATACGGTCACCATCCCCGGCACCGTGGCCGGCTGGGCCGATCTGCTGGAGCGCCACGGCCGCATGACCCTGGCCGACGTATTGCAGCTGGCCATCTGGACGGCCGAGAACGGATACCCGGTCACGGAGCTGATCGCCACCGGTTGGGCGCGCCAGGTGAAGAAGCTGCTGCGCGCCCCCGACTGGGAGAGCGGCGATCTGGACAACGGGCCGGAGCAGCCCAGCGGCAATGAGCTGCTGATCGATGGCCGGGCGCCGCGGCCGGGCGAGATCATGCGCCTCCCCACCCTGGCCGAGACGCTGCGCGGCATCGCCGCCGAGGGCAAGGATTACATCTACAAGGGCGAGTTCGCCCGCAAGCTCAGCGAGCACGTGCAGCGATACGGTGGCTGGATCACGCCCGAGGACATGGCCGCCCACGCGTCCACCTGGGATGAGCCCATCACGGCGGAGTATCGGGGCGTCACGTTGTACGAGTGTCCCCCCAACGGCCAGGGGCTGGCCGCCATCATCGCCGTGAACCTGGCCGCCGGGTTCGATCTGGCCGCCATGAGCGAGGCGGACCGGCTGCACGTGATGATCGAGTGCATGCGGCTGGCCTTCGCCGACGCCCAGCAATGGGTGTGCGATCCCCGCGTGGTGAACATCCCGCTGGAGGAGCTGGTCAGCCCCGAATACGCCGACCAGCGTCGCCGGCGCATCGACATGCATCAGGCGGCCCGGGACGTCCCTTATGGCGATCCCATTGCCGGGTCGGACACGGTGTATCTAAGCGTGGTGGACGGCGAGGGGAACGCGTGCAGCTTCATCAACAGCCTGTACATGGGCACGGGGACCGGCCTGGTGGTGCCCGGCACGGGGGTCAGCCTGCAGAACCGGGGGGCGCTCTTCGTGCTCGATCCGGAGCATCCCAACGCGCTGGCACCTAACAAGCGGCCATACCACACCATCATCCCGGCCATGACGACCCGGGACGGCGAACTGCACGCCAGCTTTGGGGTGATGGGCGGCTACATGCAACCGCAGGGGCATTTCCAGATGCTGGTGAACATGCTGGACCTGGGGATGGCGCCGCAGCAGGCGCTGGACGTGCCCCGTTGGATGCTGGCGGGGCCGAGTGCCGGGCTGGGCGCCCAGGAGCCGGGCGGCCTGGTGATGATCGAGGAGGGTTGGGATTTCGGCGTCATGGCCGAGCTGGCGCGACGGGGGCATCGGCTGGCGCCGGTGGACGGGTTCGGCCGGGCCGTGTTTGGCGGCGGGCAGATCATCCTGCGCGACCCGGATACCGGCGTGCTCATCGCCGGCAGCGACCCGCGCAAGGACGGCTGCGCGGTGGGATGGTGAGTGGTAGCGGCGATTCACGAATCGCCGCTACCAGATCGCCGCCACCAGATCACCGCTACCGGACCGCCGCCATCAGATCGCTGCTACCTCCAGGAGAGCACCACGGAGCTGAGCGCAACGAGAGGGAACGAACCATACCTCGTAATCGCAACTCCCTGCGGCTGTCGGTACCTGTCTTATCCTATCCCCCCCTGCCAGAGCTGATAAAGGCCGAAGAGGAACAGCGCCACGGCGGACAGGCCGTTCAGGACGCGGCGAACCCGCGAGCCCAACCGCCCGGCCGTGGCGAAGAGGATGACAAGGGCGGCGAAGCCGCCGACGAGGGCGCCGTAGAAGCCCACCACAAAGCTGACGCCCAGGCTGGCCGACCGCCGCCATCCATCCAGCAGGATGGGCCCGGCGACGATTCCCCAGAACAGATAGGGATTGGGATTCAGCGCGTTCATCACGATCGCCTTGGCCAGGCTCCGCTGCCCGGATTCCGCCGGCCCCCCTACCGGATCTATCGGCCCCCGGGCTACCCGGTAGGCACTCCAGGCCAGGTAGAGGATGAACAATCCCCCGGCCACCTGCAGGGCGCGCAGGAACCCATCGGGCAGGCGGGTCAACGCCAGAAGCACCAGGGCAATGATGGGACCATCGCTGAAAAGCGGGGCCAGGGCAGCCGGAAGCGTCCGTCGCCACCCGTTCCGCATCGTTTGCGACAACAGGAACGCCTGAAACGGGCCAGGCGACGCCGCCCCTGAGATCCCTAGCGCCATCCCCTGCAACAGATACGCGAACAAAGCTCCCTCCCGCCGACGAATAGGAAACGCCCGACGCCACCTGGCGCCGGGCGCCTACACGATTCACATCCCCAACGAATCGCTCACTCCAACAGGGACAGCCGCTCCTGTAGCCGGGACAGCCGTTCCTTCAGTTCGGCCAGCTTGGCCTCCTCCCGGGCGACCACCTCGGCCGGGGCCTTGGTGCGGAAGCCATCGTTGCTGAGCAGCTTCTCGCTGCGCTGGATGTCACGCCGCACGGCCGTTATGGCCTTGCTCAGCCGGGCCCGCTCCGCCTCCAGATCTACCATGCCGGCCAGCGGCAGGTACACCGTCGCCCCGCCAGCCACGATCGTCACCGCCCGCTCCGGCGCCGGCAACGTCCCCTCGATCACCAGCCGGTCGGGATCCAGCCGCGCCAGCGAGATCAATACCTCCTGCTGGGATCGCAGCAGCGCCGTCTCGTCGCCGGCGCTGATCATGGCAGCGATCCGCCTCCCCGGCTCCACATCGTACTCAGCCCGGGCGTTCCGGATGCCACGCACGATCTCCTGCACCAGGTCCATCTGCGCCTCGGCCGCCTCGTCCAGCGCGCCGGCCTCCGGCCAGCGGGCGATGATCAGCGCCTCGCCCTGATGCGGCACCTGCTGCCAGATCGCCTCGGTCACAAACGGCATGAACGGATGCAACAGACGCAACGTGCGCTCCAGCACGTACACCAACACCCGCCGGACCGTCGCCTTGGCGTCGTCATCCTCGCCATACAGGCGGATCTTGGCGATCTCGATGAACCAATCGCAGAACTCGCCCCAGAGGAACTCGTAGATCCGGCGGCCGGCCTCCCCATACTGGTACGACTCCATCATCTCCGTGATCTCGCCCACCAGCCGATGATAGCGGCTGATGACCCAGCGATCGGCCAGGGTGAGGCCCGGATCGTCCGGGCTCATGTCCTCCACCGGCCCCGTGTCGTCCAGATTGGTGATCACGAAGCGGGCCGCGTTCCACACCTTGTTGGCGAAGTTGCGCGCCGCCTCCACCTTCTTCACATCCAGCCGGACGTCGTTGCCCGGCGTGCTGGACGTCATCAGGGTGAAACGCAGAGCATCACACCCGTACTGGTCGATCAGCTCCACCGGATCCAGCGCGTTGCCCAGCGACTTGCTCATCTTCCGTCCCTGGGCGTCCCGGATGATCCCGTGCAGGTACACCACGCTGAAAGGCGGCTTGCCGGTGAACTTCAGCCCCAGCATGATCATGCGCGCCACCCAGAAGAACAGGATGTCGTACCCGGTCTCCAGCACGCTGGTCGGATAAAAATACTTATAGTCCTCGGTCTCCTCAGGCCAGCCCAGCGTACTGAAGGGCCACAGCCCGGACGAGAACCAGGTGTCCAGCACGTCCGGATCCTGTTCGATGTTCTTGCTGCCGCAGTGTGCGCACTCGGTGGGATCGACGATCTCACACGTCTGTCCGCCGCAATCCTTGCAGTACCACACCGGGATACGATGCCCCCACCACAACTGGCGACTGATACACCAATCCCGAATATTCTCCATCCAGTTGAAGTAGACGCGAGCGAAGCGATCCGGGATGATGCGGATGCGCCCATCCCGCACCACGTCGATGGCCGGCTCGGCCAACGGTTTGATCCGCACGAACCATTGGGTGGAGATACGCGGCTCCACGATAGTACCGCACCGCTGGCAATGTCCGATGGCGTGACGATGCGGCTCCACCTTTACCAACAGCCCTTCCTTCTCCAGATCGGCCACCAGACGCTCCCGACACTGGAAGCGATCCAACCCGGCGTACGGCCCCGCCTCCTCGCTCATGGCGCCCGTGTCCGTCATCACGTCCACCTGCGGCAGGTCGTGCCGCTGCCCGATCTCGTAGTCGGTGGGGTCGTGGGCCGGGGTCACCTTCACCGCGCCGGTGCCGAACTCCGGGTCCACCGCGTCATCGGCGACGATGGGAATGCGACGGCCCAACGCCGGCAGCACGGCCATACGCCCCACCGTCCGAGCGTAGCGTTCGTCCTCGGGATGCACAGCCACCGCCGTATCGCCCAGGATCGTCTCCGGGCGGGTGGTCGCCACCTGGATGAATTCGGTCGCCTCCTCGGCCCAGCGGCCCGATCCCCACTCGGCACGTGGCCCATCCCATTCCTCGGTGATCAGCGGATAGCGCACATACCACAGATGGCCATCTTCCTCCTCGTGCTCCACCTCCAGATCGGAGATGGCCGACTCGCAGCGAGGACACCAGTTCACCAGATAGGTACCGCGATAGATCAACCCCTCCTTGTACAGGGTGACGAAGGCGGTGCGCACGGCGCGAGACCGCCCCTCATCCAGCGTGAACCGTTCCCGATCCCAATCGCAGCTCACGCCCAGCCGACGGTGCTGCTCCGTGATGCGAGCGCCGTACTCTTCCTTCCAGGCCCACACACGCTCCAGAAACTTCTCTCGCCCCAGGTCGTGGCGGGTCAACCCCTCCCTGGCCAGTTGGCGTTCCACCACGTTCTGGGTGGCAATGCCAGCGTGATCCGTGCCCGGCACCCATAGCGTAGGAACGCCTTTCATACGATGATATCGGATCATGAGATCCTCGACCGCGGCCGTCATAGCATGCCCCAGATGCAGCACGCCGGTCACGTTGGGCGGCGGCATGGAGATCACGAACGGTTTCTGATCCCGGCTGGCCAGCCCCTTGGCAAACTGGGTCTCCGGCTTGAAATATTTCTGAGACTCCCACCAATCGTAGATCTGTTGCTCGAACTCCCTTGGGTTATACGTCTTGGGCATCTCTCTCTGATCAGCCATCGCGCTCCTTCCCCCCATGCATGTCCCCTGTCTCCAATCTCAATCTCCAACGAAAAACCCCCTCGCCACAAGGACGAGAGGGTTCTCCCGCGGTACCACCTTGCTTGACGGAAAGCGTTCCGCTTCCCGTCCACTCTGTCGCGATAACGGGCGAACCCGGGCCTCCCTACTGGTGTTCAGGAGGCCAGCTCCCCGGCGACCTTCGGCGGCGCTTGTCGGGCGAGGCTCCCAGCCGACGACCTCGCCTCTCTGGCGACCGCGTACCGCCTACTCCTCCGGTTCCCAGCCATTGTCTCTGTTAGAGCGTGTCTGAAAATTTACCGGTTAAGGTGTCTGAGGGGCTCTCTCAGTTACCAGCTCCACAGGGGGAGGTGTGGAGGGGACCTCCCCTCCACGGAAAACCCACTTTTCCGGCTTGCACCTGCCTTTCTCTGCCCTTTCCGAAGGACTCGGGCCGGGGCCGGGCAGGTCGAAGGCGGGAGAAGGGCTTTTTCCGGAGGGGCGAAGCCCCTCCGGGCCTCCCCATAGCAGGGATAACGGCATTTCTCAGACACTCTCTTAGCGATGAAATTATAGCCCCAGGTCAACGGGGTGTCAAACAGGACAAAGCGCGAATGGCGGGGGGCTTTTGAGGGTTTGCATCCCCCAAAAGCCCCCTCCCTCGCCCAGCTCTCCCCTTCCTCACCTGGGCGATCGATCCCATGGTCGCCCTTCCTACCGTCGCACCATCGGCAGCCACGACCGGTGGCCCACAAACACCCGAATCGTATCCTGCGCGGACAGTCCCGTCTCGTCCTGGGCTGTGAGCGTGATGGTGTGCCATCCAAAACTCAGCGTGGTCTCCAACACCTCTCCCTGACCCAGGTCGCCATCCCGGTCCGAAGACCAGTGAAGCGATGCGGGGGACAAGTCTTTGAAGTCTTGATCATAAGCATAGCCTCGCAATACCACCGGTAAGCCCGGATTCAAGATCCAATCATTCAAGGGCGATGTGATGAAGACCGTGGGCGGCTTGCGCGGCACCCGGAAGGGAGCAGGCACCTGGGCATAGGTGGTGTGGAAACCATCGGTGGCCGCCACGCGCAGCAGGGCATCGTCCCCGCCGGGCAATTCCGTGGCATCGATGGTCAGCGTCGTGTCGGTGATACCAATGGCGATCGGCTGCCAGGAGTTGCCGCCGTCCGCGCTGTATTGCACGATGAATTCGAGGGGGTCGCCGTCCGGATCTGAGGCCGTCCATACCATATGAATCGTGTCGGTGATGGTCTCCCCGCCTAGAGGTGAAGTGATGGTGACGGTGGGCGGGTTGGGACTGGCCTCCAGAGTGGCCAACGCCGCGTCCTCATGTTTGAGCACCAATCGCTTCGCCTGAGCGTCATAAGGCATGGTCAGCAAGAAGGACGTCGCTGTAATCGGCCCTCGGCTATCCAGGAACACGTGCGGTGCGAAGGTGCGGGTGTGCAACACCCGACCGCCGGCGTCCAGAAGCTCCAGAGTGTAGGGCCCGTCGGGCAGATCATCCTGGAAATTGGGATTTTGGATAATGTACAGGGGCTCCAGCTCGGCCGTCGTCGTGGTGGTAGTGGCGATACTTCCCTGCACCAGGAATCGAGGCTCATCGGCTGCCTCCGTCGCCCGGGCAGTGCTCGCGGTGACGTTAATGATCGCCTCATGCAAGGCCCTGTAAGTGTAATCGGAAGGCCATAGAGGTAAGCCGATCAGATCGCCGTAACTCATGATGTCAGCCGTCTTGGCGGGATCGATAACCCGTCTCCTTCGAACGTCGAAGCCATAATAGTCATTGGCCTGAGCGTGACTAAGCTGACAATTCGGGTAAGGCCAGTGGGGATCAGGTCCGCCCGGACTCCCGGGACGGCCGGGAGGGGGACAAGGTACATGTCGCCGGCCCAGCGCGTGGCCCAGTTCATGGAGGAAGTTGATCCCCATTGTTCGGCTCGAGCTCTTATGCTCGAACCACAGAACCCGCGAGGATAGATCTTGAGCCATTCCCTCAGTGGTCGTAAGCCAGGAATCGACATATCCCACGTAGTATGCGTTGCCCGGCCCAAACCAACGCTCCGACCAGGGACGTTGGGCGTTTAGAATCTCGTGTGGGCACTCATCTACATCCTTGCTTTGTAAGTAGTATTGGTGGTAGCAATAGCTAAGGAGGGTGGTACCTTTGTACAATCTAACGATACCGCGCCAATACATACGCCAATCGGACGTCGCCATCGGGTATAGCCGCAGCCACTCAAAAGCCCTTCTGGCCCCGGCTTCTGATGGGTCCGTCCGAATACGGAGGCCATATACATAGAATGCCAGATCGCCACCGTCTACAAATTGTACATTTTGTGCTTTCGTGTTGTTGCAGTTGCTGTCCGGACGGTCGCACCGCCAGTTGACCTCGGCGACCATCATATAGGACCCCTCCACCCATTGGGCCCCCTGGAGGGGTAGGCGGAAAAGAAGGCTTTGCTTTACATCACGACGCTCCGCGGTTGTGGGACGGCCTTTGCCCGCCAGGACGCGGGCTGTGACGGGGCGCAGGGGTTGCAACGTCCCCCGATCGCTGGTCAGCCTTCCGCTCACGTTGGGCACATCGCAGCCCGCGATGTCGTTGGGATAGCGAGCGCGAAGGTACACACGCACATATGTCTCCTTGCCCGCTATCAAGGGGGCCTGGTTCGCCAGATTTTGTATAACTTGCGTGACCTCAAAGCCTGTTACCTGGATATCCGGCTTGAGCAACGTAAGGGCTTTGGGAGGCGTCTGGAAGGGGAATCCCGCGATTTCGCCGCTGGCCTGGTTGATGATCCGCTGGGGCCACCGGTCGTTGGCAAGCCTCATGAGCGTGGCGCAATCCACCCTGGCCCGGAAGCTGATGACTGCGGTCTGGCCATCAGGGATGGTTCCATTCCATACGATGCTGCGCGAATTCTTGTTGTAGCGAACGGTGCCAAAATTGGCATGCGCGCTTCCGGCCACGTAAGTGGTGTACTGAGGCAAGGGATCCGTCATCCGGGAAGGCGCGCTGGCACCCGTGGGACTGTCCCAGAAGAGGCTGATCGTATACGTGATCTCCTGACCCGGCGCGATGCTATCGGCGGGGTTTCCGGGGGGTGGCGCGGCCGCCTTAACCGCCTCGAAGGTGGGCGTGGGTGTAGGTGTGAGTGTAGGGGTGGGGGTGGGGGTTGGAGTAGCCTGAGCAAGGTAGAAAATGTTCTCAGTGTAAGAACCGGGATCCGGAAGACGGTATTCGATGGTGTTGCAATCGACAACCGTGCCGCGGTCCGCAACGGCGCCGGAGCAGGTATAGCCAGGCGGGGGATCCACTACGATACGGTAACGATTGTACCCTCCATCCCACAGGGAAAAGGAAAAACGGCCATCTGAGGTGGTCGTCGTCTGCTGTAACTGTGTCCAGGAAGTATCCCCCTCTTTACGAGCATGCAGCTTGACGTTCACCCCTTGCATAGGCGTCGCACCCGGGCCCAGGACCTGTCCGCCAAAGCGATAAGTGGGCGTGGGGGTAGGGGTAGATGTGGGGGTAGGGGTGGGAGTAGCCGGTGCGTCGTAGAAATTGTTGCCCGCATAGCTCCCCGATGGAGGCCGATCATATCCGATGGTGTTCTCGTCGATGACCCGCCCACCCGGGCCCGCCTGAGCGCCGATGGAAACGTAGCCGGGCAGATCCCGTTCGTGGAGGATGTAATACTGGTACCCCTGTACCTCCTGATGGAGGATGGTATACCGTCCCTGCTGATCTGTGCGCACTCTCTGCAACATCTTCCACGCCTCAGACTCCGTCGTCCGCCCCATCAGCTCCACCAACACGTTCCAGAGGGGGCGCTGGCCGTCCAGCACGCGCCCCTCAAAGCGATACTCACGCACGGCGGCCAACGTCGGCGTAGGCGTCGGGGTGGGTGTCGGCGTGGGCGTGTCGGTGACGATCACCGCGCCGCCTGTGGGCGTCGGTGTGGGTGTAGGTGTGGATGTCGGTGTTGGTGTTGATGTTGATGTTGGCGTGGACGTAGAGGTTGCCGTAGGCGTAGCAGTGGGAAGGGATTGGATGTACTGCAAGATGGTTCCGTTCGCGCCTACTGTATAGGCTGTTGTGTCAGTAGCCCAGACACCATAAAGATGGTTGTTTGTCCCACTGGTCATGGGAGTCCACTCGGTTCCATCCCAATGGAGAATGGTGCCGAAAGCCCCGGCCGCATAGATGTCGTTGCTCGCCGTACCGTGCATGTCGTACAGGGCCTCGGAAGTCCCGGAAGGTGTGGAGTCCCACCCACTGCCGGTCCAGTGGTAGATATTTCCGTAGATGTTTCCGATGAAGAAGTCGGTTTCACTGGTGCCCCATATGGCGCTCAAATCGCTGGAGCTGGGATTGGTCATGGGAAACCACGGAGAAGGCCCCCAGAGCATAAAGCCCCCATCGCCGATGACAAATACCGATGAAGCCGTCCCCCAGATATCCCATAGGGGCATTGAATCAGGGGAGTCATACGTACCCGCGTCGATCAGTGTACTCCAGGACGAGCCATCCCAGTGGGCAACAAACGCCTCATTGGGCGTGCCCGCTATGTCGGCTCCCGCTACGTAAATGTCGTTGACGCCGGTCCCCCAAATTCCCCGCTGTATCTTGCCGGAAAACGTTCCCAGAGAGGTCCAACCACCGCCGCTGTAATAGAAGGTTTCCCAGTTGGTCATAACGTAGAGACTGTCAGGTCCGGTCCCCCATATGTCCACGATATTGTCCGTTGTGGGAGAGGATAAGGATACCCATGCGGTACCATCATAGTGGAGGATGGTACCATTCGCGCCGCCCGCAAAGACGTCATTGGGCCCGAACCCCCAGACGGCGTTCAGGTCTTGGGTGGTAGGGCTGGTCATGGAAATCCATGTACCCTGGGAAACGCGTGCTGGCTGAGGGGCACCAGGGGCGCTCAAAATAGGAGCAGCGAACAGGGACCCCAAGCCCAAACATATCAAAGCGAAGGCGACGAAAAGGAAGATGTGGCGGCTGCCTCGACGGCGTCGCAAGCGCATGTTGACCTCCTTTCGATATGATTGCGCACAAAGCCTCACACCTGATTCGCTGGTCTCCCTTCTTGCCATTCCATCAGAACCTCTTCCACGAATTCCACCAAGTCCTCCACACTGCTGAACCCCCAGCGTCGGCCCGTATGCGGCTCCTCCAACGCGATCCTCAACAGTGCGGGTTCGTCTTGCCCCTCCCGCTGTTCTGTCCAAACATACAAAAGATAGATGCGAGGACGGCTCATTTGAGCGATCAAGGGAATAGGGGTATAATCTCACGTGACGGATATCACTCACTCCATCATATTCCAAGAGCGTTGAATAAACGTTGAAAGAGACTGGATCCGCTCATTCTGATCCGGACCGTGAATCGGAAACTTCAGCCTTGACACACGGCCATGGCGCCTATCCTATATCTCCGCCTGCTCGGCGGGCCTGAGATCCGGTTAGGAGAGCCCCCCGTTCACCTCGAGACGGCGAAGACGCTCGCCCTGTTGGCCTACCTGGTGATGCGCCCCGGCGCACATCAGCGGGAAATGCTGGCCGATCTTTTATGGGGCGACCAAGGACCAGCACGCGCGGCACGCAGTTTACGCCGCGCGGTCTGGAATATCCGCCGCTCCCTCTGTTCAGACGAAGAATCATGTCCCTACCTCCACGTCTCCCGACATGATATCGCTTTCAACCATCAGGCACCCTACACCCTGGACGTAGAGACCTTCGAAAACCATCTAAAGGCCGTCAAGTCCACTATCTCCCCTACGACGCATCCCGCCTCCTCAGAGGTGATTCAGTATCTCAACGAATGTGTGCGCCTGTATCGCGGGGACTTCATGGAAGGGGTGTACGTGGAGGGTTCTTCCGCCTTCGAAGCGTGGCTCCTGGGGGAGCGTGCGTACTACCGCGAGCGTATCATCCAGGTCCTCTTCCAATTGAGCGAGATCTACATCGCACGAGGCGAATATGACGATGCTATCCTGGCCCTACAACGCCTCCTGGCCCTCATCCCCTGGTCCGAACGGGCTCATCGTCAGCTCATGTTCTGTTATGCGCTGGCTGGGCGTCGCGCGGATGCCCTGGCTCAATATGAACGCTGCCGTCGCACCCTACGGGACGAATTCGGCACAGATCCTCTGCCCGAGACCATCGAGCTCTATGAGTGGGTTCGAGATCCCCAGCGCTTTCGTCAAGCCCTCCAACAGACTGTTATCGCCTCCGTCTCGACCAGCCTACGCGCGCCACCTCCGATCCCTTTCCTGGGCCGCGGGGAAGAACATGCATGGCTGCTGGCCCAATGGGAGACCCGGGGATCGGGGTTGACGTTGGTGGAGGGCACCGCAGGGGTGGGGAAAACCCGGCTGGTGGAAGAGGTGCTCCGACATCTGAGCGGCCGTGGGGTGCCTGTCCTGCGGGGGCGTTGCCACCAGTTCGGCAGCAGCATCTCCTTCCAGCCCATCACCGACGCGCTGCGTACCCACCTCCATCTCCACCCCCAGGCCCTCGTCCCCCTGGAGCCCGTCTGGCTCTCCGAGCTCTCCCTGCTCCTACCCGAAGTACGAGCCCTGTACCCCCAGGTCTCTCCGCCGGTCCCCATCGAACGAAGCGCCAGCGCACAACAGCGCCTCTTCGAGGCCGTGGCCCAGGCCCTGCTCGCCCTGGCCGATCCGGCTCTCGTCCTCTTCCTGGACGACACCCAGTGGGCTGACCCGGACACCGTGGACATGCTGCGCTATCTCCTGCATCGCCTGGAGGGCATGAATATCTGGTTTGTGGCCGCGTATCGCAGGGAGGAAATGGACCCGGGGCATCCCTTCCTCCTCCTGCGCCGCAACCTGGGGCGAGAACGCCGCGCTTTCGTCCTGCAGCTAAAACCCCTGAGCGAGGAGACCGTCCGACGGATGCTGGGAGGGCTACCCGGGCTACCCGGGGATCAGGTTCAAGTACTGGGTGATTACCTCCACACCCGCTCCCGCGGCAATCCCTTCATCCTCATCGAGACCCTGCGCGACCTGGTGGACCGGGCCATCCTGCGAGAGGAGGACAACGGATGGCGCATGGATATGCGCTGGCTACGAGAGATCCTCAACGATTCGCTTCCCGGGATGGAGGGGCACAACAGCGTGCCCCCCGCGGTGGCTCAGATGATCCTGGACAGGGTGGACCGGCTATCCCCACAAGAGCGTTCCCTCCTCGAACTGATCGCGGTGTTGGGAGAGCCGTTCACGCGCGAGAGGCTTCATGCCCTGGCTGAGGCGCCCTCGCGCGAGGTGGACGCGATCCTCTCGACCTGGGTATCCCGGGGACTGGTATCGATGCTCACGGACGACCGCCCCACACCGTATGATTTCGCCCACCCCCTCATCCGGGAAGCCGTGTACGGACACCTCTCTCGAACGGAACGGCGGAGTCTACACGGATGGATCGCCGCGGCCCTGGAGCGAATATATGGGGGCCGGGAGGGCGAGGCCGTCGAATCGCTGGCCTATCATTACGCGGAGAGCGGCGACGGGGAGAAGGCCGTACATTACCTGCTCCAGGCGGGAGAGGCGGCACAGACACGCCAGGCCCAGGAGGCCGCCGTCCATCTTTACACCCGGGCGCTCGATTTCATTCCGGAGGATGACCTGGAGCGCCGTTATCGCGCGCTGAGCGGCCGAGAGCGAGCGTACAACCAGCTCGCCCGCCGTGAGGAACAGGCGCAGGACCTGGCCGCCCTCGAGGCTCTGGCGGAAGCCATGGGCAACCCGACGTACCGGGCCGATGTCCTGTATCGCCGCGCGGAATGGGCCATGCGCACGTCTCGTTTCCGCGAGGGAATAGACAGCGCGGAGGCCGCCCATTCCCTGGCTCGAAAGCATGGAGATATAGGCTTAGCCGTGGATGCGCTGCGCATCAAGGCCATGTGTCACGTGCGCATAGGTGACTTTGATAGCGGGCTCGTATGTTGCGAGGAGGGATTACACCTGAGCCAGCAGATAGGAGATCGGCGACGGGAGGTACTCTGTCTGGGGACACTGGGCATCATCGACCTGGACCAGAACCGCCTGCCAGAAGCGTTGCAGCATATGGAGGCAGCGCTGGCCTACTGGCGGGAATCCGGTGAGGCATGGCATCAGGCCATCGCCTGTAACAACCTCTCCATGCTCTATCATCGCCTGGGTAACTACGGCCGCGCCCTGGCCCTACAGGAGGAGGCCCGTAATCTCATTCCGCAGACCGGGGACCTGGGCCTGGACGCCTACAGCCTGACCAGCCAGGGCGTCCTCTATTACACCCTGGGGCGCTACGAGGACGCGCTGGCGTGCTACGAAGACGCCCGGCGTCTGGCCCACATCATCTCGGATCAAGGCCTCGAATCCTATATCCAGACCTGCGCCGGGGAAACGCATCTGGCCCAGGGAGACGTCGATGAGGCTGAGGCCGCGTACCGTCGCGCCCTGGCGATAGAAGAGGATCTGAACGCCTTCGTCTTCCGCCCCCAGATTTGGGAAGGGCTGGCCCGCTGCGCGCTGGCCCGCGGCGGCCTGGCCGAAGCGGCCGAGCGACTGGAAAAAGCGGATCACTACTATCGGAGCACTCGTGCGCCAGGGCACACGATGACGCTAGCCCTGTACGCGTACGTCCAGGCACAGCAAGGAGACGTGGAGGCGGCACGGGCGTTGGTAACCCGGTTTCGGGAGGCGGAAGAAGCCGCGGGCGGGGAGGCGGAACCCGAAGCCTGGTGGTGGTTGGCCCAGACGCTCAACAGGCTGAACCAGCCCGCAGCCGCGCGGGAGGCCCTGGTACAGGCTGCTACGATCATACGACAGCGCGCTGCCTCCCTGGATGAGAGGGCCCGCACCCGATATCTCTCTCGTTCTTCTATCTACCAGGATATCCTCACCGCGGCACCTGAGGAGATGCCCGGTAGCTCCCTCATCGGAAAGGAGATTGTGTAGCGTCCTCCCGGCAGCCCGCCCCGCTCTTCCCCACGACACCTCGCAGCCGCCACGATGCCACCATATTGGCTTCCCCCAAGTCGTCCTTCGGCGCTCTGGTGGTGGCTCGATTGACATCCCCGGGAACGCACGTTATGATGCCCACGCGCCCTCAGAGCGTATCTGAGAAATGCCGTTGCCTCTGATATGGGGAGACCCGGGGGACGGAGCTTTCCGGAAAAAGCCCTTCTCCCGCCTTCGACCTGCCGACCTCGGCCAGGGTCCTTTGAAAAGGGTCGAGAAAGGCGGGAGGGCAGGCATCTTACCGGTAAATCCTCAGATACGCCCTCAAGGACAGGCGGGGACGCATTTGGACGATCCAGAGAGGAGGAAGGCACCATGCGATTCGGATGTTGCACGCCCATGGAGAACGCGCCGCTGGTCGCCGAGGCCGGATATGACTTCATCGAGCTCACCGTGGTCCAACACCTGCAACCCGAGGCGTCCGATGAGGAGTGGGCCCCTACCCGCTCCGCCTTGGAAGCGATGCCCCTGCCCCCGGCGGCGTTCAACGTTATGCTCCCTCGGGATCTGAAGGTGGTCGGCCCCGATGTAGATCCCGGCCGCGTACAGCGATACATCCACACCGCATTCCAGCGCGCCGGCCTCCTGGGCGGCGAGGTCATCGTCTTCGGGTCCGGCGGATCCCGCAACGTGCCCGATGGGTTCCCGCAGGCGAGGGCCTGGGATCAGCTCATCCAGTTCATCCGCTGGGCCGGCGATGCGGCCCAGGCGGTGGGCATGCAGGTCGCGATCGAGCCGCTCAACCGTGGGGAGTGCAACATCATCAACTCGGTGGCAGAGGCCCTGGACCTGGCCCAGGCGTCCGGCCACCCGGCCGTGAGGGTGCTGGCCGACCTTTACCACATCGTCGTGGAGAACGAGCCCATGAGCCACATCGCCACCGTTGGCGACATGCTGGCTCACGTGCACGTGGCGGACACGGGACGCCGCTATCCTGGCAGCGGCTCTTACCCTTACCCGGAATTCCTGAGCACGCTCAAGGCCATCGACTATGACCAGCGCATCTCGGTGGAATGCCGCTGGGAAGATCTCGCCTCGGAGAGCCGGATGGCGCTGCAATTCCTGCGGGAGGCATGGGCCCGAGCGTAACCCCTTAGCAGAAAACGAGGGCGTCCGGCACGGCATGATACCGGACGCCCTCTCCGTTATACGCAGGTGCGATCAGGCGATCACGACCCTCCCCGGCCCTCCAAGAGGGCCAATAACGCAGGTCCTCCGCTCGCTTTGGCGAACGCGGCCCCACGCACTCCGCCCCCACACGAGCATCTCCTCAGGCGATGCAGCGCGGGGCCGCGCCGAGACATGAACATCTCCGGCCTTCACACGATCAGTACACCTTCGCCCACTCGTCGATATTCTCCGCGTTGAAGCGGAACGGAGGCCCGAGCACGATGTACACGTCATCGCCATCGGCCTGGATGGTGTACTCGCCCAACCGGCCGGCCTCAAAGGTCTCCCCCGCCTTCCCGGTGATCTCGCCGGCGAGCATCCGATGGGCCACGTAGGCCGTCAGATACCCCAGATCCACCGGGTTCCACAGGGCGAACTCCTCGCAGCAGCCGTTCTTGACGTACTCGGCCATCTCGCTGGGGAGCCCCAGGCCGGTCAGCTTGATCTTGCCACACAGGCCGGCATCCTGAAGCGCCCGAGCCGTCGCGGCGATGCCCACGGTCGTCGGCGAGATGATGCCCTTGAGGTCCGGATAGGACTTGAACAGCCCCTGGGCCTCATTGTAGCTCTTCTCACGCAGGTCATCGCCGTAAACGATGGCCACCAGCTCCATCTTCGAGTACTTCGGATCCTTCAGCTCCTCCTTCATCCACTCGATCCAGGTGTTCTGGTTCGTCATGGTGGAGGCCGCGCTGAGGATCGCGATCTGGCCCTCATAGCCGATCTGCTCGGCGATCATCTGGACCTGCACCCGACCGATGGTCTCCATGTCCGCCTGGCTGATGTGGAGCTGGCGCCCGGCCGGGGCGATGCCCGAGTCGAAGCTGATCATCACGATGCCGGCGTCCATGGCCTTCTTGCCCACGGGGACCAGGGCATCGGGATCGTTCGCCGAGACGGCGATGGCGTCCACCTTCTGGGCGATCAGAGCGTCGATGATCTCGATCTGCCCCTCGGCCGTGGGGGTCGCCGGCCCCTGGAAGATGATCTCATCACCCAGCTCCTCCGCCGCCTCCTGGGCCCCACGGTTCACCGCCTCGAAGAAGGGGTTCCCCAGGTTCTTCACCACGATGGCGATCTTGTACCCCCCGGCCGCCTCCTCCGCAGGGGCCTGCTGAGGCACAGGCGTCGCAGGCGGGGCACAGGCGGCCAGCAAAGCGACTACCGTCACCATCGCCAGCAGCGCAAAGACCATCCGATGTTTCATCGCAGCACCTCCTCCTTACAGGATTGCTTTATCCTCGCGAACAGGGATGATCACCGCCATTCGCTCTTGAGAATGCCGTATTGATCAATCGGCTCCTTCGCCTGATCCCACCCTTTGCATGAAAAGGGAGGGCCCGGTCTCTGAATCAAGCGCTCGGCCGTCTGGCGGCCAAGCGACGCAAAAGCTGAGGTAGGAGAATCGCCACGATGAGGAGCATACCGACCACGGTGGTCTGCACCTGACCCGGCACGTTCTTCAGGCTCATCCCGTAGCGAACGACGCCGATCAGGAACAGCGCCAGCACGACCCCGACCATGTTCCCCTGGCCGCCGAAGATATCCACCCCGCCCAGGACCACCGCCGTGATGACGTCCAGCTCAAATCCCGTGGCGATGTTGGGCCGGGTGCTACCGAAGCGGGCCGCCAGGATGATCCCCGCCAGCGCGGACATGAAGCCGGCCATCATGAAGAGGATGATCTTAATGCGGTCCACCGCCACGCCGGAGTAACGGCAGGCCAGCTCGTTGCTGCCGATGGCGAACACATAACGCCCGAACGTGGTTCGGTGCAACACCAAGCCAAAAAGCACGGCCAGCACGGAGAAGAGCACCAGCGGCACGGGCACGGGCGTCCCCGGGATGTACCCCTGTCCCAGATAGGTGAACTCGGCGGGGTAGCCGGTCACCGCCTTGTCCCCCAGCACCACATAAGCGACGCCCCGATAGAGCGCATAGGTGCCCAGGGTCACCACCAGGGAGGGTAACCGCACCTTCGCCGTCAGCACGCCGTTGACCCAACCGGCCAACGTGCCAATCCCCAGGCCAAACAGGGCGGCCAGCCAGATGTTCAGCCCCTTCTGAAAGGTAACGGCCATGAGGACCGTGGACATCGCCAGGGTGGATGCCACGGAGAGATCAATGTTGGCGCTGATGATGATGAACGCCATGGGCAGGGCGATGATCGCCCGCTCCATGAAGTTGAACGTCATGTCAAACAGGTTGCGGACATCCAGGAAATACGGGGAAAGGGACGCGTTGATCACGCACACCAGGATCAGGAGGGCCACCAACAGCCACTCCCAACGCAACAGCATCCCGCTCCACGTCGGGCGTCGTCGGGTCACCATGGCATCAGACGTCACGAGACTTCCCCCCCAGCCTGGGCGCGCACCAGGCGCCGCGAGATCAGCGCATCCGCCACCACAGCCAACAAGATCACCAACCCCTGCACCGCCAGCTTCCAGAACGGCGAGATCCGCACCAGGTTCAACGCGTTGATAATGATGCCAAGCAGCAACGATCCCAACAAGACGCCCGGCACCGTCCCCGATCCGCCGAAGATGTTCACCCCGCCCACCACGGCGGCAGCCACCGTCTGAAGCTCAAACCCCATCGCCGAATCGCTCTGCGCCGAGGCGTAGCGGGAGACCCACAACACGCCGGCCATGCCGTACAGCGCGCCCGAGATGACGAATACCAACATCTGCACCCGTCTCACATGAATCCCCGCCACCTGGGCCGCCAACGGATTGCTGCCCACGGCATAGATCTCCCGCCCCAGCCGCGTATGGTTCAGGAAGTAGTAGGCGACCAGGGCCACCAGGAAGGCGATCAGCACCAGGTTCGGGATCAGCAGCGGCGTGGCCTGGGCAAAGGCCTTGAAACTCTCCGGCAGCTCGTGGGCGTCCACCCAGGCGCCGCCGCTGATGGCGAACACGAGCCCGCGATAGACGCTCAGGGTGCCCAGGGTCGCGATGATGGGCGGTACATTCCCCTTGGTCACGACCAGCCCGTTGAAGGCCCCCAGGACGATCCCCACCCCGATTCCCATGGCCAATGCCACCAGCGGCGGGATGCCCCAATGGGCGCTGATGGTCATGCCCACGATCATGCCCGAAAGCGCCAGCCCCGAGCCCACGGAGAGATCGATCCCCCGGGTGAGGATCACCATCGTCTGTCCGATGGCGACGATGACCAACACGCCGATATCCAGCAGGATGTCCCGGAAATTGTCCAGCGTGAGGAAATACGGGCTGCGCAGGCTGACGACCACCACCAGCGCCACGATGAAGAGCAGGATCCCCACCTCGCGAACGCCAGCGATGACGAGTAGCCAATCGCGGCGGGTCCGTGCACCCGACAGGCTCATCCCCTCACTCCTTGCACATGGCCGGTGGCCGCCATCATGATCTTCTCCTGGGTGGCCTCGGCTCGCGTGAACTCCCCGGTCACCCGGCCCTCATACATCACCAGAATCCGATCGCTCATCCCCAAAATCTCGGGCAGTTCCGAGGAGATCATCAGGATGGCCATCCCCTCCGCGGCCAGCGAGCTCATCAACTCATGCACGGCGGCCTTCGTCCCCACATCGATCCCTCGCGTCGGCTCATCCAGGATCAGGATATGCGGACGGGTGGCCAGCCACTTGGCCAGCACCACCTTCTGCTGATTCCCGCCGGAGAGCTCACGCACCCGCTGCCACAACCCGGCCGCCCGCACATCCAGCCGCCGGGCGTACTCTCCAGCCAGGCCCTCCTCCCGGCCCCGATCCACCCATCCCATCCGGGCGAACGACTCCAGGATAGGGAGCGTGATATTCTGCGTGATCGTCATGGGAAGGATCAGCCCCTGCTGCTGGCGGTCCTCCGGCACGTAGGCGATTCCCATGCTCAAAGCCTCTTGAGGGCTGCGAATATGTACCTCCTGGCCGTCCAGCCAGATCCGACCCTGGTCCGCCGGCTCCACGCCAAAGATGGCCCGCGCCACCTCGCTCCGGCCCGCCCCCACCAGGCCGGCCAGCCCCAGGATCTCCCCGGAATGCAACTCGAAGGAGACATCGTAAAAGGCGCCCGCCTTGGTCAACCCCTCCACGCGCAGGGCCGGATCACCGCGCGGCACCTCCTGCTTCGGGAAGAGGTCCTCCAGCGTGCGCCCCACCATCATCCGGATGATCTCATCGGGTGTGGTCTCAGAAGTCAGTCGCGTGCCCACGTAGCGGCCATCCCGCAAAACGGTGATCCGATCCGCCAGCTCGAAGGCTTCCTCCAAACGGTGGGAGATGAAGATGATGGCCGTGCCTGCGTCACGCAATTGCCGGGCGATACGAAAAAGCTCGGCGACCTCCTGCGGGGTCAACGCCGAGGTTGGCTCGTCCATGATCAACACCCGTGCGTCAAAGGAGAGGGCCTTGGCGATCTCCACCATCTGCTGGTCCGCCACGCTCAAACCTCGCAGCTTCGTCCGAGGGTTCAGGTCGATCCCGAGGGCATTCAGAAGCCGTTCGGACTCAGAGTACATCCTATGCCAGTCGATGCGCCGGGTGACCGGCAACACGGGCTGATGGCCCATGAAGATGTTCTCGGCGATGTCCAGATCCGGGAACAGCGTGGGCTCCTGATAGATGGTAGCGATGCCATGCTGCAAGGCCGTCAGGGGGTTGGGGAACGAGACGCGCTCGCCTTGAAAGATGATCTCGCCGGCATCCGGCTGATGTACGCCAGCGATGACCTTGATCAACGTGGATTTGCCCGCCCCGTTCTCCCCCAGCAGCGCGTGGATCTCGCCGTGGCGAAGCTCGAACGGCACGTCGATCAACGCCTGCACGCCGGCAAACGATTTACTGATGTCGCGTAACTGGAGGACTGGTTCCGCATCCGCTTGGCTAGCCATGAGTAGACTCACCTTATGGACGGACCGCAAAAACGCGATATCGCACGCGCTCGAATGCCAAAGCTTAAAGCCACAGCAGAGAGACAGAGGAACACGCGAGGACGACTCCGCCGAATTCGCGTGTCAGGACTTACCGGGGAACGATCTGCATGATATGTATAGCACGAAACAGCCGGGCTGTCAACGATCACTTATATAAAAACCGGAATACCCTCCATTATTGCAGCGGTCATGAGGCCCAAGCCCGCCCAGAGGCGAAGGCCACCACCAGAATACGGTGTGATCCCCCTGCTAGGCTATTGAACGTTCCACGCCAATATGTTAACGTCATTAGTTG
Organism: Chloroflexota bacterium; assembly: GCA_024277095.1. Classification (GTDB taxonomy): domain Bacteria; phylum Chloroflexota; class Anaerolineae; order DUEN01; family DUEN01; genus DUEN01. The sequence continues at coordinate 44,496 of JAJRVX010000401.1, forward strand.
TAGAGCCCATTCCTGACAGTGTAGCACCGCACTTGAACGCAGCGATATGGAAAAGGGCATCCCGGTAGATAACGATCGCTCTCCTGAGGAGACCTGGAGGAACGACACCCTCCAGAGCCCCCGTCTTTCAACCTCTGACCAGCCCGGCCCGGATAGAATCATCGCCAGGGCTAGGGGCGGCTGGTCACGAGTGGAAAGCAGGGGACGATGCGACATCGTCCCATCCGGCGGAGGAACCCTTCGTCGCACCTTCCCGATTCCGACGTAAGCACCCTTCCAGTCCTATCACCATCTTGTCATGAAGCGCAGGGCTATGATCCGTTGCGTTCCGACATCCACGGACGGGTATTGAGGACGTCAAATGCAGAATCACGTTGTAAAGCACCCCAATTCGCCCTCCCGCCGATCACGAGCGTTGTTCGTTCTGGGCGTCTTGGTCGTATATGCGCTGGCCCTGGTACCCCTCTATCGGGTTCTGGGATCCCAGGCGATCACCTTTTCCATACTTCCCGTGGCCGCGGCAGGATGGCTCCTCGGCATGGGGCCCGCGATCCTGATGAGCCTGCTGGCTTTCCTGGTGAACGTGTTATTGCTGGCCCTGATCATTCACAATCCGGATGAAGTGATCGAGGTGTTTCACCGAGGCGGCCTGCTCGGCTCCATCATGGTGATGTTGGTCGGCACGATCATTGGACAATTTCACGACCTACACGAGCGGCTCAAGAGGGAATACAACGAGCGGAAACGGGCAGAGGAACGGTTACGGGAGGCCAACGCACAGCTACAGGCAGCCCTGAAAGCCAGGGAGGAGATGCTCCAAAACGTCTCGCACGAGCTGCGCACCCCATTGACGCTGATCAAAGGCTATGCGGAGCTATGGAAGGAAGGGATGCTGGGCCCGCTAACCCCAGCACAGGAGAAGGCCGCGGCCATCCTGAACAGCCAATGCGATCGGCTCCGTTATATGATCGACCGGCTGATCCTCATACAAACCCTGAGCACGACATCCCTCCGGGAAACGCAAGTGGATCTCAACCGGCTGCTCCAGGAGGCGGTACAGGCCTGGCAGGCACATGCGGAGAAGGAGGGAATCCAGCTCTCCCTTGAGCTTCCCTCCCATCTGCCTCCCATCACAGGAGATCGCAATCTCCTCTCCCACGTGATCTACAACCTCCTGGATAACGCCATCAAGTTCAGCCCGGATGGAGGGGCCGTGAGCGTCTGCGCCCGACTGGAGGACGGAGAGCTTCTGATCACCGTCTCAGACCAGGGGATCGGCATCCCACCGGACAAGCTGGAACAGGTCTTCGAGCGTTTCTACCAGGTGGACGGCGGCAGCACGCGACGATTCGGCGGGATGGGCATCGGTCTGGCGTTATGCCGTGAGATCATCCAGCTACACGGAGGCCGCATCTGGGCTGAGAGCGAAGGAGATGGGCGAGGAAGCGCGTTCCACATCAGGCTACCACTAAGGACACCGCCCCCGGGCACGGCATCGCAATGCGCCGCGTCGGCGCAACAGCCGCCTTCGGGGCAACCGGGGCCCGTAAGGGGATAGGCAGCCCTACGCGCGCCCCTCTCCGGCATCATGACGTGAGAGCCATCGAAAAGTTTGACACGCTCAATCACATACCGCTATAATGACCGGTGAGAGGTCAGCCCTCCCCCCGAATTGTAGGGGCCTCCTCGTATACCTCGCCGGCGACAGCCCCCTGGCACCCAGGCAGCGATCCTGCGCAGAACTGCGGCCCTTTTCACCCTTCGCCAGCCCCGTAAGGCCGTCTGCCGCCCGCTCATGAGCTGCCCGGCCCCGCTCCAGATCTCTGGAGCCCCCCCACACCTCCCTCTGCGGGGAGTGCTGCCAAACTCTCAGACACGCTTACCGAAAACAATAAGGAGATGAAATGATTCACAAGAAGATCGCCATGGAACATGACAAGAAAATCGCCCTCGTGGCACACGACAACAAGAAACGGGACCTGATCCAGTGGGCCAAATACAACCGAGACCTCCTGGCACACCACGAGGTATACGCCACGGGCACTACCGGCGAGATCTTAGAGCATGAGCTCGGCTTCAAAATCACGAAGCTGCAAAGCGGACCCTTGGGCGGAGATCAGCAGATCGGCGCCAAGATCGTCGACGGCGAGATCAACTTTCTGATCTTCTTCTGGGATCCACTTGAGCCCATGCCCCACGATCCCGACGTCAAGGCGCTCCTGCGGATGGCGGTGGTGTGGAATATCCCGATCGCCTGCAATCGAGCCTCCGCCGACTTCATGATCTCATCCCCCCTCATGGATGGGGAGTACGATCGTCTGGTGGCCGACTACGAGGAGTACCGGGCACGAAACATCACCGTGGATGGATAGATCGCGCCGTGACAACGGCAACTACCGCCTGTGAAGCGCCCGCATCCCCAGCACTACCAGTCCACTGCCCACCAGCAGGAGGGTGGCGGGTTCGGGAATGAGGTGAACATTCTACATCGTGTCCCTCCTGGAAAGAGGAAAGACACAACCTGTAGTATCCTCACCGCACAAGAGCACTACACCTCGTAGGTAGGGCGGGTGGGATTCGAACCCACACGGGCGCAAGCCCAGCGGATTTTAAGTTCCGGACATTGCGTGTGACGGATCACACACAACATGTAGTGCCCGAGATACCCCCCACACCCTAGATGCTGTGTCTCCCAAGCTGAAAAATCCTGCGGTTGCTTTCATGTCAAAGATAGCACGCAAACTGATGGATGTCAACCATGTGATAATCGTCAAGCGAATTCTACGTATTTACTCTCTCCAACAGATCAGCAGAACGCGAACGACTCAATGGACAGCTTGCGCTCCATTCAGCGGGCACAAACCCAGTGGATTTGTATGCACAAGGGCAATTCGCGGCATTGATCGCGCCAACAATGCCCGTGGATGTATCGGTGCTTTCCCGGCCTGAGTATAGTACGCATCTGATCGTGGAGCAAACCTCTGCTTAGACCTCATGACTGGTATTCAGCAATGCACAATGTTTTCGCAAACAACCGTGGCTTGGCGAAACGGCAACTCCTGTTGACATGACGTGGGAAGGCGTGATATATTGGGGGCGAGGTGTCTTCCTGAGACGATGGCGACAGATGCAGCAACGGCGGCAACAAGCAGCCACGGCGCGAAAGCAGAACGAGGCTCGATTCAACCCTCGTGGTATACGTGAATCATACTTCGGCTTGGTTCCTAATCCTCGTGTAGCAGAGCATCAGTGGGTGTAACCATACTGCAGGCGAGGCGCCAATGACTGGAGGCAGAGGGATGAAGCAGGTGGTGAAGGTTGCTGGAGTGCAAATGGAACCTAAGCTCCTAGATAAGGAGCACAATCTCTCAAAATGCCTTGAAACAATGTATCTGACTGCCGGGAAGGGGGCGCGCCTCGTCGTCTTTCCCGAGTGCGCCTTGTCTGGCTATGTTTTTTCCAGCCTTGAAGAGGCACTTCCCGTTGCAGAGCCTATCCCTGGGCCGAGCACCGAACGGATCATCGCTGCGTGCCGCGAGTTGAACATCTTCGCTGTAGTAGGTCTCTTGGAAAGGGATGGAGACAAATGCTACAATGCGGCAGTGCTTCTTGGGCCTGAAGGTCTGGTTGGGAAGCATCGCAAAGCCCACCTGCCTGACTTGGGGATTGATCGGTTCCTTCATCCTGGTGACTTACCATTTACCGTCTATGATACCGGGATAGGTAAGATAGGGATAGCGATTTGCTACGAAGCGTGTTTCCCCGAGCACACTCGCATACTCGCGCTGCAAGGGGCTGAAATTGTTGTACTGCCTACCAATTGGCCTGATTGGCCTGTGGTTCGTGTGATTCGCGATCTGTTAGTCCCTGCAAGGGCTGCGGAGAATTTCGTGTACTTTATCGCTGCCGATCGTATCGGCGAGGAAAGGGATATCACATTCCTGGGAGGCAGTAGAATTGTTGGGATAGGCGGTGCGATTTTGGCAGAGGTGAAGGAGCATGAGGAAGGCGTTATATTCGCTGACCTCGACCTGACAGAAACGCAAGATAAAATGGGCCTCTTGAGTAAGCGACGTCCCGATCTTTATGGTCTCATTGTCCAAGAAATGAGCCATAGCCCATCAAGCTCTGCTTAACCTCCACCTGCAAGAGCCTGGAAACAAGGAGACAATTCTTCTCTCCCGAGACCTCGAACGTCTGTAACGGATGATTTGGGAGAAGAAGAAACCCAGCCGTGTGATCCAGGTATCGGTGTATGAGTTTGCCTGAGAGCCCCTCTCTCATGCAGCCTTCACGGCCTTCAAAGGAGGCACAGAAGAATAGCCCCAAATGCAACGCTTAAAATTCAGTCTCCTACACAATGCCTTGGACTCGCTAACCCAAGGAATCGAGTTTGCCCTTCAGCATGATAACAAACCAAACAGGCTTAAATTAGCTATACTCTTACTCGCCCAGGCCGTAGAGCTTGTGCTGAAGGAGAGATTAAGTCGTGAGCATTGGTCGTTGATATTTGCTCAAGTAGACCAGGCTTGCCAGAAAGATGCGCGCACGGTTTCTATTCAAGGTGCCAAGAAGCGACTTGTAACTATTGCTGCATTGCGTTTCGACTGTGAGGATGAGAAAGCGATTAAGAACATAGCGAGAATTCGCAACCGAATTCAGCATTATGAAATTGAGATATCTTACGAGCAAGCGCTGAGTTATATTCACGCAGCCATTGGTTTTCTGATCAAGTTTACAAAGGACGAACTTGGGCAGGACATTAAGGACTTACTTACAGAACAACAACATCAACAGTTGATTGAGATCGAAAGCATTCATGCTGCTCTTAAGCAAGTAGCAGATAGACGGATCGAAGAATTGCGGAAAGAGCATTGGTCTGCAAAGCCCAAGGAATTAATTGACTGGGACTTTGAGGTTATAGAGTGTCCTGCATGTGGACAGACGTACTATGTGTTTTCTGTTAGTGCGAATCTCTCTCTATGCCAATTCTGTGGTTTCGAGGGTAGGTTTGTGGAAGCAGAATGTGCACGTTGTGGCAAGCTATTCTCTGTGGAAGCGGGCTATGAAAGCAAGTTTCCCTTATGTGAGAGTTGCGATATCTATGTCCAGGGTCAGTGATTCACTAATCGCGGGCCGCGAATAGCAGGTGTTATGTAGGTATCCTGGTGGGTTGGTTCCAGATGAAACGCATCATCCGGGCGTTCATTCCTGTGATAGGCACCTTGATCATAGTCATCTTTTCCTGTGTTACATGCCAAAGCTTTTATGTCTATAACCCACATAGTGAGGAATATACCACCTTGGGAAGATACATCCTCTTTAAGGCAGCTAGGACGATCTTGATCCAACGCGACTCGTCGCTTAAAGGGTTAGAAGAAGAAGTTGAGCGTAGCGTGGATTACATTGAGCAGACCATGCAGATCAGTAATGAGTATGCTAAAGCAACAGAAATCATAGCAAATCAATTGGAAGCGATCGAACGAGATCCGTCACTGTTTGAGGAAACAACTTGGTTTAAGAAGCTCGCACTTGGGATGACGATGATAGAGAGAAACAATAGGAAACTTCGCAATATGACCCCTCCTGCGCAACTTAAAGCAGTGCATCGAGAGTGGCTTACCGCGGCACAGCACTTTGACAATGCTCTCGATGTACTTGGTGACTGGCTGCGAGGCGGTGGATTGGGTGAACTTGATGAGTATGTGGAGGAGATTCACCGGGCCAGTGAAGCGATCGAACGCGCGGAAGAGGAACTGCAATCGCTGCTAGACTTACCTGACGAGTAGGTGTAGTAAATATTCTTGTACTCTCTAGACCCGAAGATAGAGGTTTACAATGACGATCCTGGTAAGGTTCTTCGGTCTACTTGAACTCGCCGCCCTAGCGGCCTTCGTGTATGGCTTCTTCACTGGAGTGAGCGCTCTAGCTATCGCGGGTGGGCTTGTGTGCCTATCTGTTGATCTAATGGGCATTTTGACAGGGAAGCTCAAACCCCTATTCCCGATCATTGTCGTCCTGATTCTGTCCGGGCTTATTAAGCCTTGGTACTTATGGAGTCTTCTGGTTCTCCGCCGCGAATAGAGTTCTGGACATCCCGCTCAACATTGCGAAAGTGGTCGAGCCTTCTGCCTTTATTGTGGAACAAGAGTTCGAAAAGGGATATATGGATTCCTTCGGCCTGTCATCTGCGCCAACCGACAGCAGCGATAGTAATGCATAGGCCCTTATCATTGACTATCCTTTTATGCAGAGGTTTTGCTTGGCTCCTAAAAGTAAGGAGAACATCCGAATTCGGAAGACTGGCAACTCTAGACCACTATTGATTTGCACCAGCAGCGCGCCCCCTGCTGGCGTATGAGGCGCAGTCGCTTTCAAGGCACTTTCGTTTTGGCTCGCACGTCATCGGATGCACGCTAGTGCGCGCCCGGCGGAGTCCTTCAAAGGGCGCCTCCTCCGAAAACCCGTACCGCCCAGGATCTGCACGCGATCCATGCAAGCGAGATCTCGTACGCATCCTCGCATTGATATTGATGCTACATGCGTCATGCGTTGCGGCAGATTTGATAAGTAACTCCTGGTGCCGTTTGCCCATTAGAGAGGTGAGGACGTGCAGGATATTGTTCGTTCTTGGAGATCGGGGTGGATTGCTAGGATTGTCATGATCTCTGTACTTGGTAGCCTCCTTGTCATGGTCTGTCTCTGCGTTGTTCTTTTCTTGGCATCTTCGGGAGAACGCGATCAAGTTACTGATTCAAAGCGGGAAACAGCTCAAGTGAAGGCTTCTCCTGCAGAGACTCTTCTGAACAAGTCGCCTGTCTCACTTGCAACGAATACACCTAGACCAACAGCGATTACAAAGCCAGCATCTTCTCATACGCCGATAAGTACAGCAGAATCGATCACGAGGGTCGCACCCATACCATCTCTTACACCGGTACCTACTTTGACGCCAACGAGTATACGTACACCTACACCTAGAGCAACGAATGCGCCGACGGCGAGACCAACGCCAACGTCCACGCCAACACCTATTCCAGTAGTCGCCTACGAAGGTTCCTACACTAATCTGCCACAGGAATTCCTACTGGGGGTTGGGGAAACTCTCACGGCCTATATAAACGGGATACCGGTAGATACAACACTGGTGAGTTGCGAGCCCGCTGGCGACTTGGCCGGCATGCCTTACTTTGAGGCTCGTTTTTCTTTCTACAACAGAGGGTACACGCCAGTGACTATCTCGCCCACGATGATCCGAGCAGGAGATAACAGTATCCTCAACTGGGAAGGCAATCTAGACACAAGGAATCCGGTGAATCCTATATCGGTTGAGCCAAACTCAAGAGCATCCATGGTGCTCAAGTGGTTGTTTAGAGAGGGCAGGGAAATCTGGATCATGGTGAACACACCTGTTAAAAACAGGCATGTTACACTGGCACCAGGCATGAAGGTTTTCCGTGTAATCCCACGGGCAACACCTACACCGACATCTTTGCCGAAGGATTCTTATGAGGGTAACCTCAAAACGATTCCCTCAAACTTCATCATGGGAGTTGGCGACACACTGATCTCTGTCATCAATGGTTCGACTGTTGATATAACGTTGATTGGATTTGAGCAAACAAAGCTTGATAGATGGGGGAGTGGCAAGAAGCGCTACTTCAAGACTCGATTTCTGATCAATAACCGAACGGAAGCCGTCATCGAATTTTCACTCCAAGATGTGTTCATGGGTGCCAATGATAGCGGCTATCGCCTAAGCCGCGGAGGTGAAGTCAGCCTGATTACTCAAGATGTCATAGTGATCGAGGGCAAATCAGACACTTCTGTGGTTTTGGAATGGCAGACCAAGGCATATAACACCATAGATGGCAAGACCGCTGATCAAGTGGTGTGGATAACAGTTAACACCCCGATTAGCGAAGGATTGAGCGTCACACTGCCTCCTGGCTCTGGCGTGTTCAGGATCTACTTTCCCGAATCTGATGAGTAGCACTGCGGCGTGGGTCGGCACCACCCGAGAATTGTGGTAGGCTTGGCCCGCGCCTTGGAAGCCTATTGGTCTATTGTCGCTTGCAGATGGGCTCGCCGGGACTTGAACCTGGAACCCTCTGCTTATGAGGCGGACGCCTTCACCCATTAAGCTACGAGCCCTGTGACCTTACTGTGCAAAACCAGCCAGCTTTTGTAATCGAAGCGCTTCCAGTACCTGCTCCTCGAGCTCGGAAAGTTCCTGAGCGACCTTCTCAAACTTCTCCTTGTCACAGTTCATTACGGAGACGGTGACAATTTTCACTCTGTCCCTCCGGAAGGAGACCCCATCATACCGGTGCCGATAGTTCAGTTCTTGGATCATCCGATCGCTGGGGTCAAATTCGAGTTCAAAGCGAGCCAGCATCCAAGTCCTCGCGTTTGTCCCACTATCTCTATTCAACGGATCATAGAGATATGCCTCCCGCATGGCTTCCTCCTTGCACTTCGCTTCCATCTGCACCGAGGCTTACCCTTTCAAAGGGCATCACCAGCGTCAGGACGACCAGATCCTCTTCGATGGGCCAGTACACATATGCCGTATTGCCTGGGGCTATCGTGCAGGGCACCTCAACGCTTTGAGGCTCAACACCAAGTATGAGCGTCACGTCGTCTATGTGACGAGGTTTGATGTAGGCGTGGATCGCATATGGCTCGCCAGAGATCTGGGTCGTCCTATTGATCGAGAACGTGGTGAAGCCATGATCCGCAAGCAGCTTCATGACTTCCGCGATTCTATCTATGAGTTCATTCAGCTCTCGCATATGATCCTCTCCTTTGCTATCTATGTTCACTTGTAGCCAGCCGAAGAAGGCCTGGAATGCTCCGCGGGAAGTGAGCCAACTCCAAAATGGCCCTTTTCCCGCATCGCGAGTTTGTAGGAATGCGGGTAGTTTCCTGCAGACGAAGAGGCTTTCGGGACTGAGGCGCAGCACGCCTTGTATTGGTTTGATACTGCAGTTGCCTGATTTGAGGTGATGAAGGGGGATGCCTTGGAAGACTACCGGTAGGCCTCCTTCAAGAGGCTCCATCTTTTCTTGTGGCCCCTGGGAGGAAAGATGCTTCGGGTTGTGAGAGAAGCTGTGTAACCCACATCGTGGTTATACAGCGCCTGATTTGTGAATGGAGGCATCGAGGGAGGTGTTTCATTCTTGCTTCGTGCCTTGAGTATTTTCATAGCTCTCTATCGGGATGAGAGGCGATTGCGTTGGAGATGTCGCGCTCGAAGTCGTGTTACAGCATAGTTGCTCATACTCCCTTCGCAATTTCTCTGCCGTCTCTAGCACACGCTCCACCTCCTTGGCCACCACCTCGAACGGGGCTGGGAACAGCTCCACATATCCTTGCACGTTCTTGGTTCTCTTTACGGCTTGCCTCGCGCCCCTCTTGATTGCCTCTATGTGTGAGGCGATGTCGCTCATGGCCGAGCTGGCCTGCCATGCAGCAAGCTCAACATCATCAATCCAGTTGTACATGAATTCCCCTCCTTGTACGGGTGCAAGTACGATTTATCACTGAACGAGGCAAGAGGCAGATTGCAATAGCAAAGTAGCGCGTTACTGAGCAGAGACCGCGCTCTCGTCAGATCGCCAAACTCCAGAAGAGCGGCTTTTCTGAGGACTCCCGGCACCCTGGCAACATCTGAGGCTCCACCAGAATGGCAAGATCGGGCTCGAGCGCTCGGGCAACCAGAAGGTGCCCTTTCTCCAGACATTGTGGATCCAGGGGCCACAGAAGCGTCTCTCCATGAAACATGGCCGCAAGGCGACGATCATTCTGGATGATCTCCTCCTTGCGGCCTGGTTTCAGGTGTAGCGGGTGGATGCGGAACCACTTCCCGCAGTCTGAGCATCTGAGGCATAGTACCCTCATCCTTCACGCTCCACACCGTATAGTCTCTCAAAGACGCTCTCTGCCACATCCGACAGGAACGCGTCGCTGGCCTGCGGGCACTCCAGCCGGGCGCAATCCCTGGCATCGTCCCATGCCCGCCAGCGGTTCTCCTCTAGCCGGTCACCGTATCTCTCACGCAGAAAGGTAGCGATGTCGCCTGTCAGCTTGTCGGTCATGCTTTCCCTCCACGGCTATGATCATGCGGTAAGGTAGACTGGCTATCGCCGTGAGGACGCTTACGAGCTCCTTGGACACCTCATCGTTCACGTCGTAGTAGAAGCGTGAGCCTTCGTGTGGTGTCCAGCTCTCGCCGTACCGCGGGACTTTGCCTGGATAGCGCACTTTGACGATGAAGTAGGGGTAATACGCCCCATAGCGAGTGCGCACGGAGAACTTGTAGGGGCACACCTTCTCGATCGCATTGCGTACTTCCCATGCATATCGCATCGCCCACCTCACTAGAACCAGCTCGCCAGCTTCGGGCCGCATCCCTCTAGCTCGGCCTGCACCGCCGTCATCGCGAGCTTGAAGTCCGCCATGTATCCCGTATGGTTGTGCCGGTTGCGGATGGCGCGCTCCAGAAAGTTCCTACCAACCTCACGCACCTTATCGTCGTTGAAGGACTGTGCCATCCACATGTACATCTCGCAGTGAAACGGCAGGTCGAGCTTGTATGCCAGGAGTGCGTTGGCTGCCGCGAGCGGAGTGAAGTACCCCAGCGACTCGCAGATCATATGGGCAACGATGCGCGGGTATCGTCTCAGTACCTCATCTCTGGTCATGGTCGCCTCCTCGTCCAGAAAAATAAAGGCGACGCACGTGTACGACGACACGTGCATCGCCTCACACTTACCCCATTACCCGCAGCGCATCAATCCACCCACGCTTGCGGGCAATCTCTCGGAGTATGTGCAACCGGTCTTCCGGTAGGCTCTTGACGGTCTTCTTCGCCACAGCCCACCGGATGATCCCACCCTCTTTCGTCCGGAGCCCGATCTGATTGACTGCAACGGGCTCGACGGACATGAGTAGGTCGATCACCTCATCCGGGAAGCCCACAAAGACGGCGCTGTTGCCGGACGACATGGACAGTCGCCATATCGCCCGGAAGAAGGCGTCTCTGTTCTCGGTGAGCCCCGGTAGCTCCTTGCCGTCCACAATGCGGCTCTCACCCTGGCACCACGCCCGCCAGGACTCGCAGATGTTGGCGATCTCGGTGTCTCTCTCATCCTGATCCTTGATCTCCCTGATCGCCCGTGCAATCGGGCCGGAGTACAGGGCACGCACCATGTGGCGAGCCGTCCTCACGACGGCCTCGTCGGGCTCCGGAACGAGATCGACGAGATACGCCGTGTTGATGGCGACATCCTCGGCGGGCCGAAAGTGGCTGGCCACGTGATCCCATAGCTGCGAGATGGTGTCCTCTCCGCCGGTGATCGGCGCCTTCTTACTCCAGCACCACCGCTGTTTATGCACCTGGAGCCATACGGGATTATCGCCGATCTCCCGACGGATCTCCGCAAGGCGCTCTGGATCATACGACGTATCATACTTGATCATGTCTACGGCGCCTTGCAGCATGTCGGCCAGTTCGGGGATGAGGTCATCTCGGCCGTTGGCGTGCGCCGCTGTAATCGCATTTGCGATGCGACCGAGAGCACCACCGCCCTCGATGGCACGCTCGGTCACGAGGCGGCGGTTCTCAAGCTCCATCGTGGACTCACGGCGCGGCTTCTCCTTGGGGACTTCATAGCCGTTGAAGGAGCGCGCCTCCTCCGTCATTGTGGGAAATGGGGCCGTTTCCCACAAGACGAAATTATCGCCATCGAAATCTCCGGCGAAGTGAGCAGCCGTCTCGTGGCTCATCGCCACGGTGCCGGGGATCTGGTTCTTGTGCGTGTTGACGACGACCTGGATGTCCCACGGCCCTCTTATCGGATAGCGGGCCATGAACAGCTCGCCTTCGGGGAGCTCTGTGGTGGACACGACCATGTAGTCCAGGTCATCGTCGGGGATCGCCATGAGGCCGACACCGCTCAGGTTTGCATGGGTGGCAACATGCCACCAGGCGTTGCGGGTGAGCTCCCGAATGCGTTGCTGGATCGGCTTGGTCTTGATCACGAGCTCGTTCCTGTCGGCCAGTAGCAATTCCTCGGTGTACGAGTGCGCGCCCACCTCATCGTCGTAGATGAAGTCGAGCAGCGCCTTGCGGTCGTTGTGTAGCCGCAAGACCTTCTCCAACTCCATCTCCAGGTGGACGCCGAGATCGGCGAACAACGCTGAGGGCGAGAACCACTGAAGGATCTGGTAGCCAACAGCCATCTTCAGTGGTCGCGCCCATTCACGGATGCCGAACACAACCTCGCCTTCCCATACTCCAAGGGGCAGTTTCTTGCCCTTGAAGGATGACCGTGGGAGGACAAGATCATACTCCGTCTCCGCCGGCCTCACGGTGCCCTTGGCGATCCACTGGTCGGGGGCGACCAGCCTAAACTGGGCGACCGTGATGTCCTTGGGCGGAAATCGCCGACGGGCCAGACGACGCCACGCTTCACGGGTCTCCTCGGGCAAGGACTCGTCCTCGGCGGCACGGCGGATCATCTCGGAGCGTGCCATACTGCGTTCCACGTCGGGATGGTGGATATCCCAGAGCAGGTCGGGAGCTGCAAGGCCGTGGCAATCGCCGGTGCCCCACTCGCCGTCCTCCACCACCAGGATCTTCACCTGGCGGCGGATTGGCTTTGTGCGGAGCGTAGTGAGCAACATACCGACATATGGCATGTGCTCAGCGCACGTGCCGTAGCGAGACAGGAGATCGAGCTTGCTGTAGACGATGCGGCCCTTCTTCACGGAGGAGCCAAAGAAGTCGATCTGGAAACCGGTGACGCCTAACGGTATGATGGGCTCCTCCGGATTTACCTGGACGATCGCCACGTCCTTTGGGGAGTACAGCTCCTCAAAGATCGTGTTGCGATAGTCCACATGCGACAGCGTACGCCCACGGTCGTCGAGTACGCGAATGCGGATCATTGTGTGACGCCTCCTGGGAAAGAGATAGGGGTGAGGGCGAGATGCCCCCACCCCTGCGTCGTCATATGTTGTGAGAGTTATACGCTTGCAAGCCTGCGGTGAGGTAGATAGAATGAGACCTGGCGGTTACGAAAGGACACAGCGGACGTTTCGGTTCCTGAGACAGGAGGGAGTGCACATGCTGCGCGGAATAGCTCTGCTTCTGGCGATTCTCGCGTTGACGCCCGTTCTCGCAGTGCAGGCCGAGCAGCCAGAGCCACTAGTTGAGTATCCCAATTTCCCGTTTCAAGCGGGGTGGACATGGGTTGCCGGGAAATTGGCCCTCGGAGGCCCTTGCGATGGGAAAACCTTTTACGTCTATTCGGGAGAGGATATCAGCGGTGAGCTACTGGGCAGTGACAAAGCGTGGACAGCCTATAAGCCTGGATGGGCCGGTTTTACTGTGTACTTGAGCCGTCCTCTCAGAGAGGGTGAAGTCATCACCATCTATGCTGAGTGTGAGGAAGGCAAAGTCGTTCAGGACACCTTTACGGTAGCGCCGTTCGAGTTCTGGCCTAAAGCGATTTGGTTTTGGTACTATCCCTCTATTCCACGACTGGAGCTCAGAGCAGGCGCCAGGGAGTTGCATGGGCAGGTGTGGATACCCAACGAACAATGCGCCGCTCAAGGAGTGGTCTATGTGTACTCGGGGGGTCTAGAGTATCCAGAGCCACGCGAGCTTCTGGGTAGCGGCACAGTAAATCTTGATGGTACCTTCTCTGTATCATTGAAGTGTCCCCCACGACAAGAGGAGCTCATCTCCGTTCGTTTCGAATGCGTGGTTAACATGCCGTGGGGCGTAGCTGAGGAGTGGTACTACCTCGTACCTCCTCCCATTGTCCCTGAGCCTGCCACCGTCCTGCTGGTCAGCGGTGGCCTGGGGATGTTAGCGCTGTGGGCTAAGAATCGTCGTTCCTGATGACTCACTCCCCAGGTACAGGACGTGAGTACTGAAAGGTTGGGAATGGCGGGGCATTCCCACACCCGCTGCCATGGGGCAATGTAATCTGAGGCTGGCCCTACGATGGTACTGATGCGCTACGGGACATAGAGTACGTGTATATATAGTCTAATAGTAGTATATAGTACATGTCTAGAACTATGACGACACAACGATTCTTTCATATGAGACTTTCTTACATAGATATTGACTCACTACCCGCGAAGCATTTATAACGATAATCGCGAGGACAACTGATGTAACAATGTGACAATTGTCCTCTCCTATAAGTGTCGCTGGCGCTTACTTGCAGAACCTATCAAGCGCGGCCTGCTTTGCTTCCTCAAATGTGGCGAAGCCGCGCACTTCTATGCCACTGTCGCTAACGTGATACCCCCATTCTGGTGTGTTCATGTAAAAGATACTGACATCCCCGGCGGGGGTTTTGATCCACTCCTGATTAAAGGAGCGCGGGGTGGTGCCCGTGATCCGCCGCCTGGCGCCGCCACATTGGGCGCACAGCATCTCTTGTCCGATAAATGGCGGGTCTTGCGGGCACATACGGTCTACATCCACATCGTGCCCACACTCGAGATAGCACGTGAATCCCAGTGTGAACTCGTCCACGATGCTTCCCCGCCGGGATCTCAATCGGGATGAAAAAATTATGATCCGGTTGTCTCCTTGACCAGAGGGCTCTTTACACATGATACATCCTTTCCTACGAGGGATTACATCGCGCGACGGTGACGCCGCACACGCGTCATGTGTGACAGGTGCCACCGCCACGCGAACCGTGCCTCAAGGGGCTAACTCGTCATGCAGGATCGTAATCGTTCCCCCATTTGTATCCTTGTTGCACCCATTTTACACCATTTTCGGTCTTGATGGCATACTTGCGGACGCACGATCGCACACGTCCCTGGCCGTCCGTCTCCTTGATGACGACCTCGCGTGGCAGCCAGACCGTCACGCTGCCGTCCGGGTTACGACGGAAAGGATATGGAGCAGCCATCTTTCGCCTCCTGAGACTAGGTTTCTGGGGGACAACAGCCCCCACACCTGCGTCGTCAGGTGGCTTGACTAACCCGGACGGCAGGCTTTCGATGGGACGACTAGCATGTCGGCGGCGGCGTCCCCGGCAAAGAGAGAGTGGTGCCGCGGGGAGGGCGACACCCCACGCCTACGTAGTCCAGGTGCATAGGGTGTCCAGAAAAAAGAAGACCTGCTCGTTATGAGCAGGTCTTCTGGTAGGTGGAGCCGGCAGGACTCGAACCCGCACCTCTCGGGCGCACTTCGGCGTTACCCGAGCGTCCTCTCCGTTAGACGACGGCCCCAAAAGGGAAGGGTGAGGGCATTATACCCTCACCCCCTGTTTATCAGAAAGGTACGTCCTCGTCCTCTGCGGCTGGCACGGGCTCGGCAGCGCCGTTCCCGTTACTGCTGTTGCCGCCCAGGAAGCGCACATTGGCAGCTCGTAGTTCCAGCGTGGCGCGTGCATTCCCGTTCTGGTCAGTCCAGGTGGAAACGTCCACCTCGCCCTCAATGAGCACGGCGCGGCCTTTGTGCAAATACTGGCTGCACACGTCGGCCAGCTTGCCCCAGGCACTCACACGGAACCAGGTCGTCTTCTCCTGCGGGTTGCCGTCCCGGTCAGTCCACCGCCGGTTTGTGGCAACGCTGAACGTGCATACCTGCGCACCGCTTGGCGTGTACCGCACCTCGGGGTCGTTTCCCAAACGGCCGGCAATGATGACTTTCTGAAACATGGTTACCTCCTGGGATGTTGGTTTGATCGGGGCGAATTACCCCACTCCTATCGTCGTCATGGTGTGGGAAACGCCGTGGTTCCCACATCGATTGGCTGCCAGAGAGGATCTCGCCTCCCGCAGCGCATAGATGCTACCGCAGGAGGCGGGAGGGGTACTGTGCTTCCCCCAGTATGGCCTGGAAGGCCGGGTCTGGCTCCACCTCCCAGGCGGCGTTCACCTGCTCCTCACCCTTCGCCAGCCTGCCTGCAACGCCCATCGCGTAACGCAGGGCGGTCACGCGGGTGCCAAGCTTCACGCCGGCCTGGGTCAGCTTGGTGAACACGTCTATCGGCTCCAGGCCATTGGCGATCGCCTCTGCCACCGCTGCCCGTTGCTCGGGCGATAGTGGCCTGCGCAACGTACGATTGCCAGTCGTCGGCTCAAAGCCGTTCGCAATCCAACCGCCGATGAGCCGAATAAGCTTCTCGTCCATCGGCTTGTAGACCTGGCTGCCGACAACAACCTCGCTGCCGTTGATCTTGACAGCGATCTCGCGGCGTCCCCGCTTGAAGGTAATCACACGCTCGGCCATCTCATACCTCCTGGAAGTGATGTTGACTTTGGGGCCAACTACCCCACCCCTAACCGTTCCAGGAGGCCCGCCTGCTCTGGCCGTCCGCCCCCATCCCCGGACGGGTGTCCTCCTCTCCCTCCCGCTCCAAGAACACCCCCCTGTTCATTTCTGAGAGCATGTGGGATGGTTTAGCACCCCCTTGCACACGGAGGGGTATGCTCGGTTTTCCTCACGCAGAGTACTAAAGCCGAGCACTTGCACATGGAGAGGAAGCCCGAATCTGCTTCTGACGCGGAGTCCTGATGCGGGTGATACTGTCGACGACGTGCGGAAGTGCAGTGGGGAAGTTAGATAGGTTGATGAGCGGCGGGGAGGATCTCGTGGTATTCCACAGCGAGGTTAACATTCTCGGTGGCCACACGATCAGGTGGATCTACGCGGAGTTACGGGAGAAGGCTTTGATCCTGAGCGTGGATGAAGCTAGCGTGGTACGAGAGGTACGTGGCGGGGACGCCGCTTGAGAAAGTGGTAATCGCGCGGGAGATCACCGAGCTCATCTACGAGCGGCTGCACATGATTGACGGGGCTCGCATGAGAGAGATACGGGTGGCTATGCGGTAGCTACGGCCTATGTTCAGCGCCATCAACGTCCAGGTCGGTGACTCTATCCCTTTCACCTACGATCTGACGGTCAATGCCGGAGGCTGACCCGTAACACGATCCGCCGCCGTGGTGAGAGAGAGGGGCGTCGATGAGGCGCCCTTTCTCTTTTTGGCTCACTGCATCCTCTACGCCCGTTGAGAGAAGTTACATAGACGTTGAGAGGATCCCGAGGGCCTATGGACATGGATAATTTCTTTCATATATAATCTCAAGCGAGAGGAAAGTCATACCCTTTTGTTTCAAGGTAAAGTGATTCCACAAAGGCCAGCGAAAGGAAAAGCAAAGGCGAAAGGGAGGGGCAGCCATGAAGAAGCTGCTTAAGTGGGGATGTGTTGGTACATCGGCCGTCGTAGGCCTTGTGGTCGTATTAGCGATCGCTGTTGTGTTGTTTAGCAATAAAGAGCAAGCTTTCTCTCCGTCAATCACATCGGAAGTCGTTGCGTCTCAGCCAATAATAACATCAGAACAACAGACTATAACGCCTGCTATCGAGGCGGTAAGCACTCATGAACCCACACTATCGCCTACAGAGCCACCAACCTCACTCCCATCAGCGCCCGCAGCTATACGGACGCCAACTCTCGTATCACAACTACATACACCTGAAAAGACAGAAGTGCCCCCTATTGAAACCATCCCCGTCTCAACGAGCGATCTAATCGTGTATGTGCCGAATATTCTGGGGAAATCTGTTCAAGAAATCGAAGATCAATACGGCCAGGGTGCTATGATCACCCAAATGCCAGCCGGCGCTGTAGATTCAATCCCCGAAGGAGGGGAGATGCGGACATACACCGTCGGGAAGTACAGCTTCAGCGTAGCATACAACCTTAACGGCGTTGCAAAGGGCTTCCAGGTTATGGATGGACTTTCAGAAGACGACTACCTTCTGAATCAGTGGTCATTGCTTCTGAACCGCTTCGGTTTCTCCGTGACCGAATCCCCTGATATGCAAGCGCCTATGGCTGTACGCTGGGATAACTTTCACGGGTACAAAATAGAGATTGCCACCTCCACCCCAGATGGGCCGGTATGGACGGTGAAGATATCGAAATTGAGAGATGAAGGGGAAAAGCCGATTGCACAACAGAAATCAGAGCCTGGTGCTCGACCATACGTCCAGGTCAAGGAGGGAGTTGTCAATATACGTCAAGGGCCTGACACATCTTTCCCTATTGTAGGGAAAATGCGGGAAGGTGATCATCACGCCATTATCGGCAAGACGCTTGACCAACGATGGTGGCAGATATGCTGTGTTAATGAGAATCCTGCGTGGGTGGCCGCGTGGGTTGTTGAAGCTACCGGAGATGTAGGGCTTGTCCCTGTGGTACAGGAAATTACATCTACTGCCACGTCTACATTAACACTAACGCCATCCATTATTAAGCCTAAACCAACACCAACTTATCTGGCTCCTCCTGTTCATGAGATACTTGCCACTTGGCGCGATGAAAGTTTGACTGACGTACAGCGGGACGCCTACCTGAATAGTTTAAAAGGGAAACGTGCTGTAAATTGGTCGGGGCGTGTGACGAATGTAGACAAGACTCTCTTCTTCTTTTATACCGTTGAAGTGGATGTTACAGGAGATAGTGATTACGATGTTATCTTTCCAGTCAGTAAAGAAGAGGCTTTGCGAATTAACAAAGGACAACATATCGTCTTCTCTGGCACAATCTCGAGTTTTTCAAGCTTTCTTGGCCTCTCACATACGATTCACCTGAGCAACGTAACTTTTAGGCTCGTAGAAGCCCTCGATCTTACTCAACCATTACCAGGCCCTTACGTTCAGATCAAAGAGAGCCCGGTCAACATTCGCCAAGGGCCAGGCACATCGTTTCCCATTATAGGGAAGATGGTTGAGGGAAGCCGCTACGAGATTATCGGCAAAACACTTGATGAGAAATGGTGGCAGATATGCTGCGTCAATGACAAACCTGCCTGGGTCGCTGCGTGGGTAGTAGAGGCGGTAGGCAACACAGAGCAAATTGCCGTCGTTCAAGAGATCCCCACACCACCGCCGACACCAACACCTAAGCCACAGATGAATCTGGCTGAAGCCTTTCCCGGTATCGGAGAGACCGTCACGGCCAATGGTTGGGAATTCAAGATCTACGATGTAAAGAAGCGGAAAGCGGTCTATTTCTACGACGAGGCCTATATCGCTCAGGGACACTTCTTACTGGTCTTTATCGAGGCGGTTAATCGGAAGCCAGGGACTGCCTCCTTTGGCGATTTGGATCCATATGTTGCCGACCTCACAGGCAAGGAGTACGAGTATTCGTCCAAGGGGAGCTGGTATGCTCAATGGCAATATGAGGGACTAAGCAGTTATTACGACGACGTGAACCCCGGAAACCTTATCCGGATAGTCCATGCATACGATCTCCCTGACACTGTAGGAGACGTCACATTTGGGGTAAACACAGGTCAAAAGATCTACTTAGGAAACTTCTCCGCTATGCCTTCTGAGGATAGCTGAAAGTCGATCGAGTACAAAGCCAGGTTCAAGATGATCTTAATGGAGAGACATGGCAGATGAGGTACACCAGGAATTGGGATGCACGCTAGAGATTGTGCGACGCCCCAAGGGGCAACGCGGGTTTGTGGTGCAGCCTAGACGATGAGTGATCGAACGAAGTTTTGGGTGGTTGAACCGGTTTCGCTACTTGAGCAAGAATTTTGAGTATTGGCTTGAAAGTAGCGAGACCATAATCAAGATCACCTTCTTTCACTCAGTGGTACGAAAAGCTGCTAAACAATTGTAAATTTCCAAACACGCTTCAGGAGAACAGCTACCGCTATTACCGTATATGTAACTTTGTCCGGATCAATGATGACTTCCACCCAGTATTGATTAGATAGATGAAAGGTAGAGCAAGTAAGGAGAAGAGAAATGACTAAGACGAGGGAAGATAAAGATTCACGCAAACTGCGACGGGGGGCACGCAACCAACAAACAGCACGCGCGGGCGAATATTTTGTTGCTGCTGAGCTGAACAAACGCGGGGCATTTGCTGTGACTTTTGCTGGTAATATGCCTAAGATCGATTTGATTGCCTGCAACCAAAATCAGAGCCGCACCGTCCACATTCAAGTGAAGACAAAACGTGGTGGAAAGACATGGCATTCAAGTACGGTTGAAGGGCGACAGATGAATCCGCTGGAAGATGAAACTAATTTCGCTCATATTGGAATAGGCGACACAGTGACCTTCCAGTGCCATATAGGACGGAGCCATTGGGATAGAGAATGGAAAAGAGAGATAGGCTCGCTCAACAGCTGATTCATTACCAAGACCACGCGACCGAAGGCACCCAAGTGGCGATGATTGCGCCGGAATTGAAAGATTCGAGCGTAA